>NZ_VYJH01000003.1:0-433376 GCF_008709855.1 Halospina sp. K52047b | reverse complement strand
ACGCTGTAACTACACCACCGCAACGACCGCAGACGTAGATTGCCCATACCCGCGCATTTCTCTGGTTGTGGTCTTTTGTCTCAAAAAAATCCCTATGCGATAGATTAGGTGTAGCGATCGCACAATGAGGGCAACGTGGCAACAAGAGTTGAGGTTCAAGCTTCGGCATAGATATCTCTCCGTTTTCCGAGGGAGTTAATCACCTGGGTCTAACACCACAATCCCCGTAAATGGTATTCGGTGCTTACAAAGACCAGAAACAATTATGATCAGATCCCTTGGGGTAAGGATATCCATGGGAAGCATCATCCCATTAAATTGGAAAGGATTAGCGCCGTAGACGAAATGTAGACACCCAGAAACAACAAAGCCCGCACAAGGCGGGCTAAGTGTTTGATATTAGTGGTGCCCGGAGGCGGAATCGAACCACCGACACGAGGATTTTCAATCCACTGCTCTACCGACTGAGCTATCCGGGCGACAACGGGGCGTTATTAAACCGGTTCGGAGCCCCCACGTCAAGAGCCGGGGCCCGAACTAGCCTTATTCTTCCGGAGGTACGAAGCCGTCAGCCTCGTCGGACTCCTCATTGTTGAAGAACGCCTCCATCTGCTCCTGCAGGTACTCCCGGGCCTTCGGGTCCAGCATGTTCAGGTGCTTCTCGTTGATCAGGCGGGTCTGGCGCGCCTGCCATTCCTCCCAGGCCTGCTTGGAGACGTTCTCGTAGATCTCCTGGCCCTTGGCGCCCGGCAGCGGCGCGAAGTCCAAGCCTTCCATGTCTTGCTGGTACTTGCGGCAGAAAACGGTTCGTGCCATTTGCGCGGCTCCTGGTTGCTTTGCGGATGCGCGGGGTTCAGCCCCGCATCATCTTGCGCAGCTTCTTCATGAATGTCTTCTTTTTCGGCGGATAGACACTGGGCTCGCCTTTCGGCCGTGTCTTGAAGCGGCGGTGTACCCAGAGGTACTGCTCAGGATAACGCCGGACCATCTTCTCAATCTCCTGGTTGAGACGGGTCGCGTTCTCCACCTCATCGTCGGTGGGGTAGTCCTCAAAGACCGGCGAGAAATGCACGCTGTAAACGCCATTACCGTCCCGGAACTGGCTCAGGAACAGCACCGTGGCGCCGGTCTCCCGGGCGATCCAGGCGGGCGTGGTGAGCGTGGCGGCCTGGACCCCGAAGAAGGGAGCGAAGACGCTGTAACGGGGGCCGAAATCCTGGTCGCAGCCGTACCAGACGATATTGCCTTCCTTGATGAAGTTGATCATCTGCCTCAGCTGGCGCTTGTTGAACGCCGCCCCGCTGAACTTGCGCCGGTTGCGCTCGATGACCGCATCAAACAGGGGGTTATTGTTGGGCCGGTACATGTGGTTGAAGTCGAACACGGCATCCGCGAAGGGCCCAGCAAAATCCAGAATGCTGAAATGGCCACCCAGCATGAGGATGCCCTTGCCACGACCGCGGGCTTCCTCGAGGTGCTCCTTGCCGTGCACCTCAAGCCGCTCAATGTGGGGTTTCATGTTCCCCCACCAGGCCTTGGGGCTCTCAACGTAGCCCTTGGTGGTGGCGATGATGCTTTCACGGACCAGTTTCTCCCGCTCTTTCGCGGACATTTCCGGGAAGCACAGTGAGATGTTCGTGCGGGCAATCGTGCGCCGCTCCGCGCCGATCAGGTAACTCAGCCAGCCCAGGCCCCGTCCGATCGCCTGCAGTACCGGAAGTGGCAAATAGGCGAGCATGCGCAGAACCCCGATCAGGATCCAGGTTGGCCAGTAGCGTGGATGGAGGAAACGCCGGTAATAGTACTTGGGATCAATAGGACGCACGAGTCTGCTCTTATACCGCCAACTAACAGTGATTGGCCAGAATACCGATTCGATGGCAAACGGTGAAGCACATTGGGTACAATCCGCACTTCACCATTGCTCTGGTTTTACGTTCCAGCCCGCAACGGAGGACAATCCGATGACGACCTACGCCGTCTGCGCACTCTATCGGTTCGTGCGCCTGGACGACTACGAACAGCTGCGTGAGCCGCTGCGCCAGTTCCTGCTGGAACAGGGCATCCGCGGCACCCTGCTGCTGGCCCGCGAGGGCATCAACGGCACCGTGGCCGGCTCCCACGATGCAATCGCCGCTCTCAAGGCACGCCTGGCCGAGGACCCGCGCTTCGACGGAATCGACTACAAGGATTCCGAGACGGACATCCAGCCATTCAACCGCACCAAGGTGAAGCTCAAGCGCGAGATCGTCACCATGGGCATGGACGGTATCGACCCGAAGCAGTCCGCCGGCACCTACGTGAAGCCCCATGAATGGAACCAGCTGCTTCAGGACCCGGAAGTCACGGTGATCGACACCCGTAATGAGTACGAGGTGGAGGTCGGCACCTTCCAGAACGCCATCAACCCCGGCACCGAGGCCTTCCGCCAATTCCCGGAGTACGCGGAAAAGAACCTGGACCCGCAGAAGCACCGCAAGATCGCAATGTTCTGCACCGGTGGCATTCGCTGCGAGAAGTCCACCGCCTATCTGAAGGAACAGGGCTTCGAGGAGGTCTATCACCTTGAAGGGGGCATCCTGCGCTACTTCGAGGAGATGCCGGAAGAGCAGTCACTGTGGAACGGCGAGTGTTTTGTCTTCGACGAGCGTGTGGCGGTGAACCAGAACCTGGAGCGCGGCCAGTACGACCAGTGCCACGCCTGCCGGCGCCCGATCACCGAGGACGACAAACAGTCACCGAAATACCAGCAGGGCATCAGCTGCCCCAAGTGCTACGATTCGCTGACCGAGGAACAGATGGCGCGCTTCGCGGAGCGTGAACGCCAGATCCGACTGGCAAAGGAACGCGGCGAGGCCCACGTGGGCGCCGAGGCGGCGGAGGTCATCGAGCAACGCCGCCAGGCCAAGCGCGCCAGGGATGAGGCCGGGGAAGGCTCTAGCTGAGAGCCTTCCATGCGGCTTCGAGCCGGTCCAGCGCCTCGTTCAGGTCCGGCATGGGAATGTTGAGCGGCGGCGCGAAGCGCAGCACCGTGCCGCCGGCCACCAGAACCAGCACACCGGCTTCCAGCGCTGCCGAAACAAAGGCCTTGGTATTCTCATCGTAGGGGGCGGCCAGTTCCGCTCCCATCAGCAGCCCCCTGCCTCGTACATCACGGAATAATCCCGTCTCCTCAGCCATGGCCTCGAGCCAGTCAGACAGCCGCTGCTGGCGTTTAGGCACACCGTCCAGCACCTCTTTGGTGTTCACCAACTCCAGTACACGGCGGGCCACAGCGCAGGCCAGCGGATTCCCTCCGTAGGTGGTGCCATGAGTACCGACCGTGAAACTGGCCGCGATGTCTGCCCGCGTCAGCATCGCGGATATCGGAAAGCCGTTCCCCAGCGCCTTGGCCGTGGTCAGGATGTCCGGCTCCACATGGTAATCCTGGTAGGCATAGAGACGCCCGGTGCGGCCCACGCCACACTGGACCTCATCAAAGATCAGCAGCAGCCCGTTGTCATCACAGATCCGGCGAAGCTCGCGCAGGAACCCGTAATCCGCCGGGCGCACACCGCCCTCCCCCTGAACAGGCTCCACCACAATGGCGCAGGTCCTATCCGAGATCTGCTCCTTTACCGACGCCGCATCATTGAACGTCGCATGCCGGACCCCTTCCGGCCCCGGACGGAACCCATCCAGATACTTCGGCTGCCCGCCGACAGCCACGGTGAACAGCGTCCGCCCATGGAAACTGCCATCAAAGGCAATGATCTCGTGCCGGCCGTCCCCATGATGATCCCAGCTGTAACGGCGAGCCAGCTTGAACGCCGCCTCATTCGCCTCCGCCCCGGAGTTCGCAAAAAACGCCTTCTCCGCAAAGGTGTTCTCGCACAGATACTGCCCAAGCTGCAGCGCCGGCTCATTGGTCATGACATTGCTCACATGCCAGATCTTCGCCGCCTGCTCCTGCAGCGCCGCCATCACACCTGGATGCGAATGCCCCAGAGCCGTCACCGCAATCCCTCCGGCCAGATCAATGTACTCATTCCCTTCCTGATCCCAGACACGGGCCCCCTCACCGCTCACCGGAATCACATCACCGGGGGCGTAGGTGGGGACCATGACTTCATCGAAGGTGGCTCGATTTACGGAGGAATTACTCATTCAGTCAGCTCTTAGTTCGGAAAATGTCCACTCACAGCGAATTGCAGAACACTTGGACGGAGTGGTGTTGGGACTGCTTCCCGGGAAGCTCTGGAGCCAGGGATGGCGGAAGAGCAGCCTACAGGGATGTACTCGTGGCGTTTCCCGGGAAGCAGTCCCAACACCACTCCCCGGCAACCACACTTCAGTCCTGATAATCAGAGGGCCAAACAACCTCCGGCCGCGGCACCCAAGGGCACTCAATAACCCGCAACCGATGCGAAGGCGCCATCACATACTTAACCAGCAGCTTGTACGAATCCAGATCAAACGCCAGCGGCTCACGCCCCGGCTCCAGATCCCGCAGCTCCGCCTCACTGTGAACCGTCGCAAGATGCGCCCAATTATAAAGCACATGGATATCCATTCTACCCATGGCCTCATTCGCCTCCACTACCCCGATCGCCCCCTCCCAGGGCCAGGTCGTCAACTGCATGCTGTGGAAGGCGATCTTCGTGCGCAGATTGTACCGGGTCACATCCTCTTCACCCTCACAGGCGCCCCGACACCGCCCCAACCGCCGCTGGAAGCACGGCCCCGGCCCGCTCTCAAGCCCCAGCAGCCGGTTGCACAGCTCATTCTTCTGGGCAATGCCCTGGAGCGCCTTCTGCGCATCCTTCTTGGAGCGGAACAGCCCGTGGTACTGATCCAGATTCGAGGGGTCGATCCGCCAGCTCAGCTCCGCCCCCAGATAACCGGCCTCTGTCTCTGAAAGCGCAATGCTCACCAGCCGCTTGGCCGCCCTCGAGCGCCGGTTGTACAGCGGCTTGAGCGTCTTGATCTGGTGCAGTTCCAGCAACAGCGCGCCAAGCTCCCCGGCCGTCTCCGTCCAGTCTACCCGCCGCATGCTCTGGGAAAGCTGAACGCCCCGGCTGCTGTTGTGATCCCCGGAGAAATGGGACGCCACCCGCTGGCGAATATTGGTGCTCTTGCCCACGTACAGAAGTACGTCATTCTCACCATAGAAACGGTAGACTCCGGGCGTATCCGGCAGCTCGTCCAGGATGTCCGGCGAGATATGGGAGGGGATACTCGGGCGCTTCAGCAAAGCCTGGATCGTCTCCGCCACAGGCTCCACGCCCTGCTCAGACCGGATCCGCTCAAAGAACTGGAACATGGACGCCACATCGCCCATGGCCCGGTGCCGCGGCCCCGGATCCAGCCCGTGGCGTTCGATCAGGGCATCCATGTTGTGGCGCCGGTATTCCGGGTACAGCCGGCGGGAGAGTTTCACCGTGCACAGCACCGGCGCCGCAAAGGCCTTCCCCAGCCGCCGGAACTCCGCCTTGATGAAGCCGTAATCAAAGCGCGCGTTATGCGCCACGAAGACCGCATCACCCACCTTCTCACGGAAGATCTCCGCCACCTCGTCAAAACGCGGCGCATCCACCACCATGGCATTGGTGATGCCGGTCAGGGACTCGATGTAGTGCGGAATGGTCTGCTCCGGATTCACCAGCGTCTGCCATTCCTCTATGACCTCGCCGTCTTCCCAGAGACGCAGGCCAATCTCGGTGACGCGGTCACCCGAGGCACTTCCTCCCGTGGTCTCAAGATCGATAAAGGCAAGCTTCATAAGCCGACATCCTGATTCATATGCCCCGACCTACGTGATAGTCCCTGCGCAGGATCTTCCGGCTTCACGCTGCAACACCAACCTCACAGGTTGTCGAAACCATGAAGAGAACCGCATAACGTTATCCATAAAACCCATTTTGATAAAAATCACTGTTTATATATCCTAATGGTCATCCACCCAACCCGCAGGAGGACATTCCATGACCCTCAGAATCGGACAGACAG
This sequence comes from Halospina sp. K52047b, assembly GCF_008709855.1. Classification (NCBI taxonomy): domain Bacteria; kingdom Pseudomonadati; phylum Pseudomonadota; class Gammaproteobacteria; genus Halospina; species Halospina sp. K52047b. The sequence goes on along the minus strand of NZ_VYJH01000003.1, from coordinate 427,388 downwards.
CACCGGACTTCACCGCCCAGACCACCGAAGGCCAGATCAACTTTCACGAGTGGATCGGCGACAGCTGGGCCATCATCTTCTCTCACCCGAAGGACTTCACACCGGTCTGCACCACCGAGCTGGGCTACATGGCCAAGCTGAAGCCCGAGTTCGACAAGCGCAACACCAAGATCATCGGCCTTTCCGTTGACCCGGTCGACAATCACGCCAGCTGGGCAAAGGACATCGAGGAAACCCAGGGTTGTGCACCGAACTACCCCATGATCGGTGACACCGACCTGAACGTTGCCCAGAAGTACGACATGCTGCCGGCGGACGAGGAAGGCGAAGCCGAAGGCCGCACACCGGCGGACAACGCCACCGTGCGCTCCGTGTTCATCATCGGGCCGGACAAGAAGATCAAGGCCATGCTCACCTACCCGATGACCTCCGGCCGGAACTTTGACGAAGTCCTGCGCCTGCTGGACTCCTGCCAGCTGACCGCCAAGGAAACCGTTGCCACGCCGGTTAACTGGAAGCACGGCGAAGACGTGATCATCCCGCCGAGCGTCAGCGACGAGGAAGCGCAGAAGAAGTACCCGGAAGGCTACGTCACGCACAAGCCTTACCTGCGGACGGTCAAGCAGCCGAAGTAACCAGTCCGGCGGCACGACACAAAAAACCCGGCTTACGAGCCGGGTTTTTTATTGAATACAAGCATCAAGCTAGCAAGGAGAGTACGGCAGGGCTTCCCGTCCAGCCCTGCCGCACTCTCCGCCCCGGTCTAAGGTTTACTCCGTAGCCAACGCTTCATGGAACATCGCCGGCGTCCGCTCCGCCTCGACGATCCCGGCACGCACCAGGAAATCCCCAAAGTACTCCCCGGCCTCCCGCTCAGCCGCATACCGCTCCAGCATCGGATCGAGGATCCCCAGAATGGTCGCCTCATCGATGTTTTCACGGTAGAGCCGATTCATGCGCTCACCCTTATGGTCCGCCCCCAGGTACAGGTTGTACTTGCCCAGCGCCTTGCCGGTCAGGCCGATCTCACCCAGGTAGGGCCGCGCGCAGCCGTTCGGGCAACCGGTCACCCGTACGTTGAGCGCCTGATCCGACAGTCCGTGCTTGGCCATAAGCTCATCCAGCTTTTCCACCAGCGTCGGCAGGTAGCGCTCGGACTCCGCCATGGCCAGGGCACAGGTCGGGAAGGCCACGCAGGACATCGCATTGCGGGCCAGCGGCGTGGCTTTAGTGCCATCACGCAGACCGTACTGATCCACCAGGCGCTGGATGGTGTCCTTCTGCTCCGGGGTAACGTTAGCCAGCACCAGGTTCTGGTTACAGGTAATACGGAACTCACCCGTATGCACTTTGGCGATTTCACGCAGGCCAGTACGCAGCGGGTAACCATCCCAGTCTGCGATCCGGCCACTGTCGATGTGCAGTGTCAGGTGGCTGTTGCCGTTCTCACCTTCGACCCAGCCAAAGCGGTCACCGTTGTGATCGAACTCATAGGGCCGCGCCTCTTCCATCGGCTGACCGTGGTACTCGGTGAACTTCTCACGGAGCCAGTCCAGGCCATGGTCATCAATGGTGTACTTGAAGCGCGCGTGGGAACGGTTGGTGCGCATGCCATGGTCGCGCTGGATGGCGGTGATCGCCACGCAGGCATCCGCCGCCTGGTCCGCCGGCACAAAACCGGCGACTGTGCCCAGGCGCGGATAGGTCTCGGGCTCGCCGTAAGTGGTGCCCATGCCGCCGCCCACAGCGATGTTGAAGCCACGCAGCTCGCCGCCTTCAACAATGGCGATCAGGCCAATGTCGTTGGCGAAGACGTCCGCGTCGTTCTCCGGCGGAACCGCCAGCGCAATCTTGAACTTACGCGGCAGGTAGTAGTAGCTGTAGAAGGGCTCTTCCTCTTCGCCCACACGGTGCACGCACTCCTCGCCCAGCCAGATCTCGGCGTAGGCACTGGAGCGCCACATCAGGCGCTCACTGATTTCATCGGAGAGCCGGTGAATCTCCGCATGGAGCTGCGACTCGTGCGGGTTCACGTTGGAAACCACGTTGCGGTTCACATCACCGCAGGCACCCTTGGAATCAATCCCCAGGGCGTTCACCCGCTGCATCAGGGTGCGCATCTTGTTCTTGAACACGCCATGGAACTGGAACGTCTGGCGCGTGGTCAGCCGCAGTGTATGGTTGGCGCACTCATCGGCCACCTCATCCAGGCCCAGCCACTGGGTTGGTGTGAGCACCCCGCCCGGCAGACGCAGACGCACCATGTGCATGTACAGCGGTTCCAGCTTCTGTTTGCGGCGCTCGTCGCGCACGTCGCGGTCGTCCTGCTGGTAACTGCCGTGGAACTTGGTCAGCTTGGTGTCCGCTTCCGCGATGGCACCCGTGGCCTCATCCGCCAGGCTCTCCGCAATGGTGCCACGCAGGTAGCGACTCTCGCGCTTGATGATCTCGGCTTCTGGGAGTTTATCGGCCATCAGTACACATCCCGTTGGTAACGTTTCTCGCGGGCAAGATCCCGCAGGTATTCGGTGGCCTCATCACGGCTCTTGTTGCCTTCATGGGCAATCACGTCGATCAGGGCCTCGTTCACGTCCGGTGCCATGGCATCCGCATCGCCACAGACGTAGAGGTAGGCGCCGTCCTGCAGCCAGCTCCAGAGCTCCGTGGCGTAGTCCCGGATCCGGTTCTGGACATACACCTTCTCCTCCTGGTCCCGGGAAAAGGCCACGGTGAGGTGATCCAGCAGCCCCTGTCGGCGCCATGTCAGCCACTCGCTCTGATAGAGGAAATCCATGTGGAAGTGCTGCTCACCGAAGAACAGCCAGTTCCGCCCCCGGGCGCCACGTTCCTCGCGCTCCTGCATGAACGCCCGGAAGGGCGCCACGCCGGTTCCCGGCCCGATCATGATGACAGGCGCATCATCATCTTCCGGCAGCTTGAAGTTCTTGTTCGGATCAATATACACCGGAACCGTGGCGTCGTCCTCAAGCCGGTCCGACAGCCAGGTGGAGGCAACGCCCTCCCGTTCCCGGTTATGGGATTCGTAACGCACCGCCGCCACGGTCATGTGGACCTCTTCATCCACCGCCGCCTGACTGGAGGCGATGGAATAGAGACGGGGTGGCAGCTTGCGCAGCATGCCTGTAAGAGTGTCCGCCCCAAGCCCTTCCGCCGGCCAGGTTTCAATCAGATCCAGCAGATCACGGCCACGCATCCAGTCCGTCAGTCCCGCCTGGTCGCCCACCAGCTTCTGCAGTTCCGCATCCCCGCAGTAAGCCGCCCACTGTTCCATCAGCGGCTTCGTGAGCACGGTGATCTCACGGTAATGCATCAGGGCCTTGGACAGAGTGGTCTGGGTCTCGCCCAGTGAGACGGTCTCTTCCGGGTCCAGCCCCAGTTTTTCAATGATGGCTGCCACCAGGTTGGGGTTGTTCTGGGGGTAGATGCCCACGGCGTCGCCGGGCCTGTAGGTCAACCCGGAATCCTCCAGGGAGAGCTCAATGTGGCGCGTCTCCTTGTTGGAGCCACGGCCGTTGAGCACCAGGTTCTCAAGCACCGGCGCCGGGAAGGGATTCTTGCGGTCGTACTGGGACTTGCCGGGCGCTCCGCCCGCACTCTGCCCACTGCCAGCGGAGACTGCCGCACCCGCCTTCGCCTCGATGGCATCCAGCATGGCCGTCACCCAGGTCTCTGCCGGGTCATCGTAGTCGACGTCGCAATCCACCCGTTCAACCAGCTGGCTGGCACCCAGCTCCGCAAAGCGCGCATCAAAGTCCTTGCCGGTCTGGCAGAAATGCTCGTAGCTGGTGTCGCCCAGCGCCAGCACGCCGTAATGGACGCCCTTGAGCCCGGGGGCCTTGCGGCTGTGTATGAACTCGTGGAAGTCCAGGGCGCCGTCCGGCGGGTCGCCTTCGCCATGAGTCGACGCCAACACGGCCACGAAGCTCTCGCTCTTGAGCTGGCGGGGTTTGTAATCCGCCATATCCACGACCGAGGCCTTGATGCCCCGGGCACTGGCCTGCTCGCCGAGCATCTCGGCCACACCCTCGGCATTGCCGGTCTGGGAGCCGTAGAGCACGGTCAGTGAGGGCGCTTCCACGCTGGCCACCGCAGCGGCCCCACCGGCGGAGGGCTGGCCGGTCTGGGCGGCACGCCAGCCGGCCAGATACCCGGAGAGCCAGTCAATCTGGTGACCTTCGAGGTTACCCAGCACGTCATTGAGCTGTCGGGCCTGCTCGTCGGTCAGGGGTGAGTTGCTTGATGATAGAGTCATCAGGAATAAGCACCTGTTTTCCAATAGCACGATGGCCTAAAGGATAACAGGCAGAGGTTATCGCTTTAACCCATTTATCACTCTTTGCTTATGGGTTTTGCCGATATCAGATAATGGCTTACTAGGTGAACGCAAAAAGCCGGCCTGCGCCACACTGGCACAGCCACAGTAACGGTTGCCCCGAGACGGGGCGGTAACCACGCTTACTGGATGTCCGCCCCGACCCGGACAATTTTCATCGTGTTCGTGCCCCCCTGGGCATTCACGTAGTCGCCCTTGGTGATCACCACACGATCCCCCTCTGCCACCACGCCCCAGCGCACCAATTGTTGAACCGCCAAAGCGTTCGTCTTCTCATTGGGAATCTCGAAGGCATCAAAGGGAACCGTCTGAACCCCGCGCAACAGGGCCACGCGATGCTGTGTGGCATGGTGTCGCGAAAAGGCGAAGATGGGCAGGCTGGACTTGATCCGGGACATCAACCTGGGTGTTGCCCCCGACTCCGTCATACAGATAATGGCTGTAACGCCTTCTAGATGATTGGCCGCATACATGGCGGATAATGCCACCGCCTCGTCCACATGCGCCATGGCTTCATGGATACGGTGCTGGGACTGACCCATGGTGGGATGCTTTTCAGCGCCCAGGCAGATCCGCACCATCGATTTCACTGCCTCCACAGGATAGTCGCCCACCGCTGTCTCAGCAGAAAGCATGACGGCATCGGTGTAGTCCATCACCGCGTTGGCCACGTCGGAAACCTCCGCACGGGTCGGCATGGGACTGGTAATCATGGACTCCATCATCTGGGTGGCGGTGATGACACCGCGGTTCAGCACCCGGGCGCGATGGATGATGTGCTTCTGAACACCGACCAACTCAGCATCACCGATCTCCACCGCAAGATCGCCCCTCGCCACCATGACCACGTCGGATGCCTCAATGACCGCATCCAGGGCGGCCTCATCATGGGCCAGTTCGGCACGCTCAATTTTAGCAACCACCCCCGCATCAGAGCCGGCCTCTTTCAAAAGCCGGCGCGCCGTATGCAAGTCCTCGCCACTGCGCACGAAGGACACCGCCACGTAGTCGGCCCCCAATCGGGCGGCCGTCACAATATCCTCTCTGTCTTTAGCCGTAAGCGCATTAGCGGACAACCCACCGCCACGCTTGTTCAGTCCCTTGTTGTCGGAAAGAACACCGCCAACCAGAACCCGGGAAGTGATGCTGTTATCGCCCACCGACACCACCTCCATTTCGATGGCGCCATCATCCAGGACCAGAACGTCCCCCGGCGTCACGTCATCAACCAACTGTTCATAATCGATGCCCACCTGCTCGTTGGTGCCGGCATCCTTCGCCAGGGTGGCGTCCAGCACGAACGACTGGCCGGCTTTCAGGGTTACCTTGTTCTCCCTGAACCCCGAAATCCGCAGCTTCGGGCCCTGGAGATCCGCCAGCAGCGCGACAAAACGCTGCTGGGCAGAAGCGGCTTCCCTGACCCGCTTGGCCCGATTGATATGTTCCTGAGCACTGCCATGGGAGAAGTTGAGCCGCGTCGCATCAACCCCCGCCCGTATAATCGCGGCAATCGATTCGGCCGAGTCCGTGGACGGGCCGAGCGTTGAAACTATTTTGGTTCGCCTGAGCATTGAGTTGGTCCTATGATTACCCGGGGATCACGTGCCCCATTCAGTGTCGTACTTGGCCCTTACTGTAACGTGCCTGCCACTGGCATGGGTATCGCGGGCGCCCAATCGCGGCATAAAGGCTGGATTGATGATCACCCAGGTGACGGCGGCGGGTCTGGCAAGCGAAAATATGGCGCTTTTGCGTCCCCACAGTGTGGACTGCAAGTACGTACCCCCAGGAGCCTGTTTAATGAACGCCGTTGTCCTGGCCATCCTTGTGATGGTTTCCCTGAGTCTTGCCCGTGTTTCCGTTGTCTTCGCCCTCATCGTGGCCACCCTGGTGGGCGGTCTTTGGGCAGGCATGCCTATTAACGAGATCCTGAGCGCATTCAATGACGGACTGGGTGGGGGCGCCAAGGTGGCCCTTTCCTACGCCGTTCTTGGGGCCTTTGCCGTGGCTCTTTCCCGTTCCGGGATCACCCAGCTGCTGTCGCGCAAGGCGATTGAGAGGCTGCATCTTGATGGAGGAATTCCACACCGCCAGCGCATCATCCTGATGGTGCTGGGAGTCCTGCTCGCCGCAGCTGTAAGCTCACAGAACCTGATCCCCGTGCATATCGCCTTCATTCCGGTTCTGGTTCCCCCGCTGCTGAAATTCATGAATCACCTGCAGCTCGACCGCCGTGCGGCGGCCTGTGTCATTACCTTCGGTATCACCGCTCCCTATATGCTGTTACCAGTGGGCTTTGGCTCCATCTTCCTTCACGACCTGCTGCTCGCAAACATCAACGAGAGCGGCGCGGACATGGGACTGGCGGTGACCGAGGATATGGTACCGCTGGCCATGGGCATCCCCATCAGCGGCATGGCCATCGGTCTAGTCGTGGCGGTGTTATTCAGTTATCGCAGCCAACGCACCTATGAAGACCGCGACCTTGCCCACGGGGATGAGACGCCAGAGGAAGCGGCCAGCCACCTGAAGCTTTGGCAGAAGGGGGTATTGGCGCTATCACTCATCGGCACAGTCACCGTTCAGCTGCTCAGTGGTTCCATGGTTGTTGGCGGTATCTTCGGCTTTGCGATCCTGTCGGTGAGTGGTGTTTTCCACTGGCGCGAGCAGGATACGGTCTTTACCGAAGGAATGCGGATGATGGCACTGGTGGGGTTCATCATGATTTCCGCTTCCGGCTTCGCCAGTGTCATGGAGGCCAGTGGCGCCATTCAATCACTGGTGACCAGCTCCACGGATATCATAGGTAACAACCCCGGACTGGCCGCCCTGGTCATGCTGGCAGTGGGTCTGTTTATTACCATGGGGATCGGCTCATCTTTCTCAACGATCCCGATCATTTCATCGCTCTATGTGCCGCTGGCACTGAACTTCGGTTTCTCCCCCATGGCCACTGTGGCACTGGTTGGAACGGCAGCCGCGTTGGGGGACGCAGGCTCACCGGCATCCGATTCCACCCTGGGCCCAACGGCGGGCCTGAACGCCGACGGCCAACACGACCACATCTGGGACAGCGTGGTCCCAACCTTTATTCACTACAATATCCCGCTGATTGTCTTCGGCTGGATTGCAGCCATGACGCTCTAGCGCTCAATGAAGCGCCTGGCCTGCAATGCGGGCCAGGCTAATCCACCTACATAATCAACTCACGCAGATCGCCCAGAACGCTCGACAACAAAGCACTGAAGCGGGCTGCATCCGCCCCGTTGATGGCCCGGTGGTCGTAGGACAGCGACAGCGGCAGCATCAACCGTGGCTGGAACTGGGTGCCATCCCAGACCGGCTCCATAGAGGCTTTTGAGGCGCCAAGAATCGCCACTTCGGGCGAGTTCACGATCGGCGTGAAAGCGGTACCCCCTATTCCCCCCAGGCTGGTGATGGTGAAGCAGGCACCGCTCATGTCGTTGTTGGTGAGCTTCTTGTCCCGAGCCTTGCCGGCCAGCTCCTGGGCTTCTTCCGCGAGCTGCCAGATACTTTTGCGATCCACATCCCGGATCACCGGCACCACCAGCCCATTGGGTGTATCCACTGCGATGCCGATGTGGCAGTAGTGCTTCTGGATGATCTGCTCGTTCGCCATATCCAGTGACACGTTGAACTGCGGATAGGTGGTGAGCGCATGGGCACAGGCCTTCATCAGGAAAGGCAGCAGCGTCATTTTCACGCCCCGCTTTTCGCCCTCGGTCTTGTGATCCTTGCGGAAGGCTTCCAGATCGGTGATATCGGCCTTCTCGAACTGGGTGACGTGCGGCACGTTGAGCCAGCTGCGATGCATGCCCTGTGCGGTCAGCCGCTGGATCTTGGTCATGGACTGGCGCTCGACCTCGCCGAACTGGCTGAAGTCGGGCAGTGGCACCTCTGGAATACCGGCACCACCACCGGCAGGCTTGCTGCCACCGGACTGAAGCTGGTTGCGCACCCAGGACTGGACGTCTTCCTTGAGAATGCGCCCCTTGGGTCCGCTGCCCTTGATCTGTTGCAGGTCCGCCCCGAACTCGCGTGCGATGCGGCGTACGGCGGGACCGGCGTGGACGCGTTTGCCGGAGGGCTCAGCGGTAGAGGGTGGTTCGGGGCTCGGGGCCGGACTGGAGGCTGCTTGCTGGCTGCCAGCGTTATCGCGAGCGGAGCTCGCTCCTACAGTGTCTTCCTGCGCCGCGCTCTCTACTGCGCCTTGCGCCTTGCTGCCTGTGCCTTGTTCCCCGCTTCTCGCTCCTTCGTCCCCGGAGCCCGCCACCTCCATCGTCCCGACGACATCGCCTTCCTTCAGGGAGTCGCCTTCTTTCACGTCGAGGCGGGTGATCTTTCCGGTGGCGGGAGACGGCATTTCGACGGTGGCCTTGTCGGATTCCAGCTCCAGCAGGGGATCCTCGGCATTCACCGAATCACCCACGCTGACGAGCACGCTGACGATCTCCACCGAGTCCGCACCGCCGAGTTCTGGGACCCGGATGGTCTGCTCGCCGCCGGAAGCTCCAGCATCTGCGTTCTGGGGCTCATCGCCATCGCGAGCGGAGCTCGCTCCTACAGATGCGTCATCGTCTCCTGCCGATTCCGCGTCACCGCCGGCCTGCTCGCTGTCGCCTGAGTCGCCGCCCTCGGCGGTATCCATCATGCCTACGAGATCCCCTTCCTTGAGGGAATCGCCTTCCTTCACATCCAGGCGGGTGATCTTTCCGGCCGCGGGTGCCGGCAGCTCAACAGTGGCCTTGTCGGATTCCAGCTCCAGCAGTGGATCCTCGGTGTTCACCGAATCGCCCACACTGACCAGAACCCCTACAATCTCAACCGATTCCGCACCGCCCAGCTCGGGAACCCGGATTTCCTGTTCACTCATAGTGCCGTGCCTCCTTCTGCCGCCGGATCAGGTGGACGCTGGATTGGGTTTGTCGCCATCGATGCCGTACTGGTTCATGGCCTCGATAACAGTGGCCTGCTCCACGGTGCCTTCCTCAGCCAGCGCGTTCAGCGCGGCCGTAACCACGTGGTAGCGGTCCACCTCGAAGAAGGATCGCAGGTTCCAGCGGGTATCGGAGCGTCCGAAGCCATCGGTGCCAAGCACATGGTAGGAGGCCGGCACAAAGGCACGGATCTGCTCGGACTGCAGCCGGATATAGTCCGTGGAGGCAATCACCGGCCCCTTCTGATCCTTGAGCTGGTCATGCACCCAGGAGGTGCGGTTTTTCTTGTCCGGGTGGAGGCGGTTCCAGCGCGCTACGTGCTGGCCGTCACGGGCCAGCTCGCCGAAGCTGGTCACGCTCCACACGTCCGAGCCCACCTTGAACTCCTCCTTCAGCATCTGCGCGGCCGCCCTCACCTCGTTGAGGATGGCGCCGCTGCCCAGCAGCTGGACCCGGAGCGCCTTGTCCTTCGCCTTGCCCGCGACATTCACGGCTTCCAGCTGGTACAGCCCCCGGATGATGCCTTCTTCCGCGCCCTTTGGCATGGGCGGGTGCTGGTAGTTCTCGTTGAGCAGCGTGATGTAGTAGTAGATGCTTTCGTTTTCCTGGTACATCCGCCGCATGCCTTCCTGAATGATCACGGCCACCTCATAGGCGAACGCCGGATCGTAGGTCAGGCAGTTGGGGACCACGTTGTGCAGGACCAGCCCGTGGCCGTCCTGGTGCTGGAGGCCCTCGCCGTTGAGGGTGGTCCGCCCGGAGGTGCCGCCCAGCAGGAAGCCGCGGGCACGCATGTCGCCGGCGGCCCAGCACAGATCGCCCACCCGCTGGTAGCCGAACATGGAGTAGAAAATGTAGAACGGCAGCAGCGGGTAGTCGTGGTTGCTGTAGGCGCTCGCCGCGGCGATCCAGGCGGACATCGCACCCGCCTCGTTGATGCCTTCCTGCAGGATCTGGCCTTTCTTGTCCTCCCGGTAGTACATGATCTGGTCCCGGTCCTCGGGCGTGTACTTCTGGCCCTCGGAGGTGTAGATCCCGGTCTGGCGGAACAGCCCCTCAATCCCAAAGGTCCGGGCCTCGTCCGGCACGATGGGCACCACGCGCTGGCCGACCTGCTTGTCCTTGAGCAGGATGGTGAGCATGCGCACGAACGCCATGGTCGTGGACATCTCTTTTTCACCGGTGCCTTCGAGCAGCTTGTCGAAGGTCTTGAGCTCCGGGATCTTGAGCGGACGGGCATCACGGCGCCGGCGTGGCAGATGGCCGCCGAGATCGCGCCGGCGTTTCTGCATGTACTGCATCTCGGGGCTGTCCGCCGCCGGGCGGTAGTACGGGAGATTGTCGAGCTCGTCGTCGTTCACCGGCACGCCGAAGCGATCCCGGAACGCCTTGAGCCCCTCCTTATCCAGTTTCTTCACCTGGTGGGCGATGTTCTGCGCCTCCGCGCCCTTGCCGAAGCCATAGCCCTTGATGGTGTGGGCCAGGATGACCGTGGGCTGGCCCTTGTTGGTCACCGCCTCGTTGTAGGCGGCGTAGACCTTGTAGGGGTCGTGGCCGCCGCGGTTGAGCGCCAGGATGTCGTCGTCGGTCAGCTCCCTGGCGAACTCGGCCAGCTCCGGGCTCTGCCCGAAGAAGTGCTTGCGGGTGTAGGCCGGGCCCTGGCTCAGGTAGTTCTGGAGTTCGCCGTCGCAGGTGCGGTCCAGCGCCTCCTGCAGCACCCCCTCGGTGTCCTTCTCGAACAGGGTGTCCCAGTGGCGGCCCCAGACCACCTTGAGCACGTTCCAGCCGGCACCGCGGAAGATGCCCTCCAGCTCCTGGATGATCTTGCCGTTGCCGCGCACGGGGCCGTCGAGGCGCTGCAGGTTGCAGTTGACCACGAAGATGAGGTTGTCCAGGTTCTCGCGCCCGGCCAGGCCGATGGCGCCCAGGGTCTCAGGCTCGTCGCATTCGCCGTCGCCCACGAAGCACCAGACCTTGCGGTCGCCACTTTCCACCAGCTCCCGGTTGTGGAGGTACTTCATGATGTGGGCCTGGTAGATGGCCTGGATCGGGCCCAGCCCCATGGAAACGGTCGGGAACTGCCAGTAGTCCGGCATCAGCCAGGGGTGAGGATAGGAGGAGATGCCGTTCTCGAGGGTGTCCTGACGATAGTGGTCGAGCTGCTCCTGGCTGAGCCGCCCTTCCAGAAAGGAGCGGGCGTAGATGCCCGGGGCGGCGTGGCCCTGGAAATAGATCAGGTCCGGTTCGCGCTTGTCATCGCCACCGTGGAAGAAATAGTTGAAGCCCACGTCGTAGAGGGTCGCGGCCGAGGAAAAGGTGGAAATGTGGCCGCCCAGATCACCGGGCTTCAGGTTGGCGCGCATCACCATGACCAGCGCGTTCCAGCGGATCAGCGAGCGGATGCGGCGCTCCATGAACATATCACCCGGCATGCGGGCCTCATCCGTGGGCTGGATGCTGTTGCGGAAGGGCGTGGTGATGGCGTAGGGCATGGGCGTGCCCGCGCGGGTCGCCCTGTCCGAGAGTTTCGAAAGCAGGTACTCCGCCCTCTCAACCCCCTCGTACTCGATAACCGATTCCAGTGCCTCCAGCCATTCCCGGGTTTCGACCGGATCCTCGTCTTCGCGCATCAGGGCCCTCCTGCATCGTGTCTATCGTGACGTGCTTCACATGACACTAACATAGTTCATGAAAAAGGGATTGCGCGTAATTGGTCACAGCTCAGTAACGGATATCCCTCACGACGGCGAACAAAATTTGACCTTTCTTAACGAAACATTACACTTTGTATAGACACCTTCTTCCACGGATCCGGAGCTCCGCCATGAAAACGGGACCCCAAACCCTCGCGGCCGCCCTGCTCAGCACCTTCATGGCCAGCTCCATCCAGGCGGTGGAACTGATGGATGAGTCAGCACTGGGTGGCGTCCATATCAACGCCGGTAATGTCCTCAACGTTGTCGGGCCAACGGCTGCCGGTGGCGAGATGCCCCCCATCCAGCAGACCGCAGGGGAACAGGCCAGCGTCAGCATGGCGCTGGGGCTGATGACCACTGAATCCAATCGCCCCTCCCGCCGGGTGGAGGATGAGCGGAACATTCTGTCGCTGGTATTCCCGGAACCGGAGTTCTCAATCCCACGCCGGCGGTCAATCCCGAGCCCGGCCAGCGACGGCCAAACCCTGATCGTGATCAACCCGCCGGAATACCGGGTCCAGAGTTTCATCGAGACCGTTCAGGGGCGGCCCGTGGTCAATACAGACTTTGATGTGCGGGTTCAGGAGATCCAGTGGCAGGGGGTCCGGTTCCCGAAGCAGGCCATTTCCCGGGATGGGTTCAATCAGACCCTGTACGGGTTGGAGTTCACTGGCTCGGGGCGCATGATGCGCAGCACCGACTGAGCAGGGGCCGCCGGCATCACAGCAGCACCGTGCCCACAAGCCCTGCCCAGACCAGGGCCAGCATGACCGGGAACAGGCGCAGCACCCAGACGGTCGGCGAGACCCGCGCAAAACGGCTGGAAATCATCTGCAGGTGCGCGGGCAGGTTGACCACTGCTTCGCCCCCGTACTCCGCGAGATGGGCCTCCAGCGCAGCAAGCGCCGCCTTGCGGTTCTGGAGATAGAGCGTGCCGAACCACAGCGCTGTGCCGAAGGCAAGCGCCACCAGGATGCCGATCACACCCAGCAGCACAAAGATTGTTTCCGAACCAAGTGCGGTCACGGGCCCGGCCCCATTTTCCAGCGCAAACCCGGCCACCGCTCCCAGGCCCACGTTGACGTAGAGGAGGTGGTGCAGCTTCTGCCAGTTGAGCTGGTCCTCATGGAGGTAGAGGCCCGAGGCGACATAGAATTCGTGGATCAGTATGTCGACCCGGTTGTCTTCCACATTCCGGCGCTGCACCGGCGGTGTCACATCCATCAGGAGGCGCTCCTGCGCCAGATGCCACGCCGGCGACCATCAGGAGCATCCCGCTCGCAGCAGCGGGTAAAACCACTCTTTTCGTGGAACCCGATGGAACGGGTGTTTTCAGGCTCAAGCACAATAGCCGCATACTGCGGCAGACCACTGAATTCTTCGCTCACAAAACGGTAGAGTGCGGTGGCGGCACCCCGGACGCTGCTGCCACGCCGGCTGCAGATCTGCTTGACCAGCAGGAAAGGGCCCGGATCGTAGTCATGGATCGACAGGCTCACGGGATCATCCGGGCTGATGCGATCATCGGTGAGCGCCAGTATGAACGCCTCCACCTGCCCCTCATGTTCCAGCACATAGAAAGCGTTGGCGACCTGCGTGAACCGGCGATACTCCGCGGGGGTAAAATTGGAGACCAGAAACCCATAGTCACGCGCCTCCGCGCTGCTCAGCCCCTGGAGAACCCATTGCTCCGCAAGACTGTGGATGGCGGGCACATCCTGGCCCGTCGCAGGACGGATCTCGGACATGAACAACTACCTCGATAGAATGAGCGCTGATAATAACCAAACCGCACGGGGTCTGCACGTGCTATGAATGGCAAACCACCCAGGCCGTCTCAGTGTGAACTCTGCGGGCGCGCCGTCGCGGACCTGACCCAGCATCACCTGATCCCGCGGCGGCTGCACCGCAGGAAGCGCTTCCGTAAAGGCTTCTCGCGGGAGGAACTGGAGGAGCGCATCTGCTGGGTCTGTCGGCCCTGCCACAACATGATCCACCACGTACGCAGCGAGCAGCAGCTGGGCCTGCACCACAACACACTTGAAACGCTGCTGGCCATCCCCGAGCTGGCGGAGTTCACGCGCTGGCTCAGCAGCAAGCCGCCAGGGTTCGTTCCGAAGAAACGCCACCGGCGCCGCTAGGGGCAGTCCTCATCCATGAAGTCCAGCAGGCGCTGGCGCACGTCCTCCGCCCGGGTACTCTGGATATGCCCGCCCTTCAGGCGCTGGAAGGTCTTGGGTTCGGCAGCAGCCTCATAAAGGGCGCGGCCGTGTTCGAACGGAATGATGCCATCGTCGATGCTGTGCATGATCAGCAGGGGCCTCGGTGCAATACCGGCAACCCGGTCAATGGGGTTGGCCTCATCCGGCATCAGCGGCGCCACCACAAAACTGAATGGCCAAAGCACCCAGCTTTTGTGCATCACATCCCGGGTAATGCTCTGGTAGCTGGTGAACGCGGCCTCCAGTATTACGCAGTCACCCTTGCCAGCGTTCTCCTTGCGGCCCAGCACGCCGGTGGCCAGCGAAGCGCCCAGACTCTGCCCGAACACCACCAGTGGAGGATCCACGCGATCCGCTGCGTACAGCCAGTCCAGCCCCAGCTGGATATCCTTCCGGGCACCGGCCAGATCCGGCTCCCCCTCGGAAAGGCCGTAGCCACGATAGTCAATCAACAGTACCTGGTAACCCTTCTCTGGCAGCCAGGCCACATTCATCAGGTGCGTGCTGATGTTCTGGGCATTGCCGTGCAGGTGGTACACCGTACCGCGCACCTCATCCGTGGCCGAGGGCAGCCACCAGCCGTGGATGCGCTGACCATCCGGGTGGATGAGCACGATGTCCTCATAGTCCAGCCCCTGGCGCGCCGGGTTCTGCACCCAGTCGTTCATGGGATAGAAGAAGAGGCCGCTGCAACCCCCCAGCCCGAGCAGCGTCAGCAGCAGGATCAGTCGAAGTAATAGCGCCATGAGAGATGGAACTCCGTTTCAGCCCGGTCCGGTCCGCCGTCCCGCTCAATACGGGCACGCAGGGCATGGTTGCGGCCCACGGGCACGTTGAGCGTGGCCGAAGGCCGATAGCGGCGATCGTCGTTGTGATAGTACAGACCTTCCGCCTCCAGCCCCAGCTGGAAGCTTTCAGCGTACCAGAGTACCCCGGCCCGGGCGCCGGCGGCCGTGGAGACCAGCACATCATGCGCGCTGTTGTTCTCGGCCCTCGCCATGGCATAGGCGTAGGGGATGACGGGCCCCATCTCCCATGCCAGACCAGGGCCGCCCTGGACATGGCGGGTCAGATGCCGCTTGCTGCCGATGAAGCGGCGATCCAGCCCACCGTTCACGAACCAGGAGACCGGTTTGCGGAACCGGTTGCGCGGCGCAAGGGACTTGATATTGACCACATCCAGCTGCTCCAGGGTCAGGTCATCGCCCTCAGTCCGGCGGATGCGGGCGTTGAAGGCTTCAATCGCCGCCCCGTTGAGATAGCCCTCCGGGTTGTCCAGCCAGTCGTGATAACTGAAGCGCGCCTGGAGCTCCCCGAACCCACGATCACCCAGCATGCCGCCACCGGCGGCCAGCATCTTGGTGCCATGGCCTTTCTCCGGCGACACGGGACGCTGCGGGTCGATATCGGGAACGGTAGGCGTGCGATTCACCACCCGCAGCAGGGCAAGGCCACGCTGGGCTACCTCCTGGCTGCGCTCGCCCTCACGGTTCTGCAGCCGAAGATGGGCATAGGCCGCTCGGGCAACCAGGTTGCGGCTCCTGGGCGCCAGTGCCTGGAAAGCTTCTTCTTCGGCCACGGAGGCGTCCCGCGCAAGCGCCAGTGCCAGATCCTGTTCGCTGGCACTCAGGCGATCAACCAGTGCATCCAGCTCATTGGCCTTGGACGGCCGGTAGTCCACCGACTCAATGAAGCCGGCACGGTCCAGTGAGCGCACGGTATTGGCCGGTACCTCCGCAAAACGGAAGTCATCCATCAGGGTACTGTCAGGCCGCGCCAGATGGATCAGTTCCAGCAAACGGAAGGAGCAGTTCTCGTCCAGAAACAGGTAATCAAACTCAATATCCTCCAGCTCCCAGAGATGGGCGAGCAGCCACTCCCGCTCGCCCTGCGTGAGGTTGAGCTGGTACTCCCACATATCCCGGTTCTCAAGATGGGCGTAATCCCGGATCTTGTTCATGTAGGGGACATTGCTGAAGTAGCCGGGATAACCGCCGAACAGCCCCCGGTAGATGTAGAGAATGGAGTTCTCCTGCCCCTGCACCGTGGCGCCGAAGTTGATGGCACGGGAAAGCCAGACCCCGTCCTCATCGTTGCCACGGTCAATGCGCAGCAGCGTATGGCCGAACATGGAGGACGGGCTGTTCAGGTAGGACGCGGGGAAAATCAGGGCGACCCGCTCCTCGGGCATGGCCTCGCGCCACTCCTGGTAATCACTGCAGTGGCTCAGGGCCCCGTCATCGGGCCAATCCAGCTGTTGGCTCAGGAAACGGTAGCGGGCCGGAAAGTCACAGCGCGCCTCGCTTTCCGCCGGACGGAGCTGTTCAATACTCGCGTCCAGCTCGGCGTGCGCATCGGTGGCGCCGGATTCATGCAGGAAGAACTCCGGATCGTCGATGTAGCTGCGCCCCTGGTACCGCCAGGTGGTCCCCTCATTGATGTGGAGCAGCGCCTTCCAGCGGGGGTGCTCCGCCAGTTCCTCATTTGTGGCCCGCGCCCACAACGGCGCACTGGCCAGCACCAGTATCAGTGCCAGGTTTATTGATTTCATCGGTGGTTTGCCCGGGGGAAGGAACAACCGCCCGGCACAGGGCCGGGCGGCGGTATGGCGTGGCAATCAGCTGAGGCTTGCCAGCTGCTTGTCCTTGTTCATGACGGTTTGGATGTTGCCCATGACTTCTTCAGCGGTCACGTCTTCGCTCGGGAAGATGGTGTTGAAGTTTTCGTGCATGGTCTTCTTGAAGTGGGCGCGCTCTTCAGCCGGGATACCCATGGAGACGGAAAGCGCTGTCAGTGCTTCGCCATCGCCCATTGCCATATCCTGAGCCACTTCTTCCATGACCCCAGCCTGGGCCAGCATGTTTTCGCCGTTGTAGGACAGTGCACCACTGGTGTCACAGCCGTTAGTGCCGGAGGTAATGCCGAAGGTGCGGTTGCCGGAGGTCCCATTCACCAGGGTTGCGAGAAGATGCATGGGCATGCCGTTGCTGCCTTCAAACAGCATGTTGCCCCAGCCACAGCCGGAACCGCCAGGTGCACTTGCCTGGGCACCGAAAGAAGTTGCAACGAGCGCTGCTGCTAACAGTGTTTTCCTCATTTTGAATCTCCACTTGGTTGTTCACTTCCTTGATAGCAGACCGACCACGGCGTGGTCCGATCCTCTTGCCCCAATTTGGTCATCTGGGGCTTCAGGAAAGATAAGCCCTATCCGGAGCCATGACAACCAAGTAACCGTGCGCGAATCCTTCTGTTAATCCGCAGACGCGACTCTGCCTCGCCAGTCAGTACATCATCGCAAACAGGCGCCGCCGATACTGCCGCACCAGCTGATTCTCATTGCCCAGCAGATCAAAAAGTTTGATGAGGGTGTTCTTGGCCGCACCGTCCTCGAAATCCTTCTCGGTCTGGACCGATTTCAGCAGAAGCTCCATGGCGGCTTCGTGGTCACCGGCCATGATGCCGTGGGTGGCCAGCTGATTCATCGCGGCCACGTCTGACGGGTCCTCTTTCAGGCGGGCCTGGAGCTCCGCCACGGGTGGAATATCCCGCGCCTGCTCCTCAAACTCAAACCGGGCTTCCAGCTGCTTGGCGCCAGGCTTGAGGCGCTCTTCCCCGGGCAGGCTTTCATAGATGGCACGCGCCTCTTCCACCTGCTCCTGCTCCAGCCTCAAGCGAGCCAGATCGATCAGCACGTCATAATCCTCGGGGTTCTGCTGATTCATCCGGATCAGCACGGCTTCCGCTTCCTCAAGCTGCCCCTCGGACCAGAGGCGCTTTACCTTTTCCTGGTCGCTTTCCGGCGGCGCATCCACATGCTGATCCAGCTTCTCGCGGATCTCGCCTTCCGGCAGCGCCCCATTGAATTCATCCAGCAACTGACCCTGTTTCACGATCTTGACGTTGGGAAGGCTCTGTACCCCCAGATGCCCCGCCAGCTCCTGCTGCTCCTCAGCATTGACTTTCGCCAGGACAAAGGCACCCCGGTACTCCTCGGCCAGTTTTTCCAGGATGGGTGTGAGCTGTTTGCAGGGCTGGCACCACTCGGCCCAGACATCAATCACCACCGTCGTGTTCATGGACGCTTCCAGCACCTTCTGCTGGAAGTTCTCGAGTGTGGCATCAAAAATGAACTCGGAATTACTCATAATGGTGGATCCTGTATTGGCGGTGGTCCGTACTGTCGCCCTAGATGGGGATCCGCAGCGGGATGTTCAACCCGATCCCGCCCCTTGATTTGCGGAATTCAGACATCATGTCTGCGGGAACAATGGTGTTTGGTGACTGGAAGGGGGACCATGACGGACAGCGACGCAATCGAATACATCGGCAGGGATGACAACGGCCAGGGTGGCAGTGGCAGCGGCCTTGCCCTGCCCTATCAGGTGCTCCCGAAGCGGCTCTACATCATGCCACTCTCCGGGCGCCCGTTTCTGCCGGCCCAGGTGCAGCCCGTGGTGCTGAACCAGGACCCCTGGGACGAAACCCTTCAGAGGCTGGACAACACCAGCCACATGACGGTGGGGCTGTGCTTTGTCGAGAACGAAGCCGACGAGAGCGGGAGTGATGAAGACCTGCCCGCACCGGAGCAGCTGGCCACCATGGGCTGCGCGGTGCGCGTTCATCACGTCCACCGCGAGGACGGCAAGATCCAGTTCATCGCCCAGGGCATCCGCCGCTTCCGCATTGACCACTGGCTGCGCCGGGAGCCCCCGTACCTGGCCGAAGTCAGCTACCCCGAGGAGCCGGCCGAGGACCACGAGCAGGTCAAGGCCTATACCCTGGCCATCATCAGCTCCATCAAGGAACTGCTTCGCACCAACCCCCTCTACGGCGAGGAGGTGAAGCACTACCTGTCCCGCTTCGGACCTGACGACAGCTCCCCGCTTGCGGACTTCGGCGCTGCCATCACCAGCGCCCGGGGCTCGGAGTTGCAGGACATACTGAATACCGTGCCGCTGCTCAACCGCCTGGAAAAGGTGCTCCTTCTGCTGCGCAAGGAACACGAAGTGGCCCAGATGCAGGCGGAGATCACCGAGGAGGTGAACGAACGCGTGCAGAAACACCAGCGCGAGTTCTTTCTGCGCGAGCAGCTCAAGATCATCCAGCGCGAACTCGGCATTGCCAAGGACGACAAGACCGCCGACGTGGACATGTTCCGCGAGCGCATGGCGGAGAAGTCGCTTCCGGAAAACGTACAGGAACGCTTCGAGGACGAGATCGAAAAGTTCCAGGTGCTGGAGCAGGGGTCCCCGGAATACGGTACCACCCGCAACTACCTGGACTGGCTGAGCCAGATGCCCTGGGGCCAGCATTCCCAGGACAAGCTGGACCTGAAGGAGGCGCGACGGGTCCTCAACCGCGACCACGACGGGCTGGACGACATCAAGGACCGCATCCTGGAGTTCCTGGCCGAGGGCACCTTCAAGGGCGAGATCTCCGGCTCCATCCTGCTGCTGGTGGGTCCCCCGGGGGTTGGCAAAACGTCCATCGGCAAGTCCGTGGCCAGCGCCCTGGGCCGCGAGTTCTACCGTTTTTCGCTGGGGGGCATGCGCGACGAGGCCGAGATCAAGGGCCACCGGCGCACCTACATCGGGGCGATGCCCGGCAAGTTCGTCCAGGCGCTCAAGGAAGTGGGCACCAACAACCCCGTGATCATGCTTGACGAGATCGACAAGATCGGCAACTCCTTCATGGGCGACCCGGCCTCCGCGCTGCTGGAAAGCCTGGACCCGGAACAGAACGGCGAATTCCTGGACCATTACCTCGACCTGAGGATTGATCTCTCCAAGGTATTGTTCATCTGTACCGCCAACCAGCTGGACACCATTCCCCAGGCGTTGCTGGACCGCATGGACACCATCCGGCTCTCCGGCTACATCACCGATGAGAAGGTGGACATCGCCAAGCACCACCTGCTGCCCAAGCTGCTCAAGCGGGCCGGCCTGAAAAAGAAGCAGCTGGACATCACCGACGGTGCCATACGCCAGGTGGTCGAGGGCTATGCGCGCGAGGCCGGCGTGCGGAACCTGGAGAAGCAGCTGCACAAGATCGTGCGCAAGGGCATTGTCCGCATGGTTGAGTCCGAAGAAGCGGAGCGGAGCCCGATCCGGGTGGGTGTGAAGGACCTGCCCGATTACCTGGGCCAACCCTGGTTCCGCAAGGAGAAGGCACTGCGCGGCGTCGGTGTGGTGACCGGCCTGGCCTGGACCGCCATGGGCGGTGCCACCATGGGCGTTGAGGCCTCACGCATTCACAGCCAGGATCGCGGTTTCACGCTCACGGGGCAGCTTGGGGATGTGATGAAGGAGTCCGCCTCCATCGCCCACAGTTTCGTCTCTTCCCACCTGAAACAGTACAAGGGCGATCCGGAGTTCTTTGATCGCTCCTACATACACCTGCACGTACCGGAAGGGGCCACACCCAAGGACGGGCCCAGCGCCGGCGTGACCATGGCCACAGCACTCCTGTCGCTGGCACGCAACGAGGCGCCCCACAGGACACTGGCGATGACGGGGGAGCTGACACTGACCGGCCAGGTGCTGGCCGTGGGTGGCATCCGCGAGAAAGTGATCGCCGCCCGGCGCCAGAAGATCAACACCCTGATCCTGCCGGAAGCCAACCGGGGCGATTACGAGGAGCTTCCGGATTATCTGAAGGAAGGCATGGAGGTGCATTTCGCCAAGGAGTACACCGATGTTTACCGGGTGTGCTTTGAGGATTCGCCACGCAGGAGGGCGCACTGATATCAAACCGGATCGCGAGCAGGGCTCGCTCCTACAGAGGGGGCGTCTCTGGCGTAGGAGCGAGCCCCGCTCGCGATATCCTCCCCGCGAGTAAGGACAAACCGCTATAGCGCACTGAGCTGTGGGAACTAAACTATGAATTATCGGTTGCGGCGCATCCGATCCTCAGAATTCCTGTCATCTGAGTAGAGCCCATTGGCCACCCACGCGGTGGCCTTTTTTATGCGCGACTGATACGCACACAGAAAAAAGGGTGGCCGGAGCCACCCTTTTTTCGGATATCAGAGCCGGCGCCCGAAGGCGCCCTGGTCGCTGATGACTACTCGCCGGGCAGACGGAAGTCCACCGGCTCTTCATCGCCCGTGACCTCCTTCATGCTCAGCTTGACGCGGCCACGCTGGTCCACGTCCAGCACCTTGACCAGCACTTCCTGGCCCTCGGTGAGCTCCTCGCGGACACTCTCAATGCGCCGGTCGGCGATCTGGCTTATGTGCACCAGGCCATCCTTACCGGGCAGCAGATTGACGAAGGCTCCGAAGTCCACGATGCGCTCCACCCGACCACGGTAGACTCGATCCACCTCAACGTCGGCGGTAAGCTCCATGATACGGAACGTGGCTTTCTCAACCTGCTCGGAGTTCTCCGCGTAGATCTTGACCGTGCCATCGTCCTCGATATCGATGGAGGCACCGGTTTCCTCGCACAGCGAGCGAATGGTGGCGCCACCCTTGCCGATCACATCGCGGATCTTCTCGGAGTCGATGTGCATGGTGTGCATCTTGGGCGCGTTCTGGGCAACGTCCGACCGCGACTCGGAAATGACCTTGGCCATCTCGCCAAGGATATGCTGACGGGCCTCATAGGCACGCTGCAGGGCGATCTCCATGATCTCCTCGGTGATCCCGGCGATCTTGATGTCCATCTGCAGGGCGGTAACCGCTTCCGGTGTACCCGCCACCTTGAAGTCCATGTCGCCGAGATGGTCCTCGTCGCCCAGAATGTCGGTCAGGACGGCGAAATCCTCACCCTCTTTCACCAGACCCATGGCAATACCGCCCACCGGCGATTTAACCGGCACGCCGGCATCCATCAGCGCCAGACTGCTGCCGCAGACGGAGGCCATGGAGCTGGAGCCATTGGACTCGGTGATCTCGGAGACACAGCGGATGGTGTAGGGGAAATCATCATGCTTGGGCATGATCGCCTGAACACCACGACGCGCCAGCCGGCCATGGCCGATCTCGCGGCGCCCCGGGGGACCCATGCGACCGGTCTCGCCCACGGAGTAGGACGGGAAGTTGTAATGGAACAGGAAGGGATCGCGGCTCTCGCCCTTGAGGGAATCCACAATCTTGGCATCCCGGGCGGTGCCCAGAGTCGTAGTCACGATCGCCTGGGTTTCGCCACGGGTGAACAACGCCGAACCGTGGGCATTGGGCAGCAGCCCGACCTCCACATCGATGGGACGCACCGTGTTGTTGTCACGTCCGTCGATACGCGGCTCGTTACGCAGGATGCGCCCACGCACGATTTCCTTCTCGACCTTGCCAAAGTATTCCTTCACGTCATTCTCGGTGGGTTCGCCACCTTCTTCGTCAGACGCCAGTGCTTCGAGCACACGGTTTTTCAGCTCGCCCAGTGTCTCCTGGCGCTCAAGCTTGTCCTTGACCTGGTAGGCGGCCTCAATCTCGCTGCCGAACTGCTCCTTGATGCGGTTCTTCAGCTCGGTCTTCTCGGGCTCGGCTTCCCAGTTCCAGGAAGTCGGCTTCACCTCCTCAACGAACTCATTGATGCCCTGGATCGCAGTCTGCATCTCGTTGTGGGCGAAGAGCACCGCGCCCAGCATCTGGTCCTCGGTCAGGCGATCCGCTTCGGATTCGACCATCAGCACGGCGTCCTTGGTGCCGGCCACGACCATGTTGAGCCGGCTTTCCTCCAGCTTCTCATAGGTCGGATTCAGGAAGTAGCCATCCTCATCCGTGAAGCCAACGCGCGCGCCCCCGATCGGCCCCTCAAAGGGCAGCCCGGAAATGGACAGCGCCGCCGACGCCCCGATCATGGCCGGAATGTCCGGGTCCACGTTCTTGTTCGAGGACATGACGGTGCAGATGACCTGGGTCTCGTGCTTGAAGCCATCCTTGAACAGCGGCCGGATGGGCCGGTCGATCAGGCGCGAGGTCAGGGTTTCCTTTTCCGAGAGAGGCCCTTCCCGCTTGAGGAAGCCCCCGGGAATCTTGCCCACGGCGTAGGTCTTTTCCACGTAGTGGACCGCCAGCGGGAAGAACGGCATCGGGCTCGGTTCCTTGTCCGCCATGACGGTAACCAGAACGGAGGTGTCGTCCATGGTGACCAGGACGGCGCTGGTGGCCTGCCGTGCGATACGGCCGGTCTCGAGGGTAACGGTAGACCCTGCGAATTCGAAGGTTTTCTTGACTGGATTCACAGTTGCTCCTTTCCAGACGTGCGTTGTTCAGAACCAAAACGGCCAGACCCGAAGGTCTGGCCGAGGATGTTTTGACCGTTAGCGCCTGAGCTCAAGGCTGCGGATTATCTCAACGTAGCGATCCGCATTCTTGCGCTTGAGGTAGTCCAGCAGCTTGCGGCGCTGGTTGACCATCCGGATCAGCCCGCGGCGCGAGTGGTGATCCTGCTTGTTGTCCTTGAAGTGATCCTGCAGCTTCACGATGTTGTGCGTCAGAAGCGCGATCTGGACTTCGGGAGAACCGGTGTCTCCCTCGGCGCGCTGGTAATCGTTGACGATCTTCTGCTTTTCTTCGTTGGTCAGTGCCATGCTCTGATTTCTCCTGAATATGCTTTGAATGGGAACGGAGCGGACCGCGCATATCTACAGCCCGACCGTATGCTTACGACGCCCCGGTACGCATCAGCCTCCGGGGCCTTATGGCCTCCCCTGCCCCTTCTGCAAGGCCGAGGAAGCGTCCATCCTGATCGTACAGTCGACAGAGGCCATCAACCGCCGATTCAGAGGGCGATATGGTAACAGCCTGACCATTGGAAATCGATATGGCCCGGGGCCCATCCAGTACCGTCGCCGGCAGGTCCGAAAGCAGCACATCCGATGGCTGAAGCCACTCACGGGCCGCAGCGCGCCCCATGTTCTCCAGGTCATCCAGCGTCAGGGCCTGTGCCAGCTCAAAGGGCCCGGCCTGCTCCCGGCGCAGCTCGGCCACATGGGCGCCACAGCCCAGCGCCTCGCCGATATCATCCACCAGGGTCCGGATGTAGGTTCCTTTGCTGCAACGCACGCGCAGCTCCAGTTCATCACCTTCAAGCCGCAGCACCGTCAGCTCATCAATACGGATGGGACGTGCCTCGCGTGGCACGGTCCGCCCCTCCCGCGCGTACTCGTAGAGTGGCCTGCCCTGGTACTTGAGGGCGGAGTACATGGAGGGCACCTGCTCGATCACCCCCCGGAAAGGCGCCAGAACGGACTCCACGGCGTCTGTATCCAGGGCTGCCGGCAGCGCCCTCTCCTGGACGGTCTCGCCATCCGCATCACAGGTATTTGTGCGCTGGCCGAGTCGGGCCACGGTACGATAGGTCTTGTCCGCTTCCAGCAGGCGCTGGGCGAACTTGGTCGCCTCCCCGAAGCAGAGCGGCAGAACGCCCGTTGCAAGCGGGTCCAGGGCACCGGTGTGCCCGGCCCGGGCGGCATTGAGAAGACGGCGGACCTGCTGGAGCGCGGCATTGGAAGTCATCCCCGCGGGCTTGTCGAGCACCAGTACGCCGTTGATGTCGTCCCCGCGGCGCCTGCGGCTCAAGCCTCGCCTCCGTCCTCCGGGTCATCCCCGTCGCTCCGGCGCTCGTCACTGGCCACCGCCTTGCGGATCAATGATTCCATATGGCGGCTCTGGCCGGCCAACCGGTCAAACCGGAAACGCAGCTGGGGCACCACACGCAGACGCATGGATTTACCCAGATGCCCACGCAGGAAGCCGGAGGCCCGCTGAAGCACCTCCAGGCTGGTCTGGACCTCTTCGCTGTTCTCGTCCAGTTCCTCGGTGCTCAGCAGCGTGATGTAGATGTCCGCGTAACCGAAGTCCCGGGTCACCCGCACTTCACTGATGTTGATCATCCCCAGGCGGGGGTCCTTGACCTCCCGCTGGATCAGCTGCGCCAGCTCCCGCTGGATCTGGTCGGCAACCCGATCGGCACGACTGAATTCACGCGGCATGAGTACTCCCGATCAGTTGAGCTTGCGCTCAACCTGGATCCGTTCGAAGACCTCGATCTGGTCACCGACCTTCACGTCGTAGCCCTTCACGCCGATACCACACTCCATGCCATTGCGCACTTCGTTGACGTCGTCCTTGAAGCGGCGCAGGGACTGGAGCTCACCCTCGAAGATCACCACGTTGTCACGCAGCACACGGATGGGCTTGTTCCGGTAGACGTGGCCCTCGGTGACCATGCAGCCGGCCACCTGGCCGAAGCGCGGGGACCGGAAGGTGTCGCGCACTTCCGCGATACCCAGGATCTCCTCGCGGAACTCGGGCTTGAGCATGCCCGTCAGCGCTGCCTTGACGTCATCAATCAGGTTGTAGATGACGCTGTAGTAGCGCATGTCCACGTCTTCCTGCTCCGCCTGCTTCTTGGCGGCCGGAGTGGCACGGACGTTGAAGCCGAAGACCACAGAGCTGCTGGTGATGGCCAGGTTGATGTCGGACTCGGTGATACCGCCAACGCCGCTGGAGACCACCTGGACTTCCACCTCCTCGTTGCCCAGATCCTGCAGGGCACCGGTGAGGGCTTCCAGGGAGCCCTGAACGTCGGCCTTGACGATGACATTGAGGGTCTTGACCTCTTCCTTGCCCATATTCTCGAACAGGTTCTCGAGCTTGGCGGCCTGCTGGCGGTGGAGGCGCTGCTCGCGCTCCTTCTCCTGCCGGAACTCGGCCAGTTCCTTGGCCTTCTTCTCGTCCGCCACGCGCACGAATTCGTCACCGGCGTTGGGCGTACCGTTGAGCCCCAGCACCTCAACCGGGATCGAGGGGCCAGCCGTTTCGACCTGCTTGCCGGTCTCATCAACCATGGCGCGGATGCGGCCATAGTACATGCCGGCAACAATGACATCGCCCTTGTGCATGGTTCCGTTCTGGACCAGCAGGGTTGCCACGGAACCGCGACCTTTCTCCATGCTGGACTCAACCACCGTGCCCTTGGCCGGCCCATTGGGAACGGCCGTGAGCTCCTGCAGTTCAGCCTGCAGCAGGATCGCTTCCAGCAGGTTGTCGATACCGTCACCGGTCTCGGCGGAGACGTGCACGAACTGGGTCTCGCCGCCCCATTCCTCGGGGACGACTTCCATACCGACCAGTTCGTTCTTGACGCGGTCCGGATCAGCCTGGGGCTTGTCCATCTTATTCACGGCAATCACCAGGGGCACACCGGCAGCGCGGGCGTGCTGGACCGCTTCCTTGGTCTGCGGCATGACGCCGTCGTCAGCCGCCACCACCAGGATGACGATGTCCGTGGACTGGGCACCGCGGGCACGCATTTCCGAGAACGCGGCGTGGCCGGGCGTATCCAGGAAAGTGATCATGCCGTGACCGGTTTCCACGTGGTAGGCGCCGATGTGCTGTGTGATACCCCCGGACTCGCCACTGGCCACCTTGGTCTTGCGGATGTAGTCGAGCAGTGAGGTCTTGCCGTGGTCAACGTGCCCCATGACACTGATGACCGGCGCACGCGCCTCGGCTTCACCCTCGTATTCGATATCGCTCAGGACTTCCTCTTCGATCTCGTCTTCGCGAACCGACTTGGCCTTGTGACCCATCTCTTCGACCACAAGAATCGCTGTTTCCTGATCCAGGGCCTGGTTGATGGTGGCCATGACGCCCATGCCCATCAGGGTCTTGATGACCTCGCCTGCCTTGACGGCCATGCGCTGGGCGAGCTCAGCGACCGTGATGGTTTCCGGAATTTCCACTTCATGCACCTTGGGCTTGGTCGGCTTTTCAAAAACATGGCGCTTTTCACGCTGCTGTTTCTTGCGGCGGGAGGAGCGCAGCGGCTTACGCGGCTCTTCCGCGGCAGCAGTGGCCTCTTCGGGCTCCGCTTCAGCCTCCGGTGCGTCCAGCTCAGCCAGTTCTTCCTCAACACGCGGTTTCTTGGGCCCTTTCTGAGCCGCCTTACCGCCCTTGTTCTTGTGCTTGTCTTCGTCGTCTTCGCGTTCCGGCTTGCCTTTCTTCTTCCTGGCGTGCTTACGCGTATCCTCTTTCACCGGCTCAGGAGCGGGCGCCGCTTCCTCGGCAGCAGGCTCTTCCGCCGCCGGTTCGCTCTCGGCGGCTTCGGAAGTCTCCGCTTCGGGCTCGGCAGGCTGTGTGGCTTCAGCCGCTTCGGCGGCGGCCTGCTCGGCAGGCGCTTCCTCAGCCTTCGGGGCCTCCTGGGCCTGCGCTTCAGCCGCCGCTTCTTCCGCCTGCTGTTCCGCCTCGATCTCTGGCTGCCCCTGGGCTTCCGAGCGCTTCACGTAGGTGCGTTTCTTGCGCACTTCCACGTTCACGGTTTTGCCGCTACCGCCGCGGCTGCCGCCGCCGGTCCGGAGCTGGGTCGTGGTCCGGCGCTTGAGCGTCACCTTGCTCGGCCCGCTGTCTCCGCCAGTCCCCTGGCGCAGATAGGCAAGCAGGGTCTGCTTTTCCTCGTCCGTAACCACATCGTCTTCCGCCCGCTTGCTCAGGCCGGCTTCCTCGAACTGACGGAGCAAGCGATCAACGGGAGCGCCTACGTCTTCGGCCAATTGCTTGACTGTTACTTCGGCCATACTGGTCCTCCTCTCCCGATTATTCCTGGCCCTCGAACCAGGGTGCGCGCGCGGTCATGATGAGCTGACCCGCGCGATCTTCATCCATACCCTCGATGTCGAGTAGCTCATCCACGGACTGCTCCGCCAGGTCCTCCATACTGCAGATGCCCTTGCCGGCGAGCGTCCGGGCCAGTTCGGGATCCATACCATCCATCCCGATCAGGTCCTCCTGGGGTTCGCCGCCTTCCTGGCTCTCGGTTCCCGATGCGAGCGCCTCGTTCAGCATGCCGTCACGGGCACGTTCACGCAGCTGCTCGACCAGATCCTCATCAAAGCCCTCAATGGCCAGCATCTCGTCACGCGGTACATAGGCAATCTCTTCAAGCGTGGTGAAGCCTTCCTCCACCAGCACCTGAGCGAGTTCCTCGTCCGCATCCAGGAAGCGCTGAAAGTGTTCAACCAGCTTCTGCGCTTCCTGTTCCTGTTTCTCTTCGGCCTCGCTCTCGGTCATGACATTGAGCTCCCAGCCGGTGAGCTCACTCGCGAGACGTACGTTCTGGCCGCCACGCCCGATAGCCTGGGCCAGATTATCCTCGGCGACCGCCACTTCCATGGAGTGGGTGTCCTCATCGATCACGATCGAGACCACCTCGGCGGGCGCCATGGCATTGATGACCAGCTGGGCGGGGTTGTCATCAAAGGTGACGATATCCACGCGTTCACCGCCAAGCTCATTGGAGACCGCCTGGACGCGGGCGCCACGCATGCCAACACAGGCGCCAACCGGATCGATCCGCCCATCGTTCGTCTTGACGGCGATCTTGGCGCGGGAGCCCGGATCACGTGCCGCGCCCTTGATGTTGATCAGCTCCTCGGCGATCTCGGGCACCTCGATGCGGAACAGCTCAATGAGCATCTGCGGGCTTGTCCGGCTCAGGATCAGCTGAGGGCCGCGATGATCAGTACGGATCTCCTTGAGCAGCGCGCGCACCCGGTCGCCCATGCGGAAGGTCTCGCGCGGAATCAGCTGGTCACGCGGCAGCAGGGCTTCAGCGTTGCTGCCCAGGTCCACAATGACATTGTCCCGCGTCACCTTCTTGACCGAGCCGGAAATCAGCTCGCCCACCCGATCACGGTAGCTGTCGACGACCCGTGCCCGCTCCGCCTCACGCACCTTCTGGAAGATGATCTGCTTAGCGGCCTGGGCTCCGATGCGCCCGAAGGAGACCGACTCCACCTGCTCCTCGTAGACATCGCCGGGCTGCAGGGCCGTATCGATTTCGTTCGCTTCCTGGAGCGTCAGTTCCGTGCCCAGGGCCGGAACCGCGTCGTTGTCCACGATGGTCCAGCGGCGGTAGGTCTCATACTCACCGGTCTTGCGGTCAACACTGACGCGCAGATCCGCTTCCTCGTCCTCATACCGCTTCTTGGCCGCTGTTGCCAGCGCCATCTCGATCGCTTCGAAGATCACGTCCTTGTCGACGTCCTTCTCGTTCGAGACGGCTTCGACCACCATCAGGATTTCTTTATTCATTAAACAGCCCTGCCTTTCCTGTAAGCCTGATACTGCAAATCACTCGAATACCGGAACGATGCGCGCGCTCTCGATGGACTCGAACGGGAGCTGGAGCTCGTACTCACCCACCACCAGACAGATATCCTCGCCCTCGACCGCGCGCAGGATGCCTTCGTACTTGCGCCGCCCTTCAAAGGGCGCGCTCAGACGCACGCTCAATCTGGAACCAATGAAGTCATGGTACTGGTCCAGCCGGAACAGCGGCCGGTCCATGCCCGGAGAGGAAACCTCGAGGGTATAGTGGGTTCCGATCGGATCCTCGACATCCAGAACGCCGCTGACCTGGCGACTGACCTGCTCGCAGTCATCCACGGTGACCCCATCGGAATGATCGATGTAGACCCTTACCGTGCTGTGCTTGCCCTGGGCCAGGTATTCAATGCCCCAGAACACGAAGCCCAGCCCCTCGACCACCGGGGCCAGCATTTCCTCAAGCTTGCGAACCTTCGCGGACAATGCGCCTCCGCTGTCATGCAACCAACTGGCCCGCCCGTTTGGCGGAGTCCAGAAACAAAAAAAGGGCTCTAACCAGCCCCTTTTCAAAACGTGGCCTCCGGTCTGCGGAGCCACCGAACGAAAAGCCAGCCGCCTCTGCGGCGGCCTGGCATCCCTGAAGGATGCCGCGGGCTGGTGATGCCACCCCGCGCACTGCTTCGACGCCTGCCGAAACAATGCCTTACCAGCGCAAAACGCACGCTGCACAGGGGCTGGAGTATAAGCACCACCCCCTGACTGGTCAAGGACTGACCAAAAAAACGGCTTGGTTGAGGAAAGCAGTGCCACCCCTTCCAAGCCGTTCCCTGTATGGTGCCGAAGGCCGGACTTGAACCGGCACGGCTTGCGCCACTAACCCCTCAAGCTAGCGTGTCTACCATTTCCACCACTTCGGCATGTCATTTCCGGAGCGTATACTAACGGACAGCCCCGGCATTTCCAATACCCACAAGGGGTTTATTCGATGGAGGGGACCCCTTCGTCCTCACTCTCACCACTTTCCGAGCCCCCGCTTCCTGACCCAGTGCCGCTGGCACCGCTGTCAGAGGCAATATCCGGAGCCTGACTGCCGCCTTCCTGGCTGCCCTGCTGCCCGGAGGCTGAAGAGGACTCTTCGACCGTCGGAACGCCTTCCTGGACGCCAACCTCGGCCCGCTGCTTCGCGTACATCGCCAGCGCGAAGCTGGTCACGAAGAACAGCGCCGCCAGCACCGCCGTGAGCTTGACCATGAAACCCACGCCCCCGGAGCTGCCAAACACCGTCTGGGAGGATCCACCCCCGAAAGCCGCACCGGCGTCAGCACCCTTGCCCTGCTGCACCAGAACCAGCACTACCAGGGCCACGGCAACGGCCACATGCACCAGCAGAATGCCTGTTTCAACCCAATCCATAATTCCGTCTCTCAACCGGCCCGACAGATGGCGGCAAAATCGGTCGCATTCAGGGATGCGCCTCCGATAAGACCGCCATCAATGTCGGGCTGTGCAAACAGTTCGCCAGCCGTCTCAGGCTTGACGCTGCCACCATAGATGACCGGCGCTTCGGTGGCCGCAGGGTCCAGTTCTCCCAGCACCCCGCGGATATGCGCGTGTACCGCCTGCGCCTGCTCCGCGGTCGCGCTTTTCCCGGTCCCGATGGCCCAGACCGGCTCATAGGCGACACAGACATGGCGCCAGTCCGCTTCCGGAACGTCCGCCAGCGCCTCACGAACCTGGCGGGACACCACGGCCTCGGTGTCTCCGGCTTCACGCTCGGCTTCCGTCTCGCCCACACAGAGAATGGGATCGAGACCCGCGCTCAGCGCCTGAAGCACCTTGGCATTGATGCGACTGTCGGACTCAGACCAGTACTGGCGGCGCTCCGAGTGCCCTATGATGGCAAAGCTGCCATGTTGGTCCGCTGCCATCGAAGCAGCAATTTCACCCGTGTAGGCACCGGCTTCCCAGGCGGAAACATCCTGGACGCCCACCATGACCCTGCGACCGCTGTTGTCATTCAACGACTCACGCAACGCCGGGAGCAGGATAGCCGGGGGCATCACCGCCACTTCAACGGCCGGATCCAATCCTTCCAGGGCAGGCACCAGCTCTGCCGCGTATTCCGCCGCAAAAGCGCCCGTCCCGTTGAGTTTCCAGTTTGCTGCTATCAGCCGACGTCGCATACAAGAAGCCGTTTTTCAGGGACGCGGCACTATACCCAAGATGCCACCACGGCGCAAGGCAGCTCAGGGCGCCTCCCGCTGCACGACATCCGCCAGCTCGCGGGCCACACGTCCGATATGATCCGCATCCTCACCTTCGGCCATGACCCTTATCACTGGCTCCGTGCCTGAGGCCCGCAGCAGGATCCGGCCGCGTTCGCCCAGCTCGGACTCGGCGGCGCGCACCGCCGACTGGATGCCCTCATAGTTGTCAGGGTTGAAGCGCTGACCAACCCGCACATTGACCGTCTCCTGGGGCAGGCGGGTGACATCGGACAGCAGCTCCGCCAGCCCGCATTCGCGCTGATGCATGGCAACCAGCACCTGAAGGGCTGACACAATGCCGTCGCCGGTAGTGGTGCGGTCGCGACAGACGATGTGCCCGGACCCCTCACCACCGATCTGCCACCGGCGGTTCACCAGCTCTTCCATCACATAGCGGTCACCAACCTTCGCCCGTGCGAACGGGATACCACGCCGACCCAGAGCCAGCTCAACGCCCAGGTTGGTCATCAGGGTTCCCACGACACCACCATCAAGACCGCCGGCATCATGGCGTTCACGGGCAATGATGTAGAGCAGTTCGTCACCGTCCACCTCACGGCCGGTTTGGTCGACCATGATCACCCGGTCACCATCACCATCGAAGGCGATACCGAGATCCGCACCAGTCTCCAGCACGCGCTGACGCATGGCTTCCGGCGCCGTGGAACCGCAGCCGTCATTGATGTTGAGACCATCCGGCTCCGCTCCCATGGCGGTCACCCGGGCACCCAGCTCCCGGAACACCGCCGGTGCCACGTGATAGGTGGCGCCATGGGCGCAGTCGACCACCAGATGCAGCCCTTCAAGGCTGAACTGCCCCGGGACGGTGCTCTTGCAGAACTCGATATAGCGGCCGGGCGCGTCATCGATGCGGGCCGCCTTGCCCAGGTCCCCAGCGGGAACCACTGCCAGCTCCGAGTCAATCCACTGCTCAATACGCGTTTCAAGCGCGTCATCGAGCTTGGTGCCGTCCGCCGAGAAGAACTTGATGCCATTATCGTGGTGGGGGTTATGGGACGCGCTGATGACGATACCCGCCGCTGCCCGGAAGGTGCGCGTCAGATAGGCAATGGCGGGGGTAGGCATCGGACCCAGCAGACGTACGTCCATACCGGCGGCGGAAAGGCCCGCTTCCAGCGCTGATTCGAACATATAGCCGGACAGGCGGGTATCCTTGCCGATCAACATCGTGTTGGCCTGCCCCTCCCTGCGAAAGGCGCGACCAGCCGCCCAGCCCAGTTTGAGGATAAAGTCCGGGGAAATTGGGTGAGTTCCCACTTCCCCGCGAATACCGTCCGTTCCGAAATACCTGCGCTCGCCCATTGTCATTATCCCTTTCCCGCTCTATGCCCGGAGGCTGCCCTGTTCGCGCGCAGCACGCACCATGCGCGCGGCATCCACCGTTTCTTTCACATCGTGCACACGCACGATCGCGGCACCTTTCATCATCGCCATGGCCGCGGCCGCGACGCTGCCCGGCATGCGCTCCTCAACGGGACGGCCGGTAACGCCACCGATCATGCTCTTGCGTGACATCCCCACCAGCACCGGCCAACCACGGGCGACAATGGCCTCCAGGTTCTCCAGCAGAACCAGGTTGTGCTCCAGGGTCTTACCAAAGCCAAAGCCCGGATCGTAGAGCAGCCGGTCACCGGGAATGCCCGCATCCTGGAGCTGGGCGGCACGGCGGTCCAGATACCCCAGGACTTCCTCCAGAACATTACTGTACTCGGGCCGATCCTGCATGGTCTCAGGCTCCCCCTGGCGATGCATGATGCAGACGGCCAGGCCGGTGTCACGCGCCGCCGCCA
This sequence comes from Halospina sp. K52047b, assembly GCF_008709855.1. Taxonomy (NCBI): domain Bacteria; kingdom Pseudomonadati; phylum Pseudomonadota; class Gammaproteobacteria; genus Halospina; species Halospina sp. K52047b. The sequence goes on along the minus strand of NZ_VYJH01000003.1, from coordinate 394,025 downwards.
CAGCGCCTTCCCGCTCCAGAGAACGTACATCGTTGATCATGCTGATACCCAGGCGCGCCCCTTCACGCATCACTTCGGGAGCGCTGGTATCCAGGGAGATGGGGACATCCAGCTCACGATGGATCGCCTCGATGACCGGGCAGACGCGATCCAGCTCCTCCTGAAGGGGAACCGGTGTTGCTCCGGGGCGAGTGGACTCGCCGCCAATGTCCACCCAGTCCACACCTGCCTCAACCATGGCCCGTGCCTGGGATAGCGCATTGCCTGGATCGATGAAACGGCCGCCATCCGAGAACGAATCCGGAGTGGCGTTGATTACCCCCATGACGGCAGGTGACGGTGTCTTCTCAGACAGTATGGTCATGAATACTCCCCACAACGAAAAACGCTCCCGGGACTGACCCGGGAGCGCTCAGACCACGGAGGGTCGGGCGTTCAGTGTTCACCAGCCGGATGACCGGCCCCCTCACCGTCCGACGCCCTGGAGCCGGAGTCGGAATTGATATCCGCCACAACGGTGTCACCGCCGTGATCGTCATCATCATCCCAACTGCTCGGCGGCCGCGGCACCTTGCCCGCCATGATGTCATCAATCTGACCGGCATCGATGGTTTCATACTTCATCAGCGCATCCGCCATCAGATGCAGCTTCTCCATGTTGTCCACAAGGATCCGCTTGGCGGTTTCATAGCACTCATCGATGATCCGGCGCACCTCTTCATCAATGGCCTGGGCCGTGGGCCCGGAAACACCCTTGCCGCCGGAGCCGGAATCGTACCCTGCAAAGGGCTCATCACGGTCTTCGTCGTACATCAGCGGACCGAGCTTATCGGACAGCCCCCACTTGGTGACCATGTTCCGGGAAAGCTCCGTGGCACGCTTGATGTCGTTCTGGGCCCCGGTGGTTACGCCATCCTTGCCCAGTGTCAGTTCCTCAGCAATACGGCCACCGAAGAGACTGCAGATCTGGCTGATGATGTAACGCCGGCTGTGACTGTACTTGTCCTCTTCCGGCAGGAACATGGTCACGCCCAGTGCGCGACCACGCGGAATGATACTGACCTTGTAGACCGGGTCGTGCTCGGGCATCAGGCGGCCAACGATCGCGTGGCCGGACTCGTGGTTCGCGGTGTTGAGCTTTTCCTTCTCGGACATGACCATGGACTTGCGCTCTGAGCCCATCATGATCTTGTCCTTGGCAAGCTCCAGTTCGTCCATGGAAACCAAGCGCTTATTGCGGCGCGCGGCGAACAGGGCCGCCTCATTGACCAGGTTCTCCAGATCGGCACCGGAGAACCCGGGCGTACCGCGCGCGATGTCCCTGGGCTGGACACCATCCGCCAGCGGCACCTTGGACAGATGGACCTTGAGCACGTGTTCCCGACCCCGGATATCCGGCAGCGGAACCACCACCTGGCGGTCAAAACGCCCCGGGCGCAGCAGCGCCGGGTCCAGCACGTCCGGGCGGTTGGTGGCGGCGATCACAATCACGCCCTCGTTGCCCTCGAAGCCGTCCATTTCGACCAGCATCTGGTTGAGCGTCTGCTCGCGCTCATCGTGGCCGCCGCCCATACCGGCACCACGATGGCGGCCGACGGCATCGAGCTCATCGATGAAGATAATGCAGGGGCTCTGCTTCTTCGCCTGCTCGAACATGTCGCGAACACGCGAGGCGCCCACGCCCACGAACATCTCAACGAAATCTGACCCCGAGATGGTAAAGAACGGTACTTTGGCCTCGCCTGCTATGGCCTTGGCCAGCAGGGTCTTACCGGTACCGGGTGGGCCAACCATGAGCACGCCCTTGGGAATATGGCCGCCGAGACGCTGGAACTTGCTGGGATCCTTGAGGAAGTCCACCAGCTCCTTCACGTCCTCCTTGGCCTCATCAACGCCAGCAACGTCATCGAAGGTGGTCTTGATCTGCTCCTCACTCATCAGCCGGGCCTTGCTCTTGCCGAAGGACATGGGGCCCTTGCTGCCACCGGCACCACCCTGCATCTGGCGCATGAAAAAGATGAAGATCGCAATGATGATCAGGATCGGGAAGGACGCAACCAGCAACTGGGTCCAGATGCTCTGCCCCGAGGACTCCTTGCCGGTGACCTCCACATTGTTATTGTAGAGATCATCCATCAGGTTCGGATCTTCAACAGCCGGCCGGATGGTAGTGAAGTTCTCCCCGTTCTGCCGTGCGCCCGTAATGGTCTGGCCTTCAATGGTCACTTCCTCGACCTGGCCACTGCGCACCATCTCGATGAACTGGGAATAGTTGAGCTGTTGCTGCTGTGGTTCCGGGCTGAAGTTCTGGAATACCATCAGCAGGACGGCTGCAATAACCAGCCACAGAACCAGATTTTTCGCCATGTCGTTCAAGATCACTCACCCATACTGTCTGCCCGTTCTGAACTCGAACGGTCCTGTTTCGAACTTTACACCAATGCGCCCGTCAGCGGCCATAGCCGGCCCTTACCGCCTACAGCCCTTAACGTCCCCGGAACCCCGTACACACCTGATACTGCTCACGCGACCGGCCCCTGGAGGCATCCGGCTTGCGGCTGGCCACCCGCTGGAAGTCCCTTTTCATGGTACGAAGCAGGTCATCAAATCCCTCCCCCTGGAACACCTTGGTCACAAAGGCACCACCAGGACGCAGAACCTCATGCGCCATCTCCAGCCCCAGCTCCACCAGGTGCATGGCACTGGGGATATCAATGGCTGCCACACCACTCATATTGGGCGCCATATCGGAAATGACAAGGTCCACCGGACGACCATCGAGCGTCGCCAACAGCTCCTCCAGAACCGCCTGCTCGGTGAAATCGCCCTGAACAAAGGTGACTTCCGGAATCGGATCCATCGCCAGGATGTCGCTGGCAAGCACGGTACCACTCTCCCCGACCCGCTCAGCAGCCACCTGGGACCAGCCTCCTGGGGCAGCACCCAGATCAACCACGGTCTGCCCGCGCCGGAACAATCCGTCCTTCCGGTCGATCTCGATCAGCTTGTAACTGGCGCGCGAACGATACCCCTCCTCCCGTGACCGATTCACGTAGGGATCCTGGTGGTGCTCGCGCAGCCAGCGGTCACTGCTCTTGGAACGTCCCAATCCTGCCTCCGAACCGATTCAACCGGCCTCTGCCGGCTGGTATCATGTCTCCACTTAATTCCATACGATCACAGAGACGCCATCATGCCACTATCCGCCGCACAACGCCGCCAGTACCGGGCTCTTGCCCATGACCTAAAACCGGTCGTACAGGTCGGCGACAACGGCATTTCCGAAGGGCTGCAGCAGGAACTGGAGCGGGCCCTGGACGACCACGAACTGATCAAGGTGAAGATCGCCTCCACGGACCGCGAGGAACGGCGTGAACTGATCGACGAGGCCTGCGAAAGCACAGGCGCGGAACTGGTGCAGGTGATCGGCAAGGTGGCCGTGCTGCTGCGCCGCGCGGCCGAACCCAATCCGAAGCTCTCCAACCTGCGCCAGCACTAGATGTGCATCACCTCGTCAATCTCGTATTCCACGGTGCCGGACGGCACCTGGACCGAGACCTCTTCGCCTTCCTCCTTGCCGATCAGCGCTCTTGCGATCGGAGAGGAGATCGAGATCCGGCCTTCCTTGATGTCCGCCTCGTCGTCACCCACGATCTGGTAGGTCACTTCTTCCTCGGTATCCATGTTGATCAGGCGCACCGTGGTACCGAATATCACCTTGCCCGTTTTCTCGATGGTGGTGACATCGATCACCTGGGCCGCACCCAGTTTGCCCTCGAGCTCCTGGATCCGGCCTTCAACGAAGCTCTGCTGCTCCCGCGCCGCATGGTATTCAGCGTTCTCTTTCAGATCGCCATGTTCGCGCGCCTCCGAGATCGCCTGGATGACCTTGGGCCGGTCCTCGGATTTGAGCCGGTAAAGTTCGTCACGCAGGGCCTGCTCGCCCTGTTTTGTCATGGGAACACGGTTGTTGCTCATTACTGATACCCCGCGTGCAGATCCTGGAGGCGACGCACCTGGCGCTCAGAGCCGAATCGGATGGCGCGGCAGAATGCCTCGCCGCCAGTCAGTGTGGTGGCGTAGGTGACCTTGCGCTGAAGGGCGGACTGGCGGATCTGGGCGGAATCCGCAATCGCCTTGCGCCCTTCGGTGGTGTTCACGATCAGATCAACCTGGCCGTTCTTGATGGCGTCCACAATGTGCGGGCGGCCCTCGCGTACTTTGTTCACTTTCTCGACCTCAAGCCCCGCTTCAGAGAGCACCTTGGCGGTGCCGCCGGTGGCGATCAAGCGGAAGCCCACATCGGCCAGATCCCGGGCCAGGCGCACGACGTCCGGCTTGTCGGCATCACGCACACTGATGAAGGCGGTGCCCGAGGTGGGCAGCGTCTCGCCCGCACCCAGAGCGGCCTTGGCAAAGGCTTCGTCGAAGCTGTCACCGATGCCCATGACCTCGCCGGTGGACTTCATTTCCGGCCCCAGGATCGGATCCACGGAGGGGAACTTCGGGAACGGAAAGACCGATTCCTTCACCGAGTAGTACTGGGGCACGGATTCGGTGGTGATCCCCTGTTCCTCGAGGCTGATACCGACCATGCAGCGCGCGGCGATGCGCGCCAGCGAACGGCCCACGGCCTTGGACACGAAGGGCACCGTCCGCGACGCCCTTGGGTTCACCTCGATGACGTAGATCTCGCCGTCCTGCCAGGCCAGCTGCACGTTCATCAGACCGACCACGTTCAGCTCCAGCGCCATGCGCTTGACCATGTCGCGCATCTGGTCCTGGACATCCACGGGCAGCGTATAGGGCGGCAGTGAGCAGGCTGAATCACCGGAATGCACGCCGGCCTGCTCGATGTGTTGCATGATACCGCCGATCACGGCGGTCTTGCCGTCACACACGGCGTCGATGTCGATCTCGATGGCGGAGTTCAGGAAGTGATCCAGCAGGACCGGGCTGTCATTGGAGACCAGCACGGCGCTGCGCATGTACTCCTTGAGCTCCTCCTCGGTGTAGACGATCTCCATGGCCCGGCCGCCCAGCACGTAGGAGGGGCGGACCACCAGCGGGTAGCCGATATCCCGGGCCACCAGGATGCCTTCCTCGAGGCTGCGCACCGTGGCGTTGGCCGGCTGCTTGAGCCCCAGGCGGTTGATCATCTGCTGGAAGCGCTCGCGGTCCTCGGCCCGGTCGATGGCATCCGGGCTGGTACCAATGATGGGCACACCCGCCGCTTCCAGGCCGCGCGCCAGCTTGAGCGGCGTCTGGCCACCGAACTGGATGATGACACCGTCCGGATTCTCCGACTGGACGATCTCAAGCACATCCTCAAGGGTGATCGGCTCAAAGTACAGACGGTCCGAGGTGTCGTAGTCCGTGGAGACGGTCTCCGGGTTACAGTTGATCATGACCGTCTCGTAGCCGTCATCACGCATGGCCAGCACCGCGTGCACGCAGCAGTAGTCGAACTCGATGCCCTGCCCGATGCGGTTGGGACCGCCGCCGATCACGACAATCTTCTTACGGTCACTCACATTCGCCTCACACTCCTCCTCGTAGCTGGAGTACATGTAGGCGGTGGAGGACTCGAATTCAGCGGCGCACGTATCCACGCGCTTATAGACCGGGCGAACTCCCAGATCATGCCGCAGCTTGCGGAAGCTCTGCTCCGAAACCCCCAGCAGATTGGCCAGGCGCGTATCGGAGAAGCCCTTGCGCTTGAGCCGGAAGACAGTGTCGTAGTCCAGGTCCGCCATGCCGGTGGACTGGAGCTGCTTCTCCTCCTCGATCAGGTCCTGGATCTGGATCAGGTACCAGCGGTCGATGAAGGTGTATTCGAACACCTCATCCACACTCATCCCCCAGCGGAAAGCCTCACCCAGGTACCAGCTGCGGCTGGCGCCGGGCACTTTCAGCTCGTGGATCAGGGTATCCCGGGCGTCTTCCCGGTCCTCCAGGATCGGGTCCAGGCCGGAGGCACCGGTCTCAAGGCCGCGCAGGGCCTTCTGATAGGACTCCTGGAAGGTGCGCCCGATGGCCATGACCTCGCCTACGGACTTCATCTGGGTCGTCAGGCGTGGATCCGCCTGCGGGAACTTCTCGAAAGTGAACCGCGGGATCTTGGTGACCACGTAGTCAATGGACGGCTCAAAGGAGGCCGGCGTTACACCGCCGGTGATGTCGTTACTCAGCTCATCCAGAGTGAACCCGACGGCCAGCTTGGCGGCCACCTTGGCGATCGGGAAGCCGGTGGCCTTGGACGCCAGGGCCGAGGAACGCGACACGCGCGGGTTCATCTCGATCACCACCATGCGCCCGTTGGCCGGGTTGATGCCGAACTGGACGTTGGAGCCGCCGGTCTCGACACCCACCTCGCGCAGCACCGCCAGCGATGCGTCACGCATGATCTGCCATTCCTTGTCCGTGAGCGTCTGGGACGGCGCCACGGTAATGGAATCGCCGGTGTGAACGCCCATCGGATCCATGTTCTCGATGCCGCACACGATGATGCAGTTGTCGTTCTTGTCCCGGACAACCTCGGTCTCGTATTCCTTCCAACCGATGAGGGACTCGTCGATCAGAAGCTCATTGGTCGGCGACAGCGCCAGCCCGCGCTCACAGATCTCGTGGAATTCCTCCCGGTTGTAGGCGATGCCGCCACCGGAACCACCCATGGTGAAGGACGGCCGGATGATGCAGGGCAGACCGATGTGGTCCAGCACCTGGTAGGCCTCTTCCATGCTGTGCGCCATGGACGCACGTGGTGTCTCAAGACCAATGTTGTGAACCGCCTTGTCGAAGCGGTCGCGGTCCTCGGCCTTGTCGATGGTGTCCGCGTTGGCGCCGATCATCTCCACGCCGTGTTTCTGGAGAATGCCATGGCGCTCCAGGTCCAGGGCGCAGTTGAGCGCGGTCTGGCCACCCATGGTGGGCAGCACCGCGTCCGGCTGCTCCTGCTCGATGATCTTCTCGACGGTGCGCCAGGTGATGGGCTCAATGTAGGTGGCATCGGCCATCACCGGATCGGTCATGATGGTCGCCGGGTTGGAGTTGACCAGAATGACACGGAAGCCTTCCTCGTGCAGAGCCTTGCAGGCCTGGGCCCCGGAATAGTCGAACTCACACGCCTGGCCAATCACGATGGGGCCGGCGCCAAGAATCAGAATGCTTTGGATGTCGTCTCTTTTCGGCATTGAACCCTTATCCTGTTCGTCTCGAGCCGTGATTCGAAGCCGTTGGCCTCACTGTGCGGCCTGCGTGGCCTGATGTTCATCCATCAGGCGGGTGAACTCATCGAACAGCGGGATCACGTCCCGCGGCCCGGGGCTGGCTTCCGGGTGCCCCTGAAAGCTGAACACTGGCGCGTCCTTCAGGCGCATCCCCTGCAGGGTGCCATCAAACAGCGAGCGGTACGTGACCTCAACGTTGTCCGGCAGTGACTTCTCATCCACTGCAAAGCCATGGTTCTGGCTGGTAATGACCACGGTACCGTCGGCGACCCGCTCCACCGGATGGTTAGCGCCATGGTGCCCGAACTTCATCTTCTCGCTGCGCCCGCCCACGGCCAGCCCCAGAAGCTGATGCCCGAGGCAGATGCCAAAGGTCGGGATGTGGCGCTCAATACAACCCTTCAGGGCCTCTACAGCGTAATCGCAGGGCTCTGGATCCCCGGGGCCATTGGAGAAAAAGACGCCGTCCGGGTTGTACGCCATCACCTCGTCCAGCGGCGTACGCGCCGGCACCAGTGTTACCTCGCAGCCGCGCGAGACCAGCAGGCGCAGGATGTTGTACTTGATGCCGTAATCGTAGGCGACCACGCGGTAGCGCTTCTCCGGCGCCTCGCCGTAGCCCTCATCCAGGGTCCAGACGGACTGGGTCCAGGTACGCGGCTCCTTGCAGCCGGCCTCGGAAGCCAGGTCCATGCCCTTGATCCCAGGGAAGTCCCGGGCCAGGCGCAGGGCCTCTTCCTCGCTGGCGTTGTCACCGGCGACAATGGCGCCTCCCTGGGCCCCCTTGTTGCGCAGCAGACGCGTCAGGCGGCGGGTATCCACGCCGGCAATGGCCACCACGTTCTCCCTCTGCAGATAATCCGAAAGGGAGTCGGTCCGGCGCCAGTTGCTGGCCAGCAGCGGCAGGTCGCGGATGATCAGTCCGGCAGCACAGATCCGGTCGGACTCCACGTCCTCCGGGTTGGTGCCGGTATTTCCAATGTGCGGATAGGTCAGTGTGACCATCTGGCGGGTATAGGACGGGTCAGTGAGAATCTCCTGGTAGCCGGTCATGGCCGTATTGAAGACGACCTCACCGCTGGTGGCGCCGTCGGCACCGATGGATTCCCCTCTGAAGATGCTGCCGTCCTCAAGTGCAAGGATCGCTGGTTTCGTCAAAGCCATGCCCCTCTAGCGTCTCTGGCGGGTAGGACGCGCGTCACGAAACCCCGGCGCCCATTTGCAAAAAGCGGGACGGTGTCTTGGACGCCGTCCCGCTTTTTGCAGGGATTCTGGGAACCTCTTCCGGACTCACAGAGATTCCTCAACAGCCGGTGGAGTAAGCGCTTAACAAATCCGGCGTATTATATAGAGAAACCCACTGCACTGTCATCCGGAACAGCCCTTATGGGGCGGACGGGAGTCCCGGGGACACGGATCACTTCAGCCCGAGCACATCCTGCATGTCATACAGCCCCGCGGGCTGCTGCATCAGCCACTGGGCAGCCCTGACAGCGCCCTGGGCGAAGGTCATGCGGCTGCTGGCTTTGTGGCTGATCTCGATGCGCTCCCCAAGGCCGGCAAACATGACGGTATGCTCACCGACGATATCTCCGGCACGGATGGTTTCAAAACCGATGGCCTCACGCGGGCGCTCCCCGGTGAACCCCTCCCGGCCATAGACAGCGCACTGCTGGAGGTCACGGCCAAGCGTGTCGGCAACCACCTCACCCAGCCGCAATGCGGTCCCCGAAGGGGCGTCCTTCTTGTGGCGGTGGTGGGCTTCAATGATCTCCACATCGGCATCATCACCCATCACCCGGGCCGCCGTCTGCAGGATCTGGAGCAGCAGATTCACGCCCACACTCATGTTGGGAGCGAACACCACATTCAGGCCTTCGCTTTTCGCCTCAAGCTGTTGCTTCTCGGCTTCGCTCAACCCCGTGGTCCCGATCACGGCCGCTTTTCCGGTCGCACGGCAAATATCCAGATGCTGCAGGGTCAGATCCGGGAAAGTGAAATCGATCACCAGATCGAAATCGTCCGTCACCTCCGAGAGGCTGCCGGCCAGCATCACACCATTGCGGCCAACGCCGGCCACTTCGCCGGCATCCGAACCGATCAGCGAACTCTCCGGATGAACGGTTGCCGCCCCCAGGGAAACCCCGTCGGTCAGCGTCACCGCCTCAACCAGCGTTTTGCCCATACGGCCGGCAGCGCCGGCCACCGCAATACGCGTCATACTGTGTCCCCATCCATATCCACTGTACCCGGTCAGCTAGAACTTCATATCCTCAAAGAAATTCTTCACGCCCTCAAACCAGGAGCTCTTGCGTGGGCCATGCTGCCTGCCGTCGCTGTCCTCCTGGAGGGTCTGATCGAACTCACGCAACAGCTCTTTCTGCTTCTTGGTGAGATTGACCGGTGTTTCCACCATTACCCGGCACAGCAGGTCACCCGGCGATCCGCCACGCACGGGCGTCACACCCTTGCCGCGAAGACGGAAGAGCTTGCCGCTCTGGGTCTCCGCCGGGATCTTGAGCTTGACCCGCCCATCCAGCGTCGGCACCTCGAGCTCGCCCCCGAGCGCCGCATCCGTGATGCTGATGGGCACGTCGCAGTGCAGGTTACGACCGTCCCGGTCAAAGATGGGATGCTCCTTGACCGCGATCTGCACATAGAGGTCCCCCGGCGCGGCGCCGTGCATGCCCGGCTCGCCTTCGCCGGAAAGGCGAATCCGATCACCGGTGTCCACGCCCGGCGGCACCTTGACCGAAAGGGTCTTCTCTTCCTCGACGAACCCTTCGCCACGGCAGGCCTTGCAGGGGTTCTTCACGATCTGGCCGGCGCCCCGACAGTTGGGGCACGTCTGCTGCACCGAGAAGAAGCCCTGCTGCATGCGCACCTGCCCCATACCGCGACAGGTCCCGCAGGTCTCCGGCCGCGTGCCCGGCTCGGCGCCGCTGCCGTTACAGCTGCTGCATTCGGTGGCACTGGGGATCTCGATCTTGACGTTCTTGCCGCGCACGGCGTCCTCGAGGTCCAGCTCCAGCGTGTAACGCAGGTCGGCACCCCGGCCACTGCGGCCCCGGCCGCCGCCGAAGATGTCACCAAAGACATCCCCGAAGATGTCGGAGAAGCTGGCGCCACCACCGCCGAAGCCACCGCCGCCACCGGCGGAGCCATCAACGCCGGCATGACCGAACTGGTCATAGGCGGCCTTCTTCTCGGGGTCACTCAGGACTTCATAGGCCTCGCTGGCCTCTTTGAAGCGCGCTTCGGCGTCTTCGTCATCCGGATTGCGGTCCGGATGATACTTCATTGCCAGCTTCCGGTATGCCTTCTTGATCTCCTTGTCATCAGCGCCCTGGGAGACGCCAAGGATCTCGTAATAGTCGCGTTTGGCCATGACAGTCTGTCAACCGTAATTCGAATGTTCACAACAACGACGAACGCGGGAGAAAGCTCCCGCGTTCGCCGATCAAAGGGTGTGGATGATGCCAGCGGTTTTACCGCTTGTCATTGTCGTCGACTTCCTCGAACTCGGCGTCAACTGCATCATCACCACCGCCCTGGTCCTGGCTGCCTTCAGCCTCGGCACCGCCTTCTTCACCCTGCTGGGAGTACATCTTCTGCGCCAGGCTGGAGGAGGCTTCGGTCAGGGCCTGGGTCTTGGCCTCGATCTGCTCCTTGTCGTCGCCCTTCATCGCCTCTTCCAGTTCGGAGATGGCGTTCTCGATGGCGGTCTTCTCCTCCTCGGTCGCCTGATCGCCGGCTTCCTCCAGGCTCTTGCGAACCGCATGGATCATGCTGTCGCCCTGGTTGCGTGCCTGGACCAGCTCCTCGAACTTCTCGTCTTCCTGAGCGTTCTGCTCAGCATCCTTGACCATCTGATCGACTTCATCTTCGGTCAGGCCGGAAGACGCCTTGATCTCAATGGACTGCTCCTTGCCGGTCGCCTTGTCCTTCGCAGAGACGTTCAGGATACCGTTGGCATCGATGTCGAACGTTACTTCGATCTGCGGTGTACCGCGCGGTGCCGGCGGGATGTCTGCCAGGTCGAAGCGACCGAGGGACTTGTTCTGGGCCGCCTGCTTGCGCTCGCCCTGGACCACGTGAATGGTTACCGCGGTCTGGTTGTCCTCGGCGGTCGAGAAGGTCTGCGACTTCTTGGTCGGGATCGTGGTGTTCTTCTCGATCACCGGTGTGGCAACGCCGCCCATGGTCTCGATACCCAGGGTCAGCGGTGTCACGTCCAGCAGCAGCACATCCTTCACATCGCCGGAGAGCACAGAGCCCTGCAGGGCCGCACCCATGGCGACAGCTTCGTCCGGGTTGACGTCCTTGCGTGGATCGGCGCCAAAGAACTCTTTGACCGCTTCCTGCACCTTGGGCATCCGTGTCTGACCGCCGACCAGAATGACCTCGTCGATGTCGCCAACCTTGACGCCGGCATCGTTGATGCAGGTCTTGCACGGATCGATGCTGCGCTTGACCAGATCCTCGACCAGCGACTCCAGCTTGGCACGGGTCACCTTCACGTTCAGGTGCTTGGGCCCGTTCTGGTCCGCCGTAATGTACGGCAGGTTCACGTCAGTCTGCTGCGCGCTGGAGAGCTCGACCTTGGCCTTCTCGGCAGCTTCCTTCAGGCGCTGCATGGCCAGGGAATCACCGCGCAGGTCAATGCCCTGCTCTTTCTTGAACTGGTCAGCCAGGTATTCGATGAGCGCCAGGTCGAAGTCTTCACCACCCAGGAAGGTGTCACCGCTGGTGGCCAGCACTTCGAACTGCTTCTCGCCGTCGACATCCGCAATCTCGATGATGGAAATGTCGAAGGTACCGCCGCCCAGGTCATACACCGCCACGGTGCGGTCCTTGCCCTTCTTGTCCAGGCCATAGGCCAGAGCGGCCGCGGTCGGCTCGTTGATGATCCGCTTCACGTCCAGCCCGGCGATACGACCTGCGTCCTTGGTAGCCTGACGCTGGTTGTCATTGAAGTAGGCCGGAACGGTAACCACCGCTTCAGTGACCGTTTCACCGAGATAGTCCTCAGCGGTGCGCTTCATCTTCTTGAGCACCTCGGCGGACACCTGCGGGGGCGCCATCTTCTCGCCGTTCACTTCCACCCAGGCATCGCCGTTGTCGTTCTTGACGATGTCGTAGGGCACCATCTTGATGTCCTTCTGAACGACATCGTCGTCATAGGCACGGCCGATGAGACGCTTGATGGCATACAGCGTGTTTTTCGGATTGGTCACCGCCTGGCGCTTGGCTGCAGCACCTACAAGGGTTTCACCTTCGTCGGTGTAAGCCACGATGGAGGGCGTAGTGCGATCACCCTCTGCGTTTTCAATCACCTTGACCCCGTCACCATCCGGGATGGCCACGCAGGAGTTCGTGGTGCCCAGGTCAATGCCGATAATCTTACCCATGGATATCACTCCAGTTTTCTGATCGTTGAATTCAAATCCGGTATCCGGTTGCCGTTACTGCCTTTATTGGGCTTAACGGCTCAATTTCAAGCCTGCTCGTCGACGTTTCCACCTCCGGAATCGTCAGCCTTGGCCACCATGACCATTGCCGGGCGCACAACACGCTCGTGCAGGAGGTACCCCTTCTGCATCACCGCGATCACGGTGTTCGGCTCCGCCTCATTGCTCGGGACCATGGACATGGCTTCGTGCTTCTGCGGGTCGAAGGGCTCACCCACCGGGTTGATCTGCTCGACGTTGAACTTGGACAGCGCACCGATGAACATATCGAGCGTCATGTCCACGCCTTCCTTGATGCGGCTGACGACCTCCTCGTTCTGAACCTCCTGGTTCTGGGCGCTCTCGACCGCCTTCTCCAGGCTGTCGACCACCGGCAGAAGCTCCTTCACAAACTTCTCGGTGCCGAACTTGTGCGCCTTTTCCACATCAATCTCGGCACGCCGGCGGATGTTCTGCATCTCCGCCTTCGCGCGCAGCACTTCTTCCTTCTGCTCCTCGAGCTGTTCACGCAGCTGAGCCACCTCGCCATCCCCGCTGCCGGCGGACGCAGCGTCTTCGCCCGCTCCGGTTGCCGGCTCCGCTTCTTCCGCGCCGGCGCCCTGCTCGGCCTCGTTCACGGATTCATCCTTACGGGTTTCGTCATCACTCATGATCGACCTCATTGCTCGGTATCGAATTCTCTGGCCCGCTTGGGGACGTCTGCCGGGCGATATGGGGCTGCTGCAGCGGGTTTCAACCACCCCCGCGCATTTTATTCCACCCATGCGCCCTCCCAGCCCCTTGAAACCCTGACCAACTCACTGTACAAATATCCACATACTGTATATGGATACACATCAGGAGTCGCTCATGCTCACGCACCTGACCGTTGCCAACTACGCCGTTGCGGAGAAAGTGGAACTGACCATCCGGGAAGGGATGACCACGCTCACCGGCGAGACCGGTGCCGGCAAGTCCATCGTCATGGATGCCCTGAGCCTGGTCACCGGGGCCCGGGCGGATGCGGGCGCCGTGCGTGAGGGCGCGGACCGGGCCGACCTGAGCGCGGTGTTCGACCTCTCCCGCACCCCGGAGGCCCAGCAGTGGCTGGAGGAACGGGAGCTGGACCAGGAGAATGACTGTGTGCTCAGGCGCGTGATCCGGCGTGATGGGCGCTCCCGCGGCTACATCAACGGCCAGCCCTGCACACTCACGGACCTGAAGACCCTGGGCAGCATGCTCATGGACATCCACAGCCAGCACCAGCATCAATCCCTGCTCAAGCGCGAGACGCATCATCGGCTGGTGGACGAATTCGGTGGCAACGGCGAACTTGCCGAACAGGTACGCGCTGCATTCCGGGAATGGCGCGAACTCAACCGCAAGCTGGAGCAGGCCAGCAACCAGCGGGATGAGCGCAACGCCCGCACGGAACTGCTGCGCTACCAGGTGGAGGAACTCGACCGGCTGGCCCTGGGCGCGGAGGAGCTGGAACAGCTCGAGGCGGAACAGAAGCAGCTGGCCAATGGTGAAAGCATTCTTGAGCAGTGCCACGAGGCTGCCCAGTGCTGCAGTGAGGGTGAACCGGCGGCGGTCAGCATGCTGGAGCACGCACGCCAGAGACTGGAGCGGCTGCCGATCGAGGTCCCCCAGCTCGCGGAAACCTGCCAGATGCTCGAAGAGGCCCGCATCCAGGCCGAGGAGGCCGGGGACAACCTGCGGCGCTTCATCGACGACTATGACTGCGACCCTCAGCGCCTGAAGGAGGTGGAAGAACGCCTGAGCTGGATCTACCAGATCGCGCGCAAGCACCAGATCCAACCCCAGGAAATCCGCGAACACCAGGCCTCACTGCGCGCCGAGCTGGATGAGCTCGAGAATGGCTCCGAAAGCCTGGAGCAGCTGCAGGAACGGATGGAAGCGGCCCGCACGGAATGGAACCGGCTTGCGGACGAACTCAGCAGTGCCCGAAGGCAGGCCGCCGAACGCCTCGACGCGGGCGTCGGCGAGGAACTGCGCCGGCTGAGCATGCCGGACATCCAGTTCCAGACCCATTTCTCTGCCCCATCCGGAGACGGCCAGCCCGCTGCCTCCGGGCACGAGGAAATGGAGTTCCTGGTCAGCACCAATGCGGGCCAGAGTGCCCGCCCGCTCGGGAAAGTAGCATCCGGCGGCGAACTCTCCCGCATCAGCCTCGCCATCCAGGTGGTCGTGGCCCAGACCTCAACGATCCCAACGCTTGTCTTCGACGAAGTGGACGTGGGCATTGGCGGTGGCGTCGCGGAAGTGGTCGGGCGGCTGCTGCGCCAGCTTGGTGAAAGCGGCCAGATCCTGTGCGTGACCCACCTGCCCCAGGTTGCCAGCCAGGCTCACCAGCACATGACCGTGAGCAAATTCACCGAGGACGAACAGACCTATTCAACAGTGGAAAACCTGGATTCCGAGGAACGGATCCGGGAGGTGGCCAGGATGCTCGGTGGCGTGGATCTCACGGAGCAGACCATGGCCCACGCCAGCGAGATGGTCCAGAAGGGGCAGGCGACCCATCACTGAATGACGACTGTAGGAGCCTGCCTTGCAGGCGATCCAGTTCATCGCGAGCAAGGCTCGCTCCTACGGCAGCCGCGTGATGATTATTTCGGCTTCACGTAAAGGATCATGCTGTGATCCACCAGATCGAAGCCATGCTCCTCGGCGATGCGGCGCTGACGGTCCTCGATAACCTCGTCATAGAACTCGATCACCCGCCCCGTCTGGGTGCACACCATGTGGTCATGATGCTCTTCCCCGGCCAGCTCGAATACCGCATGACCGCCTTCGAAATTGTGGCGAAGCACCAGGCCCGCCGCTTCGAACTGGGTCAGCACCCGGTAAACAGTGGCCAGCCCCACGTCATCACCCGATTCCAGGAGTTTCTTGTACACATCCTCGGCACTGAGGTGGTGATCGCCTTCCGCATCCTCCGCGGCTTCCGCGCTTTCCAGGATGCTGAGAATCTTCACACGCGGCAGCGTAACCTTGAGGCCTGCCTTGCGCAGCTCGACGTTTTCTGGTGCCATGCTGAACCTAACCGTTGGTGATGGAGTGGGCTTTCGTTACCATGTGCGCTCATCTTCAGGCGGGCAGCGCGCCTCGGAGCGGCACTCAAGATAGAGGATTTCCTTCCACGATGCAAAAGGCTTCCATTCCCGCCTGCCTGGCTGCGGTCACCCTGACGCTCAGCCTTGCGGCATGCAGTTTTCCGGGTGTTTACCGGATCGACGTTCAACAGGGTAACATTATCGATCAGGAAGATCTCGGCGAGCTCAATCCGACCATGACACGGGCCGATGTGCACGAGCTTTTGGGCACCCCCATAACCGTGAGCAGCTTCAACCCGGACCGCGAACACTACCTGTACACCTTCCAAGAGGACGGTGGAGACATCCGCAAGCAGCGTGTCACCATCATCTACGAGGAAGGCCAGTACCTCCGGCATGAAGCGAAACTACTGGAGGAGACCCCGGCCAACTGAGCCGACGGTCAGCGCCGCGTACCGGCCCTCTTTGCCCGTGCCTCCTTGGGATCAATCTCAAGGGGGCGGTAGATCTCCACCCGGTCCCCCTCACGCAGACGATACAGCCCGGGCTCCGCAATCACCTGGCTGAACACGCCCACGCTCTGGTGCTCCAGATCGATCCCGGGGAAAAGACCCTCGATTCCGGACTCACGAATGGCATCAAGCGCCGTACTCCCCTCAGGAAGGCTGAGCGCAATCAGACGCTGGATGTCCGGGCGCGCATAGGCCACTTCCACACGGATCATTGCCCCTCGACCTCATGGAGTGCCCGCGCTCTTCTGCAGAACGCATCGACCATGGTATTGGCAGCCTGGGCAAACACGCCGCTGAAAGCCATCTGTGCCAACCCATTCTGAACCGCAAACTCCAGGCTGAGCGTTACCCTGCAGGCATCCGCCCGCAGCGCACGGAACTGCCAGAGCCCCTGCAGATGTTCGAAGGGGCCATCCACCAGCTCCATACGGATCGATTCCGCAGGCATCAGGTGATTGCGTGTGGTGAAGCGCTGTTTCAGGCCGCCACGCTCCACATCCAGCGATGCCACCAGCTGATCCCCACCCTGTTCATGCAGTACCGCGCCGCCACACCATGGAAGAAACTCCGGGTAACGCTCCACGTCACTGACCAGGTGGAACATCTCTTCCGCGGAATGATGCACCAGTGCACTGCGCTCGATCTGTCGGGTCATTGAATGTTTACCCCGTGAGGTTCCTCTTCTATGGGCATCACCGGCCGCTCCAGACCACCACCGCCACACACGGCAGTGCCGGCCAGCCTGCAGAAACCCGCTCTGTACTCAACCACCGTAACAACCACAGCGACCACCACGGCCAGCGGCACCAGCCATGCCATCAGCCAGCGCCACAGTCGGTATCCCCGGCCCCTTACGCCCAGAAAGGCCAGAAGCTGGCGCGGCGGCAACTGCCAGCCTGCGAGCCTGACCAATGCCAGCACCGACACGGGTACCAGCACAAGTATGACGACAAGCTCCATCAACGCCCAGACATCCACCCCCCCTGCCCAGGTGAACCCGAACAGAGCCAGGGCCGCCGCGGCACCCGCCGGCAGCATGGCGATGATTCCGGCCACCACCCGGTTACCACCCAGGGTTTCCGTGACACGGGCCACCACCACCTCCAGCGTGAACAGAGCCGAGGTCCAGACCAGCAGCACCATGACCAGATAGAACAGACTGCCTGCAAGCTGCCCCCCGGCCATGGCCTCAAACACCTGCGGCAGCGACACGAACACCAGCTCAAAACCAGATGTCAGCGGCACCTGCTCCGCCAGCACCAGAGCCGTAACCGCCAGCCCAAGCACCAGAGTCACCACCAGGTCCACCACCGCCACCCCGAGCGCAGAGAGCGGCATGGAGGCATTCCCCGGCATGTAGCTGCCCAGGGTCATGAGCACACCGACCCCGACGGCCAGCGAATAGACTGCGAGCTGGATGGCAAGCGCCGCGCCATACCACCCGAGATCCTCCCAGCGAGGCCAGAACAGGGACCAGGCCGCCTCCTGGCCCTTGCCCGAGGACAGGGCCACCACCATCATGATCACAAGCAACACACCCAGCAACGGAATGACCGTGCGCAGCGAGCGCTGAACCCCCCGGCCCAGATTACGCAGGGCCACCGCCAGTACCAGCCCGACAAAAACCACCTGCCACAGAGCAACCTGCTGCATATCGCCGGCAAAACCCGTGAACAGGGCTGTGGCGGAGGCCTCACTGGCGCCCCTCAGCTCCCCCAGCGCAGCCCGGAAAAGCCAGGCCAGGGACACACCCCCAAGCACCGAGTAGAGACCAAATAGCAGTAGCGCGGCCAACAGCATACCGCGACCGGCCCATGGCAGACTCCGCGAGTGCAGCCCGGCCCCTTCGGCTGCCGCCTGCAGGGAGTGATCCGGACCCTGCCGGTAACGCCGAGCCATTGCCAGCTCTGTCATCACCACGGGGACCCCGGCAAACATCAGCGCCAGACCGTAGACCAGCAGGAAGGCGCCGCCGCCGTGCGCCACCACAGCCGGCGGCACCAGCCAGAGATTGCCGGCACCGAGCACGACCGCGGCCAGCGCCAGCGCGAAGGTCCAGCGGCTGCCCCAGGCAGTGACCGGCGCTCCCGGGTTGGAATGCATGAACAGGCTCCCGATCGGATGAAGGCGGATTATAGCCCAGTGTAGCCGCCTTATTCAGCCGCGACTCCGCAGACTTTGCCCAGAGGCAGGCCCTATGGGCTACAATACGCCGTTTGCAGAAACACCCACTCCGCCAGGCCGGATGATTCCCATGGCTCAGAAAAAAAAGCCCGCCAAGGGCGGCAGCACCATCGCGCTCAACAAGAAGGCGCGGCACGAATTCCACATCGAACAGAAGTTCGAGGCGGGCCTCCAGCTCCACGGCTGGGAGGTCAAGGCCCTACGTGCGGGCAAGGCCCAGATCACCGATGCCTATGTCCTGCTCAAGGACGAGGAGGCATGGCTGCTGGGCGCTCACTTTCCGCCTCTGCCGTCTGTATCCACCCACATCAACCCGGATCCGACGCGCACGCGCAAACTGCTTCTCCACCGGCGCGAGCTGGCCACACTGCTCGGCAAAACCCAGCAGACGGGCCACACCTGCGTGCCACTGGCACTGTACTGGAAGAAGAACCTGGTCAAGTGCGAGATCGCACTGGTCAAGGGCAAGAGACAGTATGATAAGCGCCACACCGAGAAGGAGCGTGACTGGAACCGCCAGAAACAGCGCATTCTCCGGGATACGCTGCGCTGATCAGTAAATGATCATTTGAACTGCTTCCGCACCGCAGTATACTGGCCGACCATCACCCCAACATGACTGCAACCAGGGAGGGATCATGTCTGCCCAACGCACAGCCATGTCCTCGGTCGATACCGCCTGGTTGCGGATGGAGTCGCCTGAAAGTCCGATGATGATCGGTGCCGTGCTCGTATTCGACGAGCCCATCGATATCAGGGCGTTCCGCAACCTGCTTGAAGAACGATTCCTGCGCTTTGAGCGCTTCCGCCAGCGGGTGGTCTGCCAGAATGACCGCTGTTACTGGGAAGAGGATCCGTGGTTCGATCTCGACAACCACTTCCACATCACCGCCCTTCCCGGCAACGCTGACCAGGCTGCGCTGCAGCAGCTGGCCAGCGACCTCAACAGCACGCCACTGGACTTCAACCACCCGCTCTGGCAGATCCATTACGTCGATAACTACCAGGGGGGCTGCGCGCTGATCGTACGCATCCACCACTGCATCGCGGACGGCATTTCGCTGGTGCGGGTCCTGCTCTCGCTGACCGATGAGCAGGACGATACCGGCAGCAGCCGGAAGAGCGCCAAGCACCGCAAAGGGGCACGGAACGATTCACCGGAATGGCGCCAGACACTGTTCCGGGCACGCCGCAATCTGCGCCTTGCCCGCTGGCAGGCCCGACAGACCTGGCGCACCATGCGCGAGGACCCCGCCTACCTAGTGCGCCTGGGGCGGGAATGCCTGTTCGTGGGGCGGGACCTGTTCAAGGTGGCCTTCAGCCCACCGGACCCTCCCACAGGACTCAAGGGCCCCCAGTGCGGACGCAAGCAGGTCGCCTGGTCCGAGCCGCTGGATCTGGGAGAGGTGAAGGCCACCGCCAGGGCCCTTAACGGCACGGTCAACGATGTGCTGCTTGCCGCCGCCACCGGCGCGGTCCAGGCGCACATCCAGCAGAGCGCCACACCTCTGCCCGAGGCCGGCATCCACGTGGCTGTGCCCTTCAACCTGCGACCACTGGACCAGCCCATTACCCGCCTTGGCAACCAGTTCGGTCTGGTGCTTGTGCCGTTGCCGGTACAGACCCTTTGCCCCAGGGAACGCTTCGAGACGGTCCAGCGCCACATGGATGACATCAAACGCTCCTACCAGGCCCAGGTCTCCTACGGGCTTCTGGACATACTCGGGCGTGGCCCGGACCTGATGGAGCGCCGGGCCCTGGAGCTTCTCAGCCGCCGCGCCTCCGCCGTGCTGACCAACGTGCCCGGCCCGGACCAGCCACTGCACCTGTGCGGCTGCCGCCTGCGTACCCCCATGTTCTGGGTTCCCCAGACCGGCGATGTGGGCATCGGCCTGAGCATCTTCAGCTACGCCGGGCAGGTGCAGTTTGGCGTGATCAGCGATCGCCAGCTGATGGACTCGCCGGAACGCCTGGCTACGGCCTTCGCGGATTCCTTCCACCAGCTCCGCGATCTGGCGCTGGAAAACAGGATTCCCCTTGAGTCCACACTGGGCCGCCCCTATACTGAAAGGTACGGGGACGATCCGGATTCGACGCCGGTGACAAAACCCGAGGTGCATGCCGAGACGGCAGCGAGTCTCGAAAAATCAAAGCTGCTTTAAAATAGTCGCAAACGACGACAACTACGCACTCGCGGCGTAAAAACCGCTAGTGCCTGCCTGACCGGGGTGCCTGTCCCCCGCGTATCACAGGCAGTCATATCAGATAGGATCGCCGTTGCGTGACGCTTGCAGCGTAACGGTTAAACTCTGGTAAGCTCGCCCCTTGCACCCTGACCTTCGGGTCGCTTGGGGTTAAAAGAATAGAAGGAACCTAAGCATGTAGAGCCAAGGGCGGAGTACCGGCGGACGCGGGTTCAACTCCCGCCGTCTCCACCAAACAGCAAAACCCAAAGCCCTGATTCGTCAGGGCTTTTTTTATTGCCTTTCTCACTGATTTCCCGTGTGTGTCCACCGAGTGTCAACTCTGAACACCGGCGGAATCGCTTAGGTCGGTCATGATAACTGCAGATCCGGCCTCAGCCGCCTGAGCAGGCCCGGCAGTTCATCCAGGCCCCGGATCTCATCATAAGCCACCCGGGGCACATCCTCTGGCCAGGGCAAGCCGGAGCGATTGAGCCAGACAGGACGCAGGCCATGCCGGGCGGCGCCGGCGACATCGGTCACCGGGTCGTCACCGACATGGATCAGGGTCTCCAGCGGCACGCCCGTGCTGGAAGCAGCCGCTTCGAACATCGGGCGCTCCGGTTTCGCGGCCCCCACTTCCACGGCCGAGTGCGCCGCCACGAAGTAATGCCCCATCCCGATCCGGTGCACATCGGCGTTGCCATTGGTCAGGGCGACCAGGGGCAGCCGCCCGAGAAGCCGGTCAAGCATCGGCAGGGCATCGGGATAGAGGGTGACCCGGTGTCGCGCCTCCATGAAGACCTCGAAGGCGGCCTCCGCGATGCGCAACGGTGCCTCCACGTGGCGCGCGGCCCGCTCCAGGGTGCGAAGACGCAATGCGGTGACGTCGTGTTGCAGGCTCGGGTCGGCTTCAGCGACTTCTATACGCAGAGCGCGCATGCGCTCCGGGGGATAGGCGCTGGCGAGGGCTGGATGTTCGGCCAGAAGGAACTCGTGCGTCGCCCGCTCGGCCCGCTCAATCACGCCATCCAGTTGCCACAGGGTCTCGTCCAGATCCAGGGTGAGTGCTGTCATGAGCCCGCCTTATATCTTGAGCCAGACCGCAGAAACGGCTAGGGTCCAGAAGATTCGTCAGCAGCGCTGACGCCTGCGCACCAATAATAAGGATACCGCATCATGACCACCAACAAAGCCCCGATCACCATGCTGGATGGCGGCATGGGCCAGGAACTCCAGAAACGCAGCGAGCAGCCCGCATCGCCGCTGTGGTCCGCCCAAGTCATGCTCGATGAGCCAAACCTGGTGGTCGACGCCCACCGTGACTTTATTGATGCCGGTGCCCGCGTCATCACGCTCAACACCTACAGCGCCACACCAACACGCCTGGCTCGCGACGGCCAACCCGATTGGTTCGAACCGCTGCACAAAGCAGCGCTGGACGCCGCGCGCAAAGCCTGCAGCGAGAGTGGTCAGGATGTGCGGGTCGCGGGCTGCCTGCCGCCCCTGGTGGCGAGCTATCGCCCCGAGGTTGCCCACGACGAAGCGACCTGCCTGAAAGAGTACCGGCAGATGGTGGAGGCACAGAAAGCGGGCGGAGTGGATCTTTTCCTCTGCGAAACCATGTCCATTGCCCATGAGGCGCATGCAGCGACCGTTGCAGCAGTGGAAAGTGGCCTTCCGGTCTGGACGGCGTTCACGGTGGACGATGCCGACGGCACGAAACTGCGCTCCGGCGAACCTCTCGCCGAGTCGGCCAGGGCCGTCGTGGATGCCGGTGCCAGTGCGGTACTCGTCAACTGCGCCGTACCCGAGGCGCTGACTACGGCCATGGACGTGCTCAGGGAGCTGGGCGTGCCTTTTGGCGGCTACGCCAATGCCTTCACCTCGGTAGCGGCACTGGAACCCGGTGGAACCGTGGACGTTCTGGAGGCCCGCAAGGACCTTGGCCCCGATGCCTACGCGGAACAGGTCCTGAACTGGGTTGAAAAAGGCGCGACCATCGTTGGTGGCTGCTGTGAGGTGGGCCCAGCCCACATCAAGGCACTGGCGGAACGCCTCACCGGGGAGGGCTACCCTCTGGCCTCCAATGGGTAACCACCAGGCGTGGGAGAGCGCAAGCGCGGCCAGCGCCTTGCGCAACCTCAGCACTCACTGAAGATCTTAGAGCGGAGCTCCCGCCGCTCCGCTCTAAGCCGGTTGCCCCGTGGTTCCCGGTAGCCACGCCCAAGCTCTTCGTTAACCCGGCTCAGTCGTTCCTCGTACCGCTGGCAGCGGCGCTCCCGGGCCGATACTGTCTCCCTGGCCGTTTTATGGTCATTGTCATCGTCTTCCCGATTTTCCCTCTCCGGCTTCCAGGTCCCGGGCTCCGGCAGCTCCATGGGGGAATTCGCGAGTTCAGGCGACGTCGCTTCTTCAGCGCCCTCTTTCCCCGGCTGGTCTGTGTAGTGGGTGACACCCTCCTCATCGGTCCAGGTAAAGATTTCGGCATGCACGGTGGCCACCATGAACATGGCCAGAAGGGGCGCTACAGGAATGCGTAATACGCTGGCAGGCATGGTGTTCCTCCTTGAATCAACTGGATTTCCTTCAGGAATGGCAGAGAATCCACGCAGGCGCAGCAACTGTCAAGGCGGGCCCGCAGAGTCCATTCCCTGCTATGATGAAGGCAAATCGCGGGCTTCCGGAGCGGTCGTCTCATGGATGGATTTACCAGCCCCCTGATCGGGGACCACAGCGACACTGAGCGCACCTACCAGCTGGAGCTGCGGCTCGGGGCGGACCATGCGCGTCGGCGGCTGGCCACCGAGCATGAACGCGAAGCGCTGTTCCTCAGCCGCACCGGTAAGCACGTGCACCCCGAGAACCTCTATTCCATGCCCGGCCTGGTGCGGCTTGCCCTCAGCCTCGGCGGCCTCTATCAACGCGCCGTCAGTAACAGCCGTGCTCTCAGGGTGACCCGAAACCGGTTTGTGGTACCTGGGCTTCCGCCGGCTCTCGAGGGCTACACCCTGCTGCAGCTCAGCGACCTGCATGTGGACATGGATGAGGCCAACCTGCACGCGGTGATCGAGACGGTCCGGGATCTGGACTATGACCTCTGCGTGATCACCGGCGACTACCGGCGCGACACCTGGGGCGACATCGCGCCGGCCATGGAAGGCATGCGGCGGCTCAGAACCCACCTTAAGGGAACGCCCCTTGCGATTCTGGGGAACCATGACAGCGTGCTGATGGTTCCGGAGATGGAGAGCATGGGCTACCGCATGCTGATGAACGAAAGCCTGTGCCTGGAACGGGAGGACGCCGCGCTCTGGATCGCCGGGGTGGATGACCCGCACCTCTACCAGACCCATGACCTTGCCGCCGCCACACGGGATATTCCTCCAGGCGCCCTGTCACTGCTTCTCAGCCATACACCGGAGATACACACGGAAGCGGCCCGCGCGGGATTCGATCTCTACCTCTGTGGCCATACCCATGGCGGCCAGCTGTGCCTGCCAGGCGGGATTCCGCTCACGCTGGATGCACGGATTCCACGCCGGCTCGGGCGCGGCAACTGGATGGAGGATGCCATGCAGGGCTACACCACCACGGGCGCTGGCACATCCATTCTCAACGTCAGGCTGAACTGCCCGCCGGAAGTGACCCTGCACCGGCTGAGTGCCGGCCCGGATTCCGTGGGTCAGTGAGGCCGCCGGCGAATGCCGAGGCGGTAAAGGAGGGGCGAGCCCCAGATATTGAGCACGCAGAAGATCAGGGCCGCCAGCAGCGCCACCCAGCCCGAAACACCCAGCCACCACCAGGCGACGAAATTGGGCAGCAGCCCTTCCGGCAATTGATCCAGACCACGGGCCCGATCACCGGCGCCAAGACCGAAACGGCGCTTAACGAAGCTTGAAAGCAGATCCCCGAGCATCGCCACCGCGCCGAACACCGCCCCGAAGATGAAGCCGAGCCGGAACAGCCAGGCGACGACGGCAGCGGCAACGATCGCCACCGCCAGGCCACGCCAGGTCTTGCTGGCCCCGAAGAGCCGGCGGCCATCCGGCAACTGCAACCGGCAGTCTACCGGGTAGCCACGGGTCCCCAGGATCCGGCTCAGAACCAGGGGCGCCCCGTTGGCCACGATCAGCAGCGCCACCAGCTCCGGGATCAGCAGCATGACACGCTGCCCCGCAGCGGACGCCGGTCAGGCGTCCGGAAGGCCGCCCTTGGTCTGCTTGATCGGGTCGAGCAGGTCGCGCAGCTCGTCTTCCGGCACATCCGTCTCTTCCTTCGCCACGTCCAGTATGGAGCGGCCGGTCGCATACGCCTTCTTGGCAACCTCGGCCGCCTTGGCGTAACCGATGACAGGGTTGAGGGTTGTCACCAGCACCGGGTTCTTACCGACTGCTTCGGCCATCACGTCACTGTTTACAGTAAAGCCGGCAATGGCCTTGTCCGCCATCACCCGTGCCGTGTTCGAAAGCAGGCCGTTCATTTCCAGCAGGTTCCAGCCCACCAGCGGCAGCATGACGTTGAGCTGGAAGTTGCCGGACTGGCCGGCGGTGTTCACGGTGGCGTCCAGGCCGGTCACCTGGGCGGCCACCATGGCGGCGGATTCCGGAATCACCGGGTTCACTTTGCCGGGCATGATGCTGGAGCCCGGCTGCAGCGCCGGCAGTGTGATCTCGCCCAGGCCATGAATGGGGCCGCTGTTCATCCAGCGCAGGTCATTGGCGATCTTCATGACCACCGTGCCCAGCCCACGGTAGGCGGAGGACAGGGCCACCGGCGCATCAATGGCGCTCTGGCCGACGAACGGATGCTCCATCGCGGTGAAGTGATGATCGGTCAGCGCACTGAGCTCTTCAGCAAACAGGCGCGCGAAATCAGCATGGGCGTTCACGCCCGTACCCACGGCGGTACCCCCCTGGGGAATGCGCAGCAGGTCCTTGGCTGCCTGCTCCAGGCGGTCGCGGGCGTTACTGATCTGGTCCCGCCACGTGCGCAGTTCCTGGGCGACGGTCACGGGCATGGCATCCATCAGGTGGGTGCGGCCGGTCTTGACCACGGACTCGGTCTCTTTCTCACGGCCCGCGATGGTCTGCATCAGGTGATCCAGCGCCGGCAGCAGCGACTCATGCACCTCGGTCACCGCGCTCAGATGGATCGCGGTCGGGATCACGTCGTTGCTGCTCTGGCTCATGTTCACATGATCGTTCGGATTGACCGGCTCACTGCTGTGGTTGGAGGCCAGGTGTGCGATCACCTCGTTCACGTTCATGTTGGTGCTGGTACCGGACCCGGTCTGGAATACGTCCACCGGGAACTGGTCGGCATGGGCGCCGCCCAGCACCTCATCACAGGCCGTTTCGATGGCCTGGGCCCGATCCGCATCCAGCAGCCCCAGCACGGCATTGGCGCGCGCGGCGCTGCGCTTGATCCGTACCACGGCGTGGATGAAGGCGCCGGGCATGGGCCGGCCGCTCACCGGGAAGTTATCGATGGCGCGCTGGGTCTGGGCCGCCCAGAGGGCGTTGGCCGGGACTTCCACCTCGCCGAGGCTGTCTTTCTCTATGCGCTTGTCACTCATGCGGACCTCCCTCAGGTTTGACCAGGCTGTTCGGAACAGCGGCTATAGTGCCTTCCGATGGCCCGGTTTTCCAGTCATTGGCCCTTATGCATTGGTCGAAGAGACGGATCAGCCCCAGCGTGACTGTTGTCTCAACCGGCGGACTGTTTACAAAATTCCACTCCCCAGCCCAAATTCATTTCTATACTGTAAGGTAAAGATTCCGTCATAAGCCGGTCATCGAAAAGGTGTATGCGGCCGCGCTCAGGAGATCAGCGTCATGAAAGCCAGTGACATCCGCAAGCTGAAGAAACGCATCGAACCCGCATACAGCGAGATGTTCTCCGGGCGGGTCTATGAAGTCGGCTCCGGCGCTGTGGCCGTGCGCAATCACAGCGGCGAGGCCCACCATACCGTGATCGGGGTGCATGGTTTTCTCGAGAACCAGTGCTATTTCACCCAGCTCTATCAGGAGCCCACCACCGAGCTGATCCTGCTGACCTGCTCCAACTATCACATTCCGGTGAGTGGCCCGAACCTGGAGCGGCCGAACTGGGTGCTGCGCAACCCGCACACCGAGGCCACCATTGAGTACGATGCCCGCATCCTCATCCAGACCCTCGAGAACCTGCCCTCCTCGAACCAGATCCGGGTACACGGCCATTCCCGTGGCGGCGGTGTGATTCTGGAAGCCGCCCGCCAGCGCCCGGAACTGTTTGAGGACATCGACGTGGTCCTCGAGGCACCGGTGCTGCCCCAGGGCGAACTCCACGCTCTGGTCCGGGCCATTCTGGAGCCGGTCAGCCACGGCATGTGGCCCTGGATCGTGCGCGCCATCAACAGCACGCCCTCGTCCGCCTATGCCCAGACTTTCTTCGGGCGCATGAACCCGCGCAAGAAGACGCTGCTCAACCGGATGTTCTCGGCCACCCAGGACCATCTGACCATCGTGCGCAATATCGAGAACATCATGGCCTGGATGGAGCAGTGGGACACCAGCATCCTTGCCAACATCCGTCAGGGCACCATCCTGGTCCCGGAAACCGACCGCATCCTGGACCGTGAGGCGATGATGAATGCCGCCCGTCATTCGTCAACCTCGGTGCGGATTGTGGAGACCCGGGGCACCAGTCACTTCATCACACTGGACAGTGAAAGGTGGGTGCCTTCCATGGATGACATCCCCAGGGTGGCCTGAGCGCCATTGTCGGACATTCCCGCCCCCACTAGAATGCCCGTCCGCATGAACGGAGGACGGGTGTGTACCGGTACAAGCTGACCCAGACCCAGACACGGACCCCTAACGCGCGCCGGCTCCAGGAGCTGATGCTCAGCTACCACGACTTCCGGCAGGAACGGGTTGGGCATCCACTGGAACCGGCCATTGAGGCGCTGGGCCGCTGGCAGGCGGCGCGTCTGCGCGAGACGCACCGGGACCTTTACGAATCCCCGCGTTACCGCGAAGCCCTGGATTTCCTGCTGGAGGACCTCTACGCGCCCCAGGATTTCAGCCGCCGCGATGACGACTTTGACCGCATCTTCCCCTACCTGATCCGCCTGAGCCCCGACAGTGCGCTCTTCACCCTGTCACAACTGGTGGAGCTCAACCTGATCAGCCAGCGCCTGGACCTGGCCATGGCCGAGTGGCTAAC
This sequence comes from Halospina sp. K52047b, assembly GCF_008709855.1. Taxonomy (NCBI): domain Bacteria; kingdom Pseudomonadati; phylum Pseudomonadota; class Gammaproteobacteria; genus Halospina; species Halospina sp. K52047b. The sequence goes on along the minus strand of NZ_VYJH01000003.1, from coordinate 366,178 downwards.
CCGGGAGCGGGCGCTGGATGCCAATGGTATCGAGGGCATGTCCGACACCACCTATGCCGAAGCCTACCGGGCCTGCGGGCAGGTGACGGACCGGCGGCGACAGATCGAACTGGTGGATGCCGTGGGGCGGGATCTGGAGCGCTACGTGAATCACCGCTCCCTGCGCATGGGGCTGAAGATGATGCATCAGCCCGCGCGCATGGCCGGTCTGGGCGAGCTCTATCGCTTCATTACAGAAGGCGTCCACGCATTCCGCGCCATGGGCGGCGTGTCGGAACTGCTGGAAACCATCCGCCAACGCGAAACCCGCATCATGGAAAAGGTACTGGCAGGGGAGCCGCTCCCCCGCGAGTGACGCTCGCGCCCGGCGATCAGCTGTGGCGTTTGAGGATAGCCTCAAGCTGGCGCACCACCTCCTGCTCGATCCGCCCCTTGAAGGGCCGCAGCATCATGCCCAGCTCCAGGTCCACACCGATGTCCTGCGGGTTGACCGCCACTTCCCCCTTGAGGCCGGTCCGGCGCAGCTTCAGGCGCTCGCCGTCCCAGTGCCATTCGAAGTCGTAATGCGCCGTCATCTCCCGGGCCAGCTCATCGGCCACCCGCAGCGCGTGTTCATGGTCCATGGCGTGCGCGCGGTGGATCTGGATACGGGACATCGGGACTCCTCGGCGAACAATGATTACGGGCGTTGCGCGCAATTTTACGCAACTACGACCCATGAGGCGAGTGGAGCTCACCCGGCGCAGACAAGCGGGCACTCCGGGGTTAGAATACGCCAAAGCATTAGCGGAGGTCCCCATGGCGGATCAGGACACCACCCATTTCGGTTACCGCGAGGTGCCGAAGCAGGAAAAAGCGAAGCACGTCGGCCAGGTTTTCTCCTCGGTTGCCAGCCGGTATGACCTGATGAACGACCTGATGTCCATGGGCATCCACCGGCTGTGGAAGCGCTTCACCATCGAGCTGAGCAGTGTGCGCCCCGGCCACCGGATCCTGGACATCGCTGGCGGCACGGGCGATCTGACCATGCAGTTCGCGGACCGTGTGGGCACCGAAGGCGAAGTTGTGCTGGCCGATATCAACCAGGAAATGCTGGAGGTGGGCCGGGATCGCCTGATCGACCGCGGCTACGCCGGGCGCGTGGACTACGTGCAGGCCAACGCCGAGTGCCTGCCCTTTCCGGACAATTACTTCAATGCCGTCTCCATTGCCTTCGGCCTGCGTAACGTCACCGACCAGAACCTGGCGCTGCGCGAGATGACCCGCGTCCTCAAACCCGGCGGCAAGCTGCTGATCCTGGAGTTCTCCAAGCCGGTCAATCCGCTGCTCAACAAGGCCTACGACACCTATTCCTTCACCGCCCTGCCTCTGATGGGCCGGCTGGTGGCTGGTGACAGCGAGAGTTACCAGTATCTCGCCGAATCCATCCGCATGCACCCGGACCAGGAAACCCTCAAGGGCATGATGGAAGACGCCGGGCTGGTGCGGTGCAAGTACCACAACATGACCGGCGGCATCGTGGCGCTGCATGCGGGGATCAAGCCCTGATGGGACTGGGCGGCACACTGCTCGACCAGGCCACCACCATGGCCGCCTCCGCCCTGAACCGTGCTCTCGAAGCGGACCCGGCGGCCAGGGACATCCTGCTTGAAGAGCTGGCTGCGCCGGTGGCGATCACACTGGGGCCCTTCGGGGCCACCCTGACACTGGCGCGTTCGGGCGACCGCCTTGCCCTGAAACAGGGCCCGTCCGGCCCGGGAACGGACACGCACATCACCGCCACGCCACTGGCGCTTCTGGCACTGGCCGGCGGCGACACCAGCGGCCTGGACCAGGGCCTGATCACGGTCGAAGGAGACAGTGAGCGCGTCCGCCACCTCGCACACCGACTGCATGCGCTGGCGCCGGACTGGGAGGCTTTCCTGGCCCGTACCCTCGGGGATGTGCCCGCTCACGTCATCGCCCGGCGTCTGCGGGATGCCCTGCGCTGGAGCCAGCAGGCGCGCGCCTCGGTACACGCGAACATTGAGGATTACCTGCACGAGGAATCCGGCCTGGTGCCCGGTCGCCACGAGGCCGAGGCCCGATTCAGTGACATCGATGCGCTGGAATCCCGCGTGAAGGCGCTTGAAAACCGCCTCAACAACCTGGCGCCCGGGGAGGACCATTGATCAACCTCGGCCGCCTGCTCCGGATCCTGTGGGTTTTCAGCCGCTACCGGCTCGACACCTTCCTGCGCCTCCTGACCCTGCCGGCAGGCATCCGCTTCCTGCTGGCCATCGCCCCCTGGCGTCTCTTCCCGCAGCCGGAAGCCAATCGCGGCGAACGCCTGCGCCAGGCCATGGAGGACCTGGGCCCGGTGTTCATCAAGTTCGGCCAGATCCTCTCCACAAGGCGCGACCTGCTGCCCGAGGATATGGCCGAATCACTGGCCCACCTCCAGGACCGGGTCGCTCCCTTCGACAGCGATGACGCCCGCGCTATTGTGGAAGCGGAACTGGGAGCGGACATCGCCGACTGCTTCAGCGAATTCGAACAGGATCCGCTGGCCTCGGCCTCCGTGGCGCAGGTGCATGGGGCGAAGCTGCTGGACGGCACCCCCGTGGTGGTCAAGGTCATCCGCCCCGGCATCGAGCGGGTCATCCGCCAGGACATCCGCCTGCTCCACCTGATGGCGCGGCTGCTGCAGCGCTTCTGGGCGGAAGGGCCGCGCCTGCGCCCGGTGGAGGTCGTGACGGACTATGAGAAGACCATCTTCGACGAACTGGATATGCAGCGCGAGGCGGCCAACGCCAGCCAGCTGCGGCGCAACTTCCCGGACTCGCCGCTGATCTACGTGCCCGAGGTCTACTGGTCCCACACCGGGCGCCGGGTGGTCACCATGGAGCGGGTCAGCGGCATCCCCATCGGCGACACGGCGGCTCTCCACGCCGCCGGCGTGGACATGAAGGTGCTGGCGGAGAAGGGCGTGGAGATCTTCTTCACCCAGGTTTTCCGGGACAGTTTCTTCCACGCCGACATGCACCCCGGCAACATCTTCGTGGATGCCTCCAACCCGGCGGACCCCCAGTACATCGCGCTGGATTTCGGCATTGTCGGTACCCTCGGGCCCTCGGACAAGAGCTACCTGGCGCGCAATCTGCTCGCCTTCTTCCGGCGGGACTACCACCAGGTCGCGGCGCTCCATATCCAGTCCGGCTGGATCCCCGCCGACACCCGCGTGGATGAATTCGAGGCCGCCATCCGCACCGTCTGCGAACCCATTTTCGCCAGACCGCTGCGCGACATTTCCTTCGGCCACTTCCTGTTGCGCCTTTTCGAGGTGGCCCGCCGCTTTCACATGGAGGTCCAGCCCCAGCTGGTCCTGTTGCAGAAAACCCTGCTCAACGTGGAAGGTCTGGGCCGCCAGCTCTACCCGGACCTGGACCTCTGGGCCACCGCCCAACCCTTCCTGGAGAACTGGATGCAGCAGCAGATGGGCCCGCCCGGTGTGATGCGCTCACTGCGCGAACACCTGCCGGACTGGGCGGAACAGGCGCCGGAAATGCCCCAGCTGTTCCACGACGCGCTGGAGCGCCTCGCCGGCGACCCACCGCCCGTGCAGCCGCAGCCGGCGCCCGCCGATACACACCGCTTCCGCCTCTGGCCCCTGCTCGGGGCGGCCGCCTGTGCAATGGGGGCACTGGCAGTGGCGGAACCCGGCCTCCAGGAATGGCTGAAGAACCTGCCGGCCGCCAGCTGGATTCTGCTGGGCACCGGCGGCGTGTTATTCTGGTATGGCAGTAACAGCAGTGGACACTGAGATGACAGCAGACTCCCAGCCCGGATGGATCGGCGAGGTAGCCTTCAACGAAGACGGCCTCGTTCCCGCCATCGCCCAGGATACCGCCAGCGGCGACGTGCTGATGATGGCCTGGATGAACGCCGAAGCGCTGGAAAAGACAGCGGAAACCGGCGAAGCCGTCTATTATTCCCGGTCACGGGACCGGCTCTGGCACAAGGGCGAAAGTTCCGGCCATGTGCAGAAGGTCCACGAGATGCGGCTGGACTGTGATGCGGATGTCATCCTGCTGCGGGTGGAACAGATCGGCGGCATTGCCTGCCACACCGGGCGGCGACACTGCTTCTACCGCCGACTGGAGAACGGTGCCTGGCAGGAATCCGGAGCGGTCCTTAAGGACCCTGAAGCCATTTACGGAGCGGAGCAGAGCTGATGGACACGGTACTGAGCCAACTGGCCGAGGTACTGGAAGAACGGCGCCGGAATGCGGACCCGGACGACTCCTACGTTGCGAAGCTCCATCACAAGGGGCTCAACAAGATTCTTGAGAAGGTCGGGGAGGAATGCACGGAAACCCTGATCGCGGCCAAGGACGCGGAACACTCCGGAGACAACCGGGAGTTGATCGCCGAAACGGCGGATCTGTGGTTCCACAGTCTGGTCATGCTCTCCAACCGGGGCGAAGGCCCGGACGCAGTGCTCAATGAACTGGCACGGCGTTTCGGCCTCTCCGGCCTTGAAGAAAAAGCCCGGCGCACGCCGGAATCCTGAACGGGAGGAATTCAACATGGGTGGAATCAGTATCTGGCAGCTTCTGATCGTCTTCGGCATCGTCATTCTGGTGTTCGGGACCAAGAAACTGCGCAACATGGGCGGCGACGTCGGCAGCGCCATCCGCAACTTCAAGCAGGCCATGAACGATGGCGACAGCGAGAAGTCAAAGGATGAGGAGCAGGAGGACGACACCCCGGGCGGTCGCACTCTGGAGCAGAAGAACAGCGAGGAGACGCCCGAAGCGGAGAAGCGCCGCGATCACGAGCATTCCTGAGGCGCCCTGAATGTTTGATCTCGGGTTCCTGGAGCTCTTCCTCTGCGGCGTCATTGCCCTCCTGGTACTGGGGCCGGAACGGCTGCCCACAGCGGCACGCACGGCCGGGCACTGGATCGGCAAGGCCCGCCGCATGACCCGCCAGTTCTCCGAGGAACTCGACCGCCAGGTCAAGGCCGAGGAGATCCGGGAACAGCTGCGCCGGGAGAAGAGTGACATCGGCTACGAGGACATCCAGAAGAACATGCGTGAAGCTCTGGACGAGGCGAAGCTGGATGAGGACTACCTGAAATCCGACTCCCGCAGCAGCAACAGCAGTGACGGCACCGACAAGGACCACCAGGGAGGCCCCCGGAACCCCTCATGAGCCAGCAGGACGACTCCCTCGACGAGAACACCATGCCGCTGGTGGCCCACCTGGTGGAGCTGCGCAACCGGCTGCTTAAGGCCATTCTCGCCATCCTGGTGATCTTCCTGGCGCTCTACCCCTTCGCCAACCAGCTCTATGCCTGGCTCTCCGGCCCACTTCGGGCCTATCTGCCCGAGGGCAGCAGCATGATCGCCACAGACGTGGCAGCCCCCTTCTTCGCGCCCCTGAAACTGACCCTGGTGCTGGGCACCTTCCTGGCCATGCCGGTGGTGCTCTATCAGATCTGGCGCTTCATGGCCCCGGGGCTGTACCGCCACGAAAAACGCATCGCCTTTCCGCTGCTGGCCTCCTCCATCCTGCTGTTCTACCTGGGGGCAGTGTTCGCGTACTACGTGGTCTTTCCACTGGTATTCGCTTTCTTCACCTCCGTGGGGCCGGCTGAGGTTACGGTCATGACGGACATGAGCAGCTACCTGAGCTTTGTGCTCAAGCTGCTGTTCGCCTTCGGCATCGCCTTCGAGATCCCGATCGCCATCATGCTGATGATTCTCAGTGGTGCCACGGATACCCAGTCCCTGCGCGAGAAGCGCCCCTACGTGGTGGTGGGCTGCTTTGTGGTGGGTATGCTGATGACGCCACCGGACATGATCTCCCAGACGCTTCTGGCCGGACCCATGTGGCTGCTGTTCGAGATCGGACTCATCTTCGGTCGCATGGTCGAGCGCCGCCGCCCACCGGATGATGCGGACGCGGCATGAACCTGCTCCTGCTTCACCCGGAACAGTTGGTGACGCCGGAGCGGGCCCGTGTGACCGGTCGCCAGCTGCAGCACCTCCATCAAATACATGGGGCCAATACGGGCGACTCACTGAGAGTGGGACTGCGTGACAGCACCATGGGGACGGGGCGGATCGAACACCTGGATGCGCACGAGGCCACGCTGGCCATAGAACTGGATGAGGCGCCACCTGCGCCCCTGCCACTGACCCTGGTCCTCGCGCTGCCACGCCCCAAGATGCTGCGCCGGATCATCCAGTCCGTCGTTTCCATGGGCGTCAAGCACCTCGTGCTGGTCAACAGCTACCGGGTGGAGAAAAGCTACTGGCAGACCCCCTGGCTGCAACCGGAATCCCTTGCTGAACAGATCACCCTGGGGCTGGAACAGGGGCGGGATACCGGGTGGCCGACAATCCTGCAGCGCAACCGCTTCAAGCCCTTTGTAGAAGATGAGCTCGCTGCCATCACAACCGGGAGCCGCCGTCTGATCGCCCATCCCGGCAGCGCCGGTGCCTGCCCGCAGGGCCTGGACGAACCTGTAAGCCTTTGCATCGGCCCGGAGGGCGGCTTCATTCCCTATGAAGTGGAACTGATCCGCGATCAGGGTTTTGAACCGGTGCATCTGGGACCACGGATACTGCGCACGGAAACCTTTGTTCCTGCAGCTCTCGGGCGTTTATTCGATATCCCCAATGGGTAAGCTGCTCAGAACAGAAAAGCAGGATTCCTTGCAGCGGCTTCACGCTTTGTATAAGAATAGTGATCGCTTTACCTCCGCATGGTCTCTATGAGCCAAACCACCAACAACCAGACTGAAGGGTCAGCCACAGCTCCGGTCGAGGGAGCAAGCCCGAACCAGCCTCTCAACGCCAGCATCATGCTGATCCTGGCAGTGGGGGTGGGTATCTTTGGTGGTTTCAGTGCGATTGCCTTCAAAGCCATCATTGGTTTCTTCCGCAACCTCTTTTTCTATGGCGAGCTGAGTCTGGCCTTCCAGCCGGATATCCATATCGCCCCGAGCGTCTGGGGTGCAGGGGTCATCCTGGTGCCTGTTGTCGGTGCCATCATCGTTAACTGGATAACCGAACGGTTTGCTCCGGAAACCCGCGGCCACGGGGTCCCGGAAGTGATGAACGCCATCTACTTCAGCCAGGGCCGGATCCGGCCCTCCGTGGTGATCGCCAAGGCGCTGACTTCCGCAGTTTCCATTGGCAGTGGCGGGTCTGTCGGGCGTGAAGGCCCTATTGTCCAGATCGGCTCAGCCTTCGGTTCCAGTCTGGGACAGCTCATCACCATGCCGGCACGCCAGAGGGTGGTGCTCGTGGGCGCAGGTGCCGCAGCCGCGGTGGCCGCAACCTTCAATGCCCCGATTGGCGGGCTCGCCTTTGCCATGGAGCTGATGCTGGTCTCGATCAGTGCCCGCACAGTCACCGTGGTGGCAATTGCCACGGTAACGGCGACCTATATCGGGCGTTTCTACAGCGGCCTCCACCCCTCGTTCGATGTCCCCGAGCTGGTGGTCTTTGAGAACCATCTGGTGGGCTTCTACTCACTGTTGGCCTGTATTCCGCTGGGGGCGCTGATCGGCGTCATTTCATCCGGTTTCATCCGCTCCATCTATTCGTTCGAGGACTGGTTCGAACGCCGCTTCACCAACTCCTATGTGCGCCATGTCAGTGGGATGGCTGTCGTCGGCGTCATGCTGTACGGATTCATCGTCTATACCGGCCAATACCACATTGGGGGGGTTGGCTACCCCACTATTCTGGATGTTCTGCGCAGTATCCTCTCCGATCCACTGTTCCTGGCCCTGCTTTTCCTGGGTAAATGGCTGGCAACAGCGCTGACGCTGGGCTCCGGCGCCTCCGGCGGCGTTTTTGCTCCTTCGCTGTTTCTCGGCGCCATCTTCGGAGCCCTGTTTGGCAACCTGGTCCTGATGGTCTTTCCGGCCAGCGGCGTCGATCCAGTGGTACTCGCGATTGCGGGCATGGGCGGCATGATCGCGGGAACCACCGGTGCGGTGCTGACCGCCGTCATCATGGTCTTCGAGCTGACCGGTGACTACGCCGCCATGCTGCCGATTATCGCAACGGTGTCTTTTGCCTACGCGGTTCGGTCGGCGATCACTGAGGAGAGCATCTATACCCTCAAGCTGGTACGGCGGGGCTACAGTGTTCCCCACGGCCTTCAGGCGGCAACGTCCCATCTCCACAGCGCGGGGACACTGATGAATACCGAATTCGACCTGATTGATGTCCAGCTTCTGAGACAGTGGGAGGCGACCCACACCCCGGAAAGGGCCCCCCGTTACGCCATAGCGGTGGATGACGACACCATTGATGGTGTGGTCCATGAGAACCTGCATCTTCTGAGCGCTCCGGAAAACACTGACTGGACCATTGATCGCAACTTCCTCAGGGTCACGTCCGAAACCAGCTGGTCAAAGCTGATGCGCTCCATGCATGCCAGCAACTGCGAGGTGGTTCTCGTCATGCATGATGAAAACAGTCAACGGGCCACGGATGTCCTGGGCGTTATTACCCCGCGCGAGATCTCCCTGGCGTCCAAGGAAGACGCCTACCTCATGCATTAACATCCAGGGGTCACGACCTGCCCATGAGTACTGATACGCCTCTGAACCGGGAACCGAATGACGAGCGCGAGGCACCCGCGCTCGTTTTTTCCCTGATCGCCGTTATCGTGGGCATTGTCACGGGCCTCGGCGCGGTTCTCTTCTATTACCTCATCAGCTTTTTCCACAATCTGTTCTTCTATGGGCGCCTGAGCCTGACTCTGGGTGGGGAGAGCCTTCTGGAACCCAGCATCTGGGGCCCTTTTGTAATCCTGGTTCCCGTGATTGGCGGCCTGGGCGTGGTCTGGCTGACCCGTACGTTCGCACCCGAAGCGCGTGGCAGCGGCGTTCCCGAAGTCATTGATGCGGTTTACTTCCGGGAGGGGCTGATCCGCCCTGTTGTTGCCGCCGCCAAGTCGCTGGCCTCCGCATTGTCCATCGGAAGCGGTGCGTCAGTGGGCAAGGAAGGGCCCATTATCCAGATCGGGGCGTCACTCGCCTCAAGCATTGCCCGCCTGGTCCATCTCAGCACCTGGCAACGCATCACCCTGATTGCTGCCGGCGCGGGAGGGGGGATTGCGGCCACCTTCAATACGCCACTGGGCGGTGTCATGTTCGCGGTTGAGCTGATGCTGCCCGAGCTCAGCGTCCGGACCTTCATGCCCGTGGTGCTGTCGACCGCCACCGCCAGCTACATCGGGCGCACCACACTGGGGATGACACCGGCGTTCGTGATCCCCGCACCAGAGGCCGTCAGCGCTGGCGCCCTGGACTTCTACAACATTGCTGCCATGAGCGTCCTGGGTGTCGTCTGTGGTGTTACGGCCTGGCTCTTCATTCGCCTCCTGTCGTTCACGGAAGTCACCTTTGAACGATTGACCAGCAACCAGTACCTTCGACACGCCACTGGCATGCTTTTTGTCGGCCTCATGCTTTTCGGCTTCCAGTACACCTATGGCCATTACCATATCGCCGGTGCCAATTACGCCACCATCAGCGAAATACTCCACGGGAACCTGCTGGCGTTTCAGCTGCTTGTGCTGCTGTTCGGGGCCAAACTGCTGGCGACGACCCTCAGCCTGGGCTCGGGATCATCCGGGGGTATCTTTTCACCAGCACTTTTCCTGGGTGCGACACTGGGGGCTGCGTTTGGCATCGCGCTCTCCCTGATCTGGCCAACCGCGAACATCAATCCCATGAACTATGCCGTGGTTGGCATGGCCAGTGTTGTCGGTGGTGTTACGGGGGCGGCACTGACAGCCATTGTGATGGTGTTCGAGATGACACGCGCCTACACGATCATCATCCCGCTCATCATTGCTGTTGCCGTCGCGATCGGCATCCGCCGTGCGCTGATTGATGAAACGATCTACAGCATCAAGCTGACACGCCGCGGCAAACATTTTTCAAGTGAACGCCACCGCAACCTTTTCCTCATGCGTCGCGCGGAGGAGTTCACCGAAGAGGGGATTGCCACTCTTCCCGAGGCCACCACCGTCAGCAATGCCTTCGAACTTCTGGGGCGTGAGGCCGAAGTCCAGTACCTGTTGCTGACCGACGAGTATGATGAGGTCAGCGGAATTCTCTCATTTGAAGGCCTGCTCGCAGCCGAACATGAACACCATGAAGACTGGCCGCTGGCGAGGCTGGGCCACCGGCGGTTCGTTCAGGTGGGGGCCAGGGATCTGCTCAGCCAGGTGGTGCAGCAGCTGACCCAGCAGGGAGTGGACTATGCACTGGTCTACGCCGGCGCGGCGGAAACCGGCCTGGCCGAGGAAGTGGTGGGTGTACTCGACAAGGATCACCTGGCGGACAGTGTGATGGAGCAGTTCCGGAGCTTCAGCACCACCCCCTGATCACTCCGCTTCAGCCGGCAGGGGCGGCGAGAACCGCGGCAGTGGATGACGGCTGCCCATGGCCTCGGCCGCAATCCGGTTCTTGATGCCGGTCTGGCCGTCCAGCCAGCGCATGCCAGTGTTTCGCAGCCAGCGCAGGGGCAGCTCATCCCGGGCGAAGAGCTGCTTGAAGCCCTCCATGGCAGCCATGAGCGACAGATTCTCCACCTTGCGCCGGCGCTGGTAACGCTGCAGGGCGCTGGAGTGCGAAGGCTCCAGACCACGCTCCATGGCCAGCCGGATCTCATCCGCCAGGACAGCCGCGTCCGCAAATCCGAGGTTGACTCCCTGCCCAGCCAGCGGATGGATGGTGTGTGCGGCATCCCCGACCAGAACCACCCCCGGACGCGTGTACTCCCGGGCATGACGCTGGCGCAACGGCAGGGCATGGCGTGTGGACACCGCCTCCACCGCCCCGAGGGTCCACTCCAGTGCCGCGCCCAGCTCACCGGCGAAGGCGCCTTCGTCCAGGTTCATCAACCGCGCCGATTCTCCCACATCCTGGGACCAGACGATGGAAACGAACCGGTCACTGCTCTCCTCGTTGGCCAGAGGCAGGTAGGCCACCGGGCCAGTGGTCATGAACCGCTGCCAGGCGGTGCGCTGGTGGCCGTATTCCGTACGCGCGGTACACACGATCGCCTGCTGGTCGTAATCCCACTCGCGGGTAGCCAGACCGGCCCAATGGCGTATGCGGGAATTGGCACCATCCGCACCGACCACCAGCCGCGCCTCGAGCCAGCGGCCATCGCTGAGCATCACCGCCGAGCCCGCGCCTGTCGGGCGCCAGTGACGGACGTATTCCCCGTCCAGCCAGGTCAGGTTGGGTTCCGCCACCATGGCCCGGGCCAGCGCGCCCAGCACGACCCGGTTCTCCACAATGCTCCCCAGCCGGGAAAGCTGGAGTTCAGCAGCGTCGAAGTGGATGCTGCCGGTACCCTCTGCATCCCAGACACGCATTTCGCGATACGGGCAACAGCGCCGGGCTTCAATCTCCGACCAGATACCAAGGTCCTCGAGCAGCTGCCGCGTGCCCTCGGTCAGGGCACTGACCCTTGGCTCGAACCCGTGGACAGTGGTAGCCGGCTCCAGCTCATGCAGCTGGGTCTCCCGGGACTGGGGCTCCACTACGGTGACCTCCAGCCCCTGGCGGGCCAGCAGCAGCGCCAGTGCGCCGCCAACAAGGCCGCCACCCACAATGGCAACGGTGGTGCGTTCCGTAAGCGGGGTATCAGTCATGGCCGAGGGAGCTCCGTTTTGTGTTCAGTCCCATGTTGCGCTGCGCCAGCCAGTGCCGCGGACCAGGCGCTGCGTCCAGAGCCGCCAGCCCCAGGTCCCGGAGCCGGCCGGGGAAACCGCCCTTTTCCGAGAACACCCGCACCAGGCTGTCGGAGAAACCGACAATGGCGTCCACATCCTGCTGATGGGTCGCTACATAGGAGGCCAGCGTTTCCGGCTGGCCCAGGGAGGCCGGTTCATCGGCAGCCCCAGCGAGGCGGCTGCTGAGCCGCATCAGCCCGCGCAGGGCCAGGTTGAAACCCTGTCCAGCCACCGGATGCAGGGAATGGGCCGCATTGCCCACCAGTACCACCCCGGGGCGTACCGGGCTGGCGACCTGCTCCAGCGCCAGCGGGTAACTGTGGCGCTGCCCCACGTGCTCAAACCGGCCCTGCCGCCAGCCGAAACGCTGCTGGAGCTCTGCCAGGAAGGCATCGGTGCCCAGGGCCATGCGGCGCTCAATCTCGGTACTGTCCATGGTCCAGACCAGCGCGTAGTCATGGCTGCCCCTGTGGGGCAGCAACGCCACGGCTGCGCCGTCGGCAAAGCGCTCATAGGCCTGGTTCCGGTGCGGCTCACCCATGGTGACGGTGGCGACCAGGGCGTGCTGGCCATAGTCCTGCCGGCGGGCACTGAACCCCAGCTGTTCGCGCAGGCCGGAGCGGCCCCCATCAGCCACCACCAGGAGACGCGTCTGCCACCACAGCTGCTCACCGTTCTGTTCCACCAGAACCTGCGCACCCTCACTGCCGGTCTCCGCCGTGACCACCCGCGCCGGGCAGATCCAGTGGGTGGCGGTTTCCTGAAGGGCAGAGACCAGATTGAGACCCAGCCAGGCGTTATCCACCACATACCCCAGCGCCTCCGTGCCGTGCTCCGACGCATGCATGCGGGTGGTTCCGGGGCGTCCCCGACTGGAGACATGGATGTGCTCAATAGGCGTGGCGGCGCGGGCAAGCTCGGGCCAGACACCGAGATCCTCGTAGATCAGACGGGAGCCGTAGGCCAGCGCCGTGGCGCGGGCATCATAGCTGGGCTGGAACTGCGTCTGCGGGTCCACTGATGGATCCAGCGGCGAGGATTCCACCACGGCAACGTCCAGCGACGGCGCCTGCCGGGCCAGGCCAAGCGCCAGGGAGGCACCCGCCATGCCGCCGCCAACAATGAGCACATCACAGTGGCGAATAGAGGAACCCGGATCACTCATCGGCCATCAGCGCCTCAATGTCCGCTATCTCCTTGGGCACATCCGGTGTCAGATTGCGGTAACCGGAGCGGGTTACGACCACGTCGTCCTCGATGCGCACGGCAATGCCCTGCCAGCGCGCCTCCACGCCCGTCTTACCCGGCGGGATGTAAAGCCCGGGCTCAATCGTCATCACCATTCCCGGCTCCAGCACCCGCCAGGCGCCACCAATGCGGTAATCCCCAACGTCGTGCACATCCATACCCAACCAGTGACCGGTCCGGTGCATGAAGAAGTCGCGGTAATGGCCCTGCTCCACAACCTCCTCAAGACTGCCGGTGAGTATGCCCAGATCCAGAAGCCCCTGGCTCAGGACCTCGACAGCTGCCTCATGGGGCTGGTTCCAGTGATTCTCGGGCGTAACCTTCTCAATCGCCGCCTTCTGCGCCGCCAGCACGATCTCGTAAACCGCTTTCTGCTCCGCCGTGAAACGACCATTGGCCGGGAAGGTACGGGTGATGTCCGCGGCGTAGCCGTTGTACTCGCAGCCGGCGTCGATCAGCACCAGATCGCCGTCCGCCAGCATGCCCTGGTTCTCGGTATAGTGGAGAACGCAGCCATGGGAGCCGCTCGCGACAATGGTCGGATAGGCGGGCGCACTGGCACCCTGATCCAGGAAGCGGTAGAGCAGCTCCGCCTCCAGCTGGTATTCGCGCAGTCCAGGACGGGCGCGGCGCATGGCCTGGCAGTGCGCATCGGCGCTGATCCGCCCGGCCTGCTCCATGACCCGAAGTTCCGCCGCACTCTTATAGAGGCGCATGTCGTGCAGGGTGTGCTCCAGGGCCACGAACTCACCCGGTGGCTTGGCCCCGCTGCGTACCCGCGCACGGATGCTGTTGACCCATTCCATGACCCGGCTGTCAAAGGCCGAATCCCGGCCGATGGAGTAATAGACCCGTGAGCGCCCCTCGATCAGCCCCGGCAGGATGTCGTCGATGTCGCTGACGGGAAAGGCGTCATCCACGCCATAATCAGCCACCGCGCCATCCGGACCCACCATGAATCCATCCCAGAGCTCCCGGTCGGGGTCGCGCTCCCGGCAGAACAGGACCGTCTCACCGTGTTCCCGGCCGGGAACCAGCACCAGCACCGCGTGCGGTTCCTGGAAGCCGGTGAGGTAGAGGAAGTCGCTGTCCTGACGATAGGGGTATTCGGTATCCCGGCTGCGGGTCCGTTCCGGGGCCGCGGAGACAATGGCGATACTTTCCGGCGCCATCTGCTCCATCAGGCGGCGCCGGCGGCTGGCATGCTCGTCACGGTCAATTGCGGTCTGGGTCTGCTTGCTTGCGGCGGTCATTGGCACTCCCGGTCAGTGCAGTGTCTGTTGGTCCGGCTGGGGATGGTTGAACTCGGCGAAGACATTGAGAACACCCACCCGGATGTACTCGGAGACCTCCTCAATGTCGCGGTCACCGTCTTCTTCCGAGTCGTCCGCTTCGTTTTCCACCTGGCTGATGGCCACGAAATCCCGGATCAGCTCACGGATATCGTCCGGCGCCCGGCTGAGCCCGTCGCCAGCAGCCCGGGCCATGCCTTCGAGGAACCCCCGGACCCAGTTGGAAAGCGCCTCCAGACGCTGATTGCGCGGGGCCTGCTCAGGCGGCAGCAGCAACCGGAAGTCCATGTCCTCGGACTGCAGGGAAGCCAGGGTCGCCGCGTAGAACGCGTGCAGGAGGGCGCGCGGGGATACCTGCTCATCCTCCTCCTCTTCCTTCAGCCGGTCGCATCCCAGATGCTCCAGCACCAGGTTCTCCCAGCGCTCGCTGGAAAGGCGCTCACCGGCAGCCAGCTCACCGGCCAGCAGGCCGTGCAGTTCACTGGGATGATTGATGGCGCCATGGCGTCCGTGGAGGTCGGACCACAGGTCAAAATCGTAGACAATCTGCTGGAGTCGCTGTGTATCGTTCTCGTCAATCCCGCTCATAGGGGGCCTGATGCTCCTGGTTCCCGGTTCGGTGTCTGCAGGGCCCTACACTAGCATTTCCCGGCTGCCTGTCGTACCGCAAATTGACCGCTCCCGGGGAGCCCACTATAGTGATTTTCCAGAGGCGATTCCCCGGAGAGGCGTACCATGGACCAAGCGGAACTCGAGGCACTGGCCGCCCGCATCGAGCGGCTGATCGAGCGCAATCGCCAGCTGGAAGCCGAAAACGCGCGGCTGCGCCAGGCCCAGGAGGACTGGCAGCAGGAACGCGTCCAGCTCATGCAGAAGAATGACATGGCACGCCACCGGATCGAGGCGATGATCTCACGGCTGCGCTCACTGGAGCATCACTGATGGCGGAACACACGGATAAGGAAACAGTCGCGGTCAACATCCTCGACAAGGAATACCTTGTTGCCAGCCCCGGCGATGCCCGTGGCGAGCTGGAACGCTCCGCCCGCTACCTGGATGAGAAGATGCGCGAGATCCGCGCCAGTGGCCGTGTCTTCGGCACCGAGCGGATCGCGGTCATGGCCGCACTCAACATCACCCACGAACTGCTGCAGAACAGTGGCAGCATGCCCGAATCCGCCGAGCGCACACTGCGTGAACTCGACGAACGGGTGCGCGAGGCACTGGAGCAGCCCCAGGCGGACACCGGCGCCTGAATACCGGCACAATGCCATTGCATTCCCCCCCGCCTGTCAGCCTATAATCACACGAACTCTCTGGGCTGTACGACTTCACTGGATGTTGTCCTCGAGCCGATGCGCACGACCAAAGGGAGCCGCTCCCTGGTGATGTGAGCAAGTCCTCCACCGCAGAGGAAAGCCTGATTCACTATCAAGGGGCTCCCGCCTTGAACTACTGGGTTCAAGGGCACGATCCGGTCCGGCAGCCCGGAGGGTTTCATTACCTGCCTTGCCAAGAATGTCATGACGCGCCATCAAGCAACCCGAAAACAGCTCCGCAGGGAACTGCGCGCACGACGGCGTGCGCTTAGCCCGCAGCAGCAGAAGCGCGCATCGCGCAGACTCTGCCGCAACCTGCTGGCCAGCCGTGAACTCCGGGATGCCCGCAGCATTGCCCTTTACTGGCCCAGTGACGGCGAGATTGACCCGCGCCCACTGCAGACAGCGGTGGAACGCATGAACAAACACTGCTACCTGCCGGTGCTCCACCCGATATTGGGCAACCGCCTCTGGTTCCTGCGCCTGGACCGTAATACCCCCATGCGCCGCAATCGCTTTGGCATACCCGAGCCCAGTCTGAGCCGGGCTGCGTCCAGACCGGCATGGGCACTGGATGTGGTTCTGATGCCACTGGTGGGTTTTACGGCGCAAGGGGACAGGCTGGGGATGGGAGGCGGCTTCTATGACCGGACCTTTGCGTTCCTGAGACAGCCCAACCGCCACAGGCCGAAGCTGGTCGGGCTGGCTCACGAGGGCCAGCGGGTCGATGCAATGCCGACCGCCAGCTGGGATATCCCCATGGATGCCATTGTGACGGATCAGGGATACTACCCGGTGGGCGACCGGGGCGCTTAACTCAGTTGATGGCGCGCCCTGTGGAACCCTGATCGGTCAGCGTTGCCTCCTGGATGGCGCCGGAGGTCAGTCTGGGTTCATCGGATACGGCGAGCGAGGTCAGGCCACTGACCAAGAGCCCAGTAGCAAACACCACTACCAGAACGCGGATAACGTCGGGTCGGCGGTTCATCGTCGGTTGTCTCCTGCCAGCTGTTCTTTTTTCTTATTGGATTATCAACAATACCCGCGAAACAGGAATCTAGGCCTGTTTCTTCGGACAGTGGCACAGAGTCTAGCAGTAAAACCCTTTTTTACAATTCATAAAGGTTTCCACATTATTATGACTTTGTAAGATTGTGCAATCTACTGCCCGAGAAACAGACGATAGGCTGGATCATCGCCGATCTCCTCATATTCAAACCCGATTTCATCCAGCATGGCCCGGAAGTCACCCAGTTCCTCATCCTCAACCTGCGCCCCCATCAGGATCCGGCTGTAGGCGGCCCCGTGATTGCGGTAATGGAACATCGAGATGTTCCAGCGGCTGCCCAGTGACATCAGGAAGGTGATCAGTGCCCCCGGACGCTCGGGGAAAGTGAACTGGAAGACTTTTTCATTGGTGACCGAGGGCGCGTGCCCGCCGACCATGTGCCGGATGTGCTGCTTCGCCAGGTCGTTGTCCGTCAGGTCCAGCACCGGATAGCCCAGATCCCCGAGCTCGGTCACCACCTCGTTGCGACCCAGACCGCCCGACTGGATCTGTACCCCCACGAAGATATGGGCTTCGTCCGCCGAGGAGTAGCGGTAGTTGAACTCGGTGATATTGCGCTTGCGCAGGGCCTGTATAAACCTGCTGAAGCTGCCCGGCTCCTCCGGAATGGTCACCGCCAGGATGGCCTCCCGCTGCTCGCCCACCTCAGTACGCTCCGAAACATAGCGCAGCCGGTCAAAGTTCATATTGGCGCCACTGAGAACACCGATCAGGTTCTCATCCTCCAGCCCCTGGCGCTGGACGTATTTCTTGAGTCCCGCCACCGAGAGCGCCCCTGCCGGCTCCTGTATGGAGCGGGTGTCCTCAAACACGTCCTTGATCGCGGCACAGATTTCGTCGGTCGTGACAGTAACCACCTCGTCCACGTGATCCTTGCACACATCCCAGGTGTGGCGGCCGATCTGTTTCACCGCCACACCATCGGCAAAGATCCCGACCTGGGGCAGCGTCACGCGCCGACCCGCCTTCAGGGCCTCGGAAAGGCAGGCGGAATCCTCGGGCTCCACTCCGATCACCCGTGTCTCCGGGCGCAGGTACTTGATGTAGGCTGCCATGCCAGCGATCAGCCCCCCGCCACCGACCGGAATGAAGACCGCGTGGATCGGCTTGGTGAACTGCCAGAGCAGCTCCATGGCCACCGTGCCCTGGCCGGCGATGGTAGCCGGGTCGTCATAGGGGTGAATGTAGGTATAACCATGCTTCTCGATCTGTTCCTGGGCGTAGGCAGCGGCCTCATCGAAGGCGTCGCCGATCAGCACCACTTCAGCGCCATGATTGCGCACGGAGTTCACCTTGATCTCCGGCGTGGTCCGCGGCATGACGATGGTTGCATGGATACCCAGCTGGGTGGCCGCCAGCGCCACACCCTGAGCATGGTTGCCCGCGGAAGCAGCGATCACACCGCATGCCTTCTGGGCATCCGAGAGCTGGCTGATCTTGTTGTAGGCGCCACGCAGCTTGAAGGAGAAGACCGGCTGCAGATCCTCCCGCTTGAAGAAGATATTGTTGCCAAAGCGGCGGGTCAGGTTGCGCGCATGGGTTACGGGCGATTCGATCGCAACGTCGTAGACGCGCGCGTCCAGGATCTGGCGGATATAACGGTCGGGCATTGTGAGGCTCTCTCTCGTCAGACAGCCTCACAGTGTAAGAAGGATACGGGCACCACGTCCACGCGTGATACCCGCAATGCCCTCATTTGAGGGCTTCGTCGAGCATATAGTCAACCGCGACCTTCATCTCGGCCTCGGAGCAGTCACCGCAGGTCCCCTTGGGCGGCATACCCTTGAAACCGTTGATGGAATTCTCATAGAGACCTTCCCGGCCACGGGCATCAACACGGCTCTGCCATTCGTCGGCGGCGTCCAGCTTGGGCGCGCCCGCCGCACCGATCATATGGCAGGTGCTGCAATAGTTGTTGTAGATCTGTTCGCCGGAACGCTCCTGGGCCACGCCGGTACTGGCCGCGCCCATGGCGAGAACAGCGCCGAGGAACGCGATCGGTTTGATGATTGTCTTCATGGGAACTCCTTCATTGTCATCGTGCAAAAACAGCTGTCATCGTTTTACACCTTACACGGCGTACTCGGCAAACACATTGACCCTACTCAATCAGAGCCGGGGATCAGACCATGCTTTCTAAGCCGATACAGTAATGTGTCACGGGTTACGCCGACCAGCGCCGCGGCCCTGGTCCGGTTTCCGCCGGAACGGCTGAGCGCCTGCCGGATAAGATCCGCCTCCACATCCTCAAGTCTAACGCCCTCAGGCGGCAGATACACGCCCAGGTGCGGCTCCGGCACGCAGCTGTCAGCAAACCATTCAACGGGAAGGTCGCGGGATTCAAGCGTACGCCCTGGCATCAGAACCACGCAGCGTTCAACCAGGTTCCTCAGCTCACGCACATTGCCTGGCCAGGCGTACCGGGTGAGTCGTGTACGCGCACTCTGCGCAAAGGCCGGTGCATCGACCCCATGCGTCTGTGCAAGCTCCCCCCGAAAACGGTCAAGCAGCAACCCGATGTCCCCATCGCGCTCTCTGAGAGGAGGCAGTGTCAGCGGAATCACATTGAGCCGATAGAACAGATCCGAGCGGAACCGTCCCTGCGCCACCAGGGCGGAAAGGTCCTGATGCGTCGCCGCAACAACCCGTACATCGAGGGTCTCAGCTCTGCCAGAGCCAAGGCGCTGGCATTCGCCCTCCTCCAGAAAACGCAGAAGCTTGGCCTGCCCTGCGAGAGTAAGCTCGGCTATCTCATCCAGAAACAGGGTGCCGTTCTGAGCCTGATGGACAAATCCCGGTGCATTCCGGTCCGCACCGGTGAAAGCTCCCTTCCAGTAACCGAACAGCTCCGCCTCTACCAGCTCTGATGGCAACGCGGCACAGTTCACCGGCACCCAGGGCCCTGTGTGGCGCCTGCTCGCCTCGTGTATACCCCGTGCAAGCAGCTCCTTGCCGGTGCCACTCTCGCCGGTCACCAGCGCCGTTGCATCCGTGGCCGCAACCAGCGCCGCCGAGCGCAACACGGCCTGCAGAGCCGGCGAGTCACCACCGAGCAGTTTAAAGGCATCACTGCTGAACATGCTCACTGCTCCTGTCTACACCCATTCAAA
The DNA here is from genome assembly GCF_008709855.1 of Halospina sp. K52047b. NCBI lineage: Bacteria > Pseudomonadati > Pseudomonadota > Gammaproteobacteria > Halospina > Halospina sp. K52047b. The sequence goes on along the minus strand of NZ_VYJH01000003.1, from coordinate 346,377 downwards.
TCTACTCTCCCGTGCCTGCTGCGATTACTGCCCTGGCGCCAGAGCAAGCGGCACCAAAGCCAGCGCAATGATCACAGCGCCCGCCACCTGACGGAACAGCGGACTGGCCATAACACGCCGCATCCGATCGGCCATGATACCCACCAGCAACAATGTCGGCACGGTCCCCAGGCCGAAGAAAAGCATGACCCCAGCGCCCTGCCAGGCGGAACCGGTGCTCAGGCTGTAGACCAGCGCCGAGTAGACCAGACCACAGGGCAGCCAGCCCCAGACCAGCCCGAAGCCAAACGCCTGAGGCAGCGAACGCACCGGCAGTAACCTGCGCCCCAGAGGCTCCAGCCAGCGCCACAGCGGGCGCCCCATTGACTCGATCCATGCAAACCGGGAAAACCAGCCGCCAATGTGGAGCCCCAGGGCGACCAGAAATACCGCCCCAACAGTGCGCATGACCAGAGCGCTACCTCCGCCGGCCACACCCTGGAGCACCCCGGCACCCCCCGCCACCAGGGCGCCGGCCAGCATGTAGCTGCTGATCCGGCCCAAGTGGTAGTGCAGGCTGAAAACCACAAACAGCCAGCGCCTGGCCCGGATACCGGGCGCCAGACTGTAGGTCAGCGCGCCCACGATGCCGCCGCACATACCGATACAGTGCGTACTGCTGACCACCCCAAGAAGGAAGGCTGTCAGCCAATCTGTCCACCACATCCTACACAGCTCCCGCGCTCGTGGACTTAAGGAATATCAACAGATGTGCCAAATCGCACAATGACCGGGTGATTTCACACAGCACCCGCCGCTGCGCTGCGCCGGTTTTCCACCTGGCTCCCTGAAAACCCGTCATGGCGCGGGCCACAGGCTATCACCGCCAGCCACAAAGCTGGCCCACATCCTGCAACCCCACCCACAAGATCCACTGACCCTCAGGGAGTAACGGATGATACACAAGCCCCTCCGGCGGCGCACCACACCCATTCTGGCCGCCACCATGCTGGCTGGGAGCACCCCGGCACTGGCCCAGACCATGGCCCTCGAGCCCCTGGTCATTACCACGTCTTCCATGGACACCCCCTACGAGGTGACCTCCGACCCCCGCAAACCCCATGCCTCACTGCCGGCGCAGGATGGTGGCGCCTACCTGGAATCGGTGACCGGGTTCAATGTCAGCCGCAAGGGCGGCACCAGCGGCGAACCGGTTCTGCGAGGCCTTGGCGGCTCCAGGCTCAACATCTCCGCCAGCGGCGGCGCCATCCCCGGAGGCTGCCCCAGCCGCATGGATCCGCCAACCGCCTACATCTTCCCCCAGTCCTATGACCGGATCGAGATCACCAAAGGCCCCCAGAGTGTCCGCTACGGCCCCGCCACCGCAGGCAGCGTGCGGTTTGAGCGGGATACCCCGGATTTCTCCCGTGCGGCCACCCGCGGCTTTGCAAGCTTCACCGCAGGCAGCCATGCCCGCAATGATATGGCCACGGACATCACCACCGGCGATGCCAACGGCTACGCCCGCTTCATCGGCACCCTCTCCTCGCAGGATGACTATGAAGACGGTGGCGGCGAAACCGTCCACTCCCAGCACGAACGCTGGAGCACCAGCGCCATCGCCGGCTGGACCCCGGGCAGTGATACAGAGGTCGAGTTCAGCTACGACCGCAGCAACGCCGAAGCCGCCTACGATGACCGGAGCATGGATGGCACCGACTTTGACCGGACCGGTTACCGTCTTTCAGGCTCCCGCAGGAACCTGACCCCCTGGCTGACGCGTGTGGAAGCCACTGCCTACTACAACAACGTCCATCATGTCATGGACAACTTCCGGCTCAGGGACCCGGGCAACATGGCCATGACCCGCATTGTGGAGCGTACTACCCTGGGCGGACGCCTTGCGGCGGACATGGCACTGTTCGCCGGGATGGATCTCCATGCCGGAATGGACTTCGCCACCAATGAGCACGCCGACAGCGGACCCCTCATGACGATGGGAAGCCCGCTGGCAGGGGCGCGCTTTCGTAACGCACCAACACCGGACACCGCCGAATTCGCTGATTTCGGCCTTTTCGCGGACATGGAGCAAGCCATCAGCGAAACCTCATGGATCACCCTGGGCCTGCGCGGCGACTACCACGAAGCCGAAGCATTAGCCGCCGGTTTCGGCAACGCGGATCAGGGTGAAGCTGACCACCGCACCCAGTGGAGTGGTTTCGGCCGCTACGAAGTGGCGCTTGAGGACCTGCCCCTCAACCTCTATGCCGGCTTGGGCCGTTCGGAGCGCGCCCCGGATTTCTGGGAACGGGAAAGGGATTTCGGCATTGGCAATGAGGCACTGACCCAGGTGGATGCCGGGGTCACCATTGACCATCGGCGGGTCCAGGGTACGGTCGCCCTCTTCCACGGCTGGTACGATGACTACATCCTGATCACCGACCAGGGTGACAGTGCACGCAACGTGGATGCTGTCACCCGTGGCCTAGAGGCGGACGTCACCATCACACTGACCCCTGCGCTCAGCCTGAATTCCAGCCTGGCCTGGACACGCAGCACCAATGACACTGACAACGAGCCACTGGCACAGACGCCTCCGCTTGAGGGAACCCTGGGCCTGGACTACGCCCATGCCGGCTACTCCGCTGGTATACAGTGGCGTGGTGTCGCCCGCCAGGATCGCGTGGACGAGGGCAGTGGCACGATCTACAGCCTGGACACCCGGGAAACCCCAGGCTTCGCCACCCTCTCCGTACACGGCGGCATTCAGCTGTTTGAGCGCACCCGCCTGAGCGCGGGCATCGATAATGTTTTTGACCGTCGCTACGCAGAGCACATCCAGGAAGGATCTGCGGATCTGGGCGCCAGCAGCGAACCCATCAATGAACCCGGGCGTATCCTCTGGGCGAACCTCACGACCGAATTCTGACTTTTCCCGTGCCTCTCTCGGGAGTTGCCGGCCTCCGGGCCGGCTTTTTCCATCCCCTGCCCTTAACATTCATTCCTGACGCAGGTAATCTCTGTGCGCACGCACAGTTCACGGGGAAGCATTGATGCAGGGATCCGACGAAACGCTCGAAATCCATACCCGGCGGCATGTCCAGGCGACCACCCTGTGGCTCCATGGGCAGGGCACCAGCTCCGAGGACCTGACGCCCCTCTTCAAGAATCTGAGCGACTCCCGTGAACTGGGGCTGCGCTATCTGGCCCCGAACGCGCCCGTGCGTCGCCTGGCGGCGCTCGGCGACCGCATGGGCCGGGCCTGGTACGACATGGCGGCCGCGGACTCCCAGGAACCCGACGCGGAAAGCCTCTCGGAAAGCCACGCTCAACTGAGCAGCCTCCTCGAGGCCGAGAGGGAGGACCACATGCCCTCCCGGAAAACCGTCATTGGGGGTTTTTCCCAGGGCGGCGCACTGGCCCTGTACACCGGGCTCCAGTATCCCCACGAGTTGGCCGGGATCATCATGCTTTCAGGCGAGCTGCTCCACCCCGAAGACCTGAGCGAACGGATCCACCCCGCCAATACAGCCACGCCCATCCTGATAATCCACGGCACGCATGACGGGATGATCCCGGTGGAGGAAGCCGAGGCCAACCGCGATCGGCTGCTGGCCCTGGGCCTGCCCGTGGAATGGCATACCCTGCCCCTGGACCACGAGATCAGCATGGAAACCATCAGCATCATCGACCAGTGGCTCCGGGCACGCCTGGAAGCCCAGGGCGTGACCCCGGGGCAGAACGACTAATAGCCCGGCATCAACCAATCACTGTCCGGCTCATGGCCGGCTTCGATGGCCTGATTGTAGCCCTCCAGGAAGCAGGCGGTGATATCACGCAGCGCCTCCTCGGCGCTGTCATAACGGGCAGCTTCCGGAACTGCCGGTTCCTGCATACCCGGCGCCTGCAGATAATAGTTCTGGTCCGCCTCCACCCAATCCCCATTTACCCCTTCATAGAGCCAGACCCGGATCGTGGTCAGGATGCCCTCAAGCCGGAAGCTGTATTCAGAAACCAGCTTTCTCGCCCCAACGATCCCGGGCTGGTCAAGAACCTGCGCCACACCTGATTCGCTACTCATCGCACTCACTCCGTAATTTGTCAGCTGACTCTGCTCAGCTATATTAGTTCACACAAAAGGAATCAATTCTTGGCGTATATCAATGAGCCCGCAGCTGTTCGATGTCACTGTAGGCCCACGATCATACGACAGCTCCCGGAGCCTGTGCCCCATGATGTTCTGGCGCCTTTTTCGGTCTCTCCTGATACTGCTTGCCATGGCCGCCTTTCCGTCCGTTCAGGCCATAGCTGAAACAGACTCGGAAACAGCCAGAACCTACTTCCCGGATGCCGAGCGCATCGAAGCCATGCCGGGAGAACAGCCCGCCATGGGCGTCTACCGCGAGGGCGAGCTTGCCGGTCTTGTTTTTGAGACGGTCAATTACGCCCCCATCCCTGCCTACTCCGGCAAACCGGTCAACATGCGCATCGGGCTCAACAGCGATGGCGAGGTTGTGGGCGCTGAACTGCTCGAGCATAGCGAGCCCATCGTCCTGACAGGGATCCCGGAAAAAAAGATGGACCAGTTCATCAACCAGTACATCGGCAAATCCATCCATGACCGCATGCGTGTCGGCCTCTCCTCCAGCAGGCGCGAGGGCTACGATTACGTGGATGCGGTATCCGGTGCCACCGTCACCGTGGTGGTCATGGGCGATACCATCATGCGTGCGGCACGAAAGGCCGCGGTCACTCACGGGCTGGTTGATGAGGACGCCGTGGATCTGCGGGAGCCGGCGACGGTCAAGCCGGACATGTACGAAGAGGCCGGCTGGGAAGAGCTGCGTGAACAGGGAGCCATCAGCAGGCTCCACCTCACCCGTGGTGAAGTGGATGACGCCTTCGAGGGCACTGAAGCGGAAGATGTGAACACGGCCCCGGACGGCGCCCGCGACGAGACCTTCATCAACCTCTATGCGAGCTACCTGAACACACCCACCACGGGTCGCAACCTGTTGGGCCAGGAGCACTACCAGCAGCTCATGGAGCGCCTGGACGAGGGTGAACACGCCATCATGCTCATGGCCGATGGCCGCTATTCATTCAAGGGCACCGGCTTTGTCCGTGGCGGTATTTTCGACCGCATCCAGATCAACCAGCGGGACAGCTCCATCCAGTTCCGCGACAGCGACCTGGTGCGGGCACCGGATTTCGTCCTGGACGACATGCCAAGCATCTCCGAAAAGGACATCTTCATTGTCCGCCAGCAGAACCGCTTCGATCCGGCGGCACCCTGGGAGCTTCAGCTCCGGGTCCGGCGCCAGTACGGTGCTCTGGACTCCACCTTCGTCAACTTCACGCTTGACTACAAACCGGTGGAAGCATGGTTCAACATCCCCGACCGGAGGGCGCTCAGCGAGGAAAGCGACCAGCCGCTCTGGGTCTCCGTCTGGCAGGACCGCAAGGTACAGATCGCGGTTCTAGGGGCAGGCCTGGGGGTACTGGTGTTCATCCTGCTGTTCCAGGACTGGCTCGCCAAGCGCCCACGGCTGCTGCACCCGCTGCGCATCGGCTTCCTGATCTACACCGTGGTGTTCATTGGCTGGTACGCCCTCGCCCAGCTCTCGGTGGTGAACATCTTCACCTTCACCAACGCCGTGTTCACGGACTTCAGCTGGACCACCTTCCTGATGGACCCGATGATGTTCATCATGTGGAGCTTCGTGGCCGCCACGCTGCTGTTCTGGGGCCGGGGCGTGTTCTGTGGCTGGCTCTGCCCCTTCGGCGCCATGCAGGAGCTCATCAACCTGGCCGCACGCAAGCTGAAGGTACCGCAGTTCGACGTCCCGTTCGCCGTCCATGAGCGGCTCTGGGCCCTGAAGTACCTGATCCTTCTGGTGCTGTTCGGTATTTCCCTGCAGTCACTCGGCGCCGCCGAACAGTACTCAGAGGTGGAGCCTTTCAAGACCGCCGTTACCCTGCACTGGCAGCGCGAGTGGGGCTATGTGCTCTACGCCGCCCTGTTGCTGGTGATCGGCATCTTCAACCACAAGTTCTACTGCCGCTATGTCTGCCCACTGGGCGCCGGCCTCGCCATTCCGGCCCGCATCCGGCTCTTTGACTGGCTCAAGCGGCACAAGGAGTGCGGATCCCCCTGCCAGATCTGCGCCAACGAATGCGAGATCGGCGCCATCCACCCGGATGGCCGGATCAATCCCAACGAATGCCATTACTGCCTGGACTGCCAGGTCACCTACTGGAACGACCAGAAGTGCCCCCCCATGATCCAGAAGCGCAAGAAGCGCGAGAAGATGGCCCGCACGGATGCAGACGACAGCAAAAACAACCCGAGAAAAATACCCGCTGTGGAAGTAAGCAGCTAGGTATCCCCAAAACGAGAGAGGCAAGGGAGACGACGTCATGACTAGGCGCGAGAACGAACATAACGACAACAACCAGCACGAAGAGGTCGCGAACCCCGGGAGACGCTCGTTTCTGGGTGCCACGGCCACGGTCGGCGCACTGGGCGTCACCGGGGGAACCGGAACAGCCCTGATGATGGGTGGTTCCGGGGAAGCCAGGGCCGCCGAAGGGAACCAGAGCACCCATGTGCCACTCGGGCAACTGGATGACTACTACGGCTTCTGGAGTGGCGGCCATTCCGGGGAAGTCCGGGTCTTCGGGGTCCCCTCCATGCGCGAGATCATGCGCATCCCGATTTTCAACCACTGCAGTGCCACGGGCTGGGGGATGACCAACGAATCCAAGCGGATCATGGGGGACACCCACAGGTTCACCAATGGCGATGCCCACCACCCGCACCTCAGCTACACCGACGGCAGTCACGACGGTCGCTACCTCTACATCAACGACAAGGCCAACTCGCGGGTCGCCCGTGTCCGGCTGGACATCTTCAAGCCGGATGCCATGGTGACCATTCCCAACATCCAGGCCGTCCACGGTCTGCGGCTCCAGAAGGCGCCCAAGACCGGCTATGTGTTCGCCAACGGCGAATTCCCCATCCCACAGCCCAATGATGGGCGGGATATGGACAGCCCGGACAAATACTGGACGCTCTGGACGGCCGTGGACGGGGAGTCGATGGAGGTGGCCTGGCAGGTCATGGTCGACGGCAACCTCGACAACATGGATGCCGACTACACCGGCAAGTATGCAGCCGCGACCTGCTACAACTCGGAAAAAGCGACCACGCTTTCCGGAACCATGAAGAGCGAGCGCGACTGGGTGGTGGTTTTCAACATCGAGCGCATCGAGCAGGCCGTCAAGAACGGTGACTACACCACCATTGGCGACTCCGAGGTGCCTGTCATCGACGGCCGGAAAGGCTCTGATGTCACCCGCTACGTCCCGATCCCGAAGAACCCCCACGGCTGTAATACCTCGACCGACGGCAAGTACTTCATCTGCGCCGGCAAGCTTTCACCCACGGTGAGCATGGTCGAGATCGCGAAGCTGGATGACCTGTTCGCGGGCAACCTTGAGAACGAGCGCGATGTCATCGCCGCTGAACCCGAGCTGGGTCTGGGGCCTCTGCATACCACTTACGACGGGCGCGGCAATGCCTACACCACGCTGTTCATCGACAGCCAGATTGTGAAGTGGGATATGGAGAAGGCGGTCCGCAACTACAACGGCGAGGATGTGAACTACATCATCCAGAAGCTGGATGTGCACTACCAGCCGGGCCACAACCACGCGACCCTGGCGGAATCCAAGGATGCGGATGGCAAGTGGCTGTTCTCGCTGAACAAGTTCTCGAAGGACCGCTTCCTTCCGGTGGGCCCGCTGCACCCGGAAAACGACCAGATGATCGATATTTCCGGCGAGGAGATGAAGCTGGTCCACGACACGCCCACCTTCGCGGAACCTCACGACACCGTTATCGTCTCGCGCGACATGATCAATACCACAAAGATCTGGAAGCGCGACGACCCCTTCTTCGCCGAAACCGTGAAAATGGCTGAGGAAGACGGCATCAATCTGGAGACCGACAATAAGGTCATCCGCGATGGCAACAAGGTTCGGGTCTACATGACATCAGTGGCGCCGAGATTCGGCCTCACCGAGTTCAGCGTGAAGTCCGGTGACGAGGTCACTGTCGTTGTAACCAACCAGGACACGGTTGAAGACGTCAGTCACGGCTTCTGTGTCATCGGCCATGGTGTCAGTATGGAAGTCAGCCCCCAGCAGACGTCATCCGTGACGTTCACGGCTGGTTCGCCGGGCGTGCACTGGTACTACTGCAACTGGTTCTGCCACGCCCTGCACATGGAAATGTCAGGCCGCATGATGGTCGAACCCGCGGATTCCTGATCCGCACAGCACCAGGACCGGGCACCCCGTGCCCGGTCCGCTTTCCACCAACGGTGATTACCTTGAGCCGAAGACAACGGTTTCTCGGCCTGTTACTGGGCGCGATCCTCTTTCCCGCCTGGGCAATGGCCGGCATCCAGCCAGGAAATCTGACACAGGCACTCGAAAGCGCCGACAGCGGCGACACACTGGAACTTGAACCCGGCCTGTTCACCGGCCACTACCGAATTGATACTTCCCTGACGCTTCAGGGGAGCCCCGGCACCATCATCGATGGTGGCGGCGAAGATACCATCCTGACCATCGCAGCGCCGGAAGTCCTCGTGGAGGGCCTTCTCCTGCGCAACAGCGGTGACAACCTGACAGACCATGACTCCGCAATCTTCGTGGCGGAAACGGCACGGGATACGCATATCCACGCAAACCGTATCCAGGCCAACGGATTCGGGATCTGGGTTGATTCCGCCCCCAACGTACTGATTGAACGCAACCGGATCACCGGCAATTCCGATATCCGATCCCAGGACCGGGGCAACGGCATCCACCTGCACAATGTCAACGGCGCCATGATCCGCGACAACACGGCCTGCGAAGCACGGGATGGCATCTACATCAACGTCAGTGACGATAATACGCTGGTCGGTAACCGCCTGTGCGACCAGCGCTACGGCATCCATTACATGTACTCCAACAACAACACAGTGCGCGGCAACCGGAGCTGGGGGAACCGCACCGGCTACGCTCTGATGCAGTCAACCAACCTTGAGATCATCAACAACCGGTCTGAAAACGACAAGGGCTATGGTTTTCTGATGAACTACATCACCCAGTCCACACTCAGGGGCAACAGCGCCGTCGACATCAAATCCTCAACAGTCCCGGACGGGACGGAAAGCATCGAGGGTGGCGAGGGCAAGGCCCTGTTCATCTACAACTCCCAGAAGAACCGGATCCATGGCAACACCTTCGCCCGCACGGCCATCGGCATCCACATGACCGCCGGGTCCGAAAACAATGAGATCCACGGCAATTCGTTGATCAGTAACCGCACCCAGGTCAAATACGTCTCCAACCGCGCCCAGGAATGGTCCAAGGATGGGCGCGGCAACTACTGGAGTGATTACATGGGGTGGGACATTGATGACGACGGCATCGGTGATGTCCCCTATGAGCCCAACGACGCCGTCGACCGCATCCTCTGGACCTACCCCATGGCACGCGTACTGATGAACAGCCCGGCGGTGGAACTCATGCGCTGGGTCCAGTCCGCCTTTCCAATCCTCAAACCCCAAGGGGTGAAAGACAGCCATCCGCTGATGCGGCCCCCGGAAACGCAGGATCAACAGTCATGACCAACGCCGTGGACCTTGAAACACTCAGCTGCCACTTCGGCGGCGTACACGCACTGACCAGCCTGGATCTCTCCCTCGGTGAGGGTGAGGTGCTCGGCCTGCTCGGGCACAACGGCGCCGGCAAATCCACGGCCATGAAGCTGATCCTGGGCATCCTCAGCCCCACCTCCGGGCGGGTCCGGGTCTTCGGGGAGGATCCCAGGGGGCCGGGATCGGGCCGGTTGCGACTTCAGCTCGGCTATCTTCCTGAAAACGTCAGCTTCTACGACAACCTCAGCGGCCGTGAGGTTCTGGCCTACTTTGCCCGCCTCAAGCGGGTGTCTCCGAAGGAAGTCAATCGGCTGCTGGGCCAGGTGGGCCTGGATCACGCCGCCAACCGCCGGGTCCGCACCTATTCCAAGGGCATGCGCCAGAGGCTGGGGCTGGCCCAGGCACTGCTTGGCGAACCCCGGCTGCTGCTGCTGGACGAACCCACGGTGGGGCTGGACCCCATGGCAACGCGGGATGTCTACCGCACCATGGACGAACTGCGCGCCAGGGGAACCGGCATCATCATCAGCTCCCACGTGCTGCCCGGCATCGAGCAGCACGTGGACCGGGTTGCCATTCTGGGACGTGGCAGCCTGCTGGCGGAAGGCACCATCGAGGCCCTGCGCGGCCAGGCGGAGCTGCCGCTGACCATCCGTGTACGACGCCAGGCGGATGCCCGCTTCCCGGAAACCGGACTGCACCCGGCCATTCAGGAAGCCACCCCCGACGCCGACAACAGCCTGGTCCTGACGGTTCCAACCGGGGACAAACTCAGGGTGCTCAATGAGCTGCTCAGCCTACCCGGGCTTGAGGATGTGACAGTGGAACCACCGACACTGGAAAGCCTGTACGCCCATTTCGACACCGAGCTCAACGAGGGGGAAACCCGGTATGCATGAATCCCTGGTCGTTGCCGGCAAGGAATTCCGGGACGGACTGCGTAACCGCTGGGTCCTTGCCATAACCCTGGTGTTCGCACTTCTAGCCATTGCCTTGGCCTGGTTCGGGGCAGCCGTTTCCGGCGAGGTTGGCTTCACCCGTGTCTCGACCACCATTGCCAGCCTTGCCAGCCTGGCGGTTTTCCTGATCCCCCTGATCGCCCTGATGCTGGCCTACGACAGCATCGTGGGCGAAGACGAGAACGGCACCCTGCTGTTGCTGATGACCTACCCCCTGAGCCGGACCGGACTGCTCGCCGGCAAGTTCATGGGGCACGCGGCCATCATGGGGCTGTCCACGCTCCTGGGTTTCGGCATTGCCGGGCTGGTGATTGTGGTCTTCGATCCCGAAGCTACCCTGGGCGCCCTCGCCGGCCCCTTCAGCCTTTTCATCGGCAGCGCCATCCTGCTGGGGTGGAGTTTTCTGGCACTGTCCTACCTGATCAGCGCCGCTGCCCGGGAAAAGGCGCGTGCGGCGGGAATGGCCCTGGTGGTGTGGTTCCTGTTCGTGCTCGTCTATGACCTGACGCTTCTGGGGATTCTGGTAGGTACCGAAGGACAGGTGAACGAAAGCCTCTTCCAGGTGCTGCTGATGGTCAACCCCACGGATATCTTCCGACTCATCAACCTGACCGGTTTTGAGCAGGTTGCGGAAGCCAGTGGCATGCTCGCCATTGCCACCAGTGAGAACCACTCGGTTGCGGGCCTGATCGCCCTTCTCGGGCTCTGGGTCATTGCCCCGCTTGCCCTTGCCGTAGCCGTTTTCCGGCGCCGGCGCACCTGAGACCAAGGAGCCAGCATGACCACCCGACGCGACATCATCGCATTCCTCGGCGCCCTGCCCATCCTGTCGCTGGCAGGCTGTGGCCAGAGCGCTACCACAGACTGCCAGCCCATTGTCCTGTCCGACGCCCGAAGCTGTGCGCTCTGTGGTATGACCATCAGCAGCTTCCCGGGCCCCAAGGGCCAGGCGTGCGTTGACGATGGCAATACCCTTGGCTTCTGCTCCACCAATGACCTGCTTTCCTGGGCCTGGCAACCGGACTCCAAGCCCCGGATCAGTGCGCTTTACGTCCATGACCTCAGCCATACCCGGTGGCAGTCGCCCTCGGACGATGCCTGGATTGAGGCAGCGAAGGCGGTCTATGTCGTCGGCCATGACCGGGAAGGCGCCATGGGCCATTCCCCAGCTCCTTTTTCACGGAAGAAGGATGCGGAACATTTTGTTGAAGCGCATGGCGGACACGTACTTGGATTCCGGGAGCTTGACTGGGACGCACTGAAAGCCAGTTCCTAACCGCCCACCGTAATCCGTATACTGGGCTTCCAAGACCGAACATCGGAGAGACAGCCCGCTATGAGCCAGGACAGCCACAAACAGGAAGCGGCCCGGGCCGCGCTCAAGCACGTGCTTCCGGAACTGACCCCACGCAGCATTCTGGGGATCGGCACCGGCAGTACCGTCAACTTCTTCATCGACGCCCTGGCCGCGGAAAAGGACCAGTTCGACGGCGCCGTCGCCAGCTCCGAAGCCACGGCCGAGCGCCTCAGGCAGCACGGGATTCCCGTCTATGATCTGAATGCAGTGGAACCACCCCGCTTCTACATCGATGGGGCGGATGAAGCCAACCATCGCCTGGAGCTCATCAAGGGCGGCGGCGGGGCGCTGACCCGGGAAAAGATCCTGGCGGCCGCTTCCGAGACCTTCCTCTGCATCATCGACGAGACCAAACAGGTGGACATGCTGGGCGACTTCCCCCTGCCGGTGGAGGTCATCCCCATGGCCCGCAGCTACGTGGGGCGCGAACTGGTCAGACTGGGCGGCGACCCGGAATACCGCGCGGGTTTCACCACTGACAACGGCAACATCATCCTGGATGTGCATCACCTGGACCTGAGCCGCCCCATCAAGGCCGAGGAAGCCATCAACCAGATCACCGGCGTGGTCACCAACGGCCTGTTCGCGAAGCGCCCGGCGGACCGGTTGTTCGTGGCCACAAGCTCCGGTGTCACTGAGAAGGGGCGCTGATCACAGCCCAAGCTGCCTGGCGATCAGCTCCTTCATGATCTCTGTGGTACCGCCTCCGATGGCCAGGATACGGGCATCCCGGGCCAGACGCTCCACGCCGGCTTCGCGCATGTAGCCCATGCCGCCGTGAAGCTGAACCGCTTCCCGGGTGACTTCCTCTGCCACCTCCGCGGTGAAATTCTTGGCCATGGCCACTTCCTTCACCGGCGCCTTGCCGGCGTCCATGAGCGCCGCGCAGTGGTAGGTGTACTGGGTAGCCAGCTCCACCCGGGTCGCCATATCAACAAGCTTGTGGCGGGTCACCTGGAAGCCGCTGATGGTGCGCCCAAACGCCTCACGCTCCCGGCTGTAGTCCATGGCCTTCTCCAGCGCCAGGCGCGCGGTCATCGCCCCCATGATGCACAGCATCAGCCGCTCCTGGAGGAAATTGGTCATGATCACCATGAACCCGCCGTTCTCCTGACCGATCAGGTTTTCCGCGGGCACCTTAACGTCCTCGAAGAACAACTCAGCGGTATCGCTGGCCCACCAGCCGGTCTTCTTAAGCATGCGCCCGCGCGAGAACCCGGGCGTATCACGCTCCACCAGCAGCATGCTGATGCCATTATGGCCGGCTTCGCCCGTACGCACGGCCACGGTGTAGTAATCGGCCCTCTGCCCGCTGGTAATAAAGGTCTTGCTGCCGTTGACCCGGTAATGATCGCCTTCCTTTTCCGCGCGGGTCCGGAGATTCGCCACATCGGACCCGCCACCGGGCTCGGTGATCGCCAGCGCTGCCACCGCGTCACCCCGCAGCACTTCGGGCACTACCCGTTCGCGCATGGCCTTAGGCCCCCACTTCACAATGGGTGGCAGGGCAATGTCATGGGAACCCAGGCCCGCCACCAGGCCTCCGGAGGTGCTGCGCATCAGCGCCTCACTCACCGCGACCTTGAGAAACAGATCCCCTTCCCCGGTGCCACCCAGCGCCTCTGGGTAACCAACACCCAGCAGGCCGGCATCAGCGGCCTTGCGATAAAGCTCACGCGGGAATTCACCCGCCTCTTCCCATTCATCAATATGCGGCAGCACTTCACGCTCCACAAAGCGCTGCGCCGTCTGGCGGGCCTGTTCATGGGTTTCATTGAAGCAGTGTGTTGAGGTTTTCATGAATGCCTTCCTTCAGCGGTCAGGGCCAGAGTGGACAGTCTGAGTGTGCCGCAAGCATTCACACCAAGCAAGCGCTTGGTCATGTGCTGATTTTTATCCAGGCCGATCCGCGCGTATAATTCCTGCCTGTTTCATGCAGCCTTCATTCATCCACAGAGAAAGGACACCGTCATGAACTTTGACAAGATCCCGCCCGGCAAGAACCCGCCGGAAGACATCTTCGTTGCCATCGAGATCCCGGCCAACGCCCAGCCGATCAAGTATGAAATCGACAAGGACATGGACGCTGTCCTCGTGGATCGCTTCATGGCCACCCCCATGTTCTACCCGGCCAACTACGGCTTCATCCCCAACACACTGGCCGATGATGACGACCCGCTGGACGCTCTGGTCATCACGCCCTATCCGGTCATGCCCGGCTCCATCATCCGCAGCCGCCCGGTGGGTGTTCTGAACATGGAAGACGAGGAAGGCGAGGACGCCAAGCTGGTCTGCGTGCCCCACGACAAGCTGACCACGGCCTACAAGGATGTCCAGGACGTTGAAGACGTGCCGGAGCTGCTGAAGGAACAGATCAAGCACTTCTTCGAGAACTACAAGGATCTTGAAGCCGGCAAGTGGGTCAAGGTACGTAACTGGGACAACGCCGAAGCCGCCCGCAAGGCGGTTGAGGAAGCGGTCAAGGCCGCCGGCTGACGCCGTTACCGGGCGGTTCTCCGCCCGGTAAATCTCCCTCTTCCGGCTCCTCCGGCCGGGAAAAATAGAAGCCCATCACGCCATCCACCGGCAGCTCACGCACCACGGCCCACTCGTCCTCAACCTCCACGCCACTGACGAAGACACGTATCCCCTGAGCACGCAGAACCGGCGCGATGCTGGACAGGAAGAAGCGTGCCGCCCGGCGCTGATGCAGATCCCGGATGTATTCCCGGCTGATACGTACAGCCTGTATGGCGTAGCGCCCCAGATACCCGAAACTCACGCCACCGGAGCCGAAATGGTCCACCATAAGCCCCGCCCCGGCCCGGGAGGCTGTCTCGGCCAGCAGTGACACAGCGGTCGGTTGAACACGCAGGGCACGCTCGGGCACCACCAGCCAGAGATTGCGGGTCTGGTCCCCGGCCGCTTCAAGCCGCATGGCCAGCCAGTGCATGAAGGTGTCATCGACCAGCGACGCCAACCCAAGCGATACGGCCACGCTGCCGTCCAGCCCCGGCCCATCACCGGAGAGCACCCGCTCAATGACCAGGCGATCAAACGCCGGCGTCCGGCCCGAGCGCTCCAGATGGGGCAGGAAATGCGCCGCCACCTTCCAGCGCTCCGCCAGCTTCAGCCGACCCAGTACCTGGGTCATCAGGACACTGCCGTCCATGTCATGCAGCGCCTGCGACGCCAGAGCTACTTCCTCCGAGGCCAGTGCTGCGTCAATAGCCTCCAGCCAGCCGCCCGCTCCGTTGATCGCGGCAGCCAGGGCATGCCCCCAGCAGAGCAGGGGGTCACTGCTGGCCGCCGCCGTCGCCAGGCCCTGGTCAGCACGGGCCAGCAGTGCGCCCACACCCAGCCCTGGTTCGACCCGGGTAACGCCGGCCTGGAAGATGCCCTGCTCGGGGACACTGAAGGTGCTGTAGCGCGTTGAAAGCTGTTCCACCAGCTCCTGCAGCCAGGCATCCGCCTCCACCGGCTCGACGCCGGTGATGCAGACCAGAAGATCGGCGCCCTGACCCCGGGCGGTCACCACACCCTCATGATGGGACTCAAAGTCCAGCAACGCGGCACCGCATTCCGTAAGGACCGCGTTACCCCGGGCCCGACCACGGCCCTCATTGAACAACTGGAACCCGCGCGGACGGAAAACGGCCACCACGCCGCCGGCAGCGGATTCGCGGGAATGGAGCTCCGCTGCCAGCGCCTGATCGAAGGCCTCGCGGATACGCAGTCCGGTTACCGGGTCCCGGCGGTTACGATGCTCCAGTTCGTTGATCAGACCAATCTGGCGCTCGAACGTCTCCCCCAGGCTCTGGGCCATACGGTTCAACGCCCGGGCAACACGGCTCAGCTCCCGAGCGCGGGGAGGATCGGTGCGGGCCGCGAAGTCATTCGCCTCAAGCGCCTGCGCCTGGATCTCCATCTGGCGCAATGGCGCCAGCAGCCGCCCGGCCCCGCGCCAGGCCAGCCACAGACTCACCACCAGGAGCGCACCGCTCCAGGCAAGACCCACGAGAAAGCTCTGCCAAAGGCGCACCAGCGCAGGCACGGGGTCGGCATGCACACGCACACTGCCCGCCGGCTCCCAGCCGTCCATCACAGTCGCTTCCCCCCGGGGCGACGGCAGGTCGGCCCACCACTGGAACCACCCCGGAACCGGCGGTGGCCCTGTCTCCACTTCGCGGCTGTGGCGCAGACTGCCGTCCGCCCGCACCAGCTCGATCCGCGTGTAGGCGCCGCTGTCGAACACCGCATCCACCAGCCGCCGCACCTGGCCCTCGCGCTCCAGGGCCGACACCGCCACGCCCAGCGCCGTCGCCGCGTCCTGGGTCTGGATGTGAAGTTCATTCTCCAGATAGGCACCGAAGCGACTGGCGCTGAACCACGTCCCCGCCATCAGCACCAGCGTCAGCAGTCCCCCGATGAAGATCACAAGAAGCACGCGCAGGCTGTACCCGGTGTCATCCGCTCGACGCATCATGCTCCCTCGACAAGGGCATAAAAGCGCCAGATTGACACAGATCCAGAATAAACGACTATAGTGAATGCACGGAATGTGACGACGCACACCAATAACAAGTCCTCAGTCATGACAGACACCAGCTCCCAGCAGGAGAAGCTGCGCCAGCACTTCGCCCGCCGCGTGACAACCCAGGCACGGGTGGTCCTCGAAACCTGGCAGAAGTTCCTGGAAGCCGGCGAACCACCACCCGGTCTGCGTGAAGACCTGATGGTCACCACGGAAAAGCTGGTCAAGTACGCCCGCCGATTCGAGATGACGGATCACGAGGCGGCTGGCGACAGCATCCGGACCGCGCTCGAGATCTGGCCCGAAGGTCGCCCCATCAACACCGAGATCCGGGAAAATCTGCAACGGGGCATGGATCAGCTCTCGCGCTGCACCCTGCGCCGCTCGGACCAGCAGGAAGACGAAACGCCCAGAACCTGGCTGCGCACGCCCATCTATCTCGCTTTCAATGACAGCGACTACGCACAGCGCATCATCCGCCAGATGGAGTTTTTCGGGTTCCGGGCCGCGGCCTTCGCAACCCCGGACGAGCTGGACGCGGAATGCGCGCGCAATAAACCCGAAACCATCGTAATCGATGTGGATTTCGGTGGCGGAGAGGCCACTGCCGGAATCGCCACCATGGAGCGTATCCAGCAACGCCATGAAACCCCCATTCCTGTGCTCTACATGAGCCGCGAGGACGGTTCCATCGAAACCCGGCTGCGGGCGGTACGCTCCGGCGGTGAGGAATTCTTCTACCAGGCCCTGGATCCGGGCCAGCTGATCGAGAAGATCGAGCACTACTCCTACGCCCATCCACCCGACCCCTACCGGGTTCTGGTGGTGGACGATTCGAAAGCCCAGGCCAAGTACATCGAGAACGTGCTCCAGAAAGCCGGCATGCGCTCGCGCGTGCTGACCGACCCCATGGAGGTCATTGACGCGCTGGACGAATTCTCACCGGAAATCATCATCCTGGACATGTACATGCCGGGGTGTACCGGCACCGAACTGGCCAAGGTCATCCGCCAGCAGGACCATCTTCACAGCGTGCCCATCATCTACCTCTCCGCCGAAGAGGATGTCTCCAAGCAGCTGCATGCCATGAGCATGGGTGGCGACGACTTCCTGACCAAACCCATTGATGCCAAGCACCTGGTGGCCACCCTGCACAACCGCGGCCGGCGGGCACGCTCGCTGCTGGCACTGATGATCCGTGACAGCCTTACCGGCCTGTACAATCACACCCACACACTGAGCCTGCTCGAATCCGAGATCAGCCGGGCCCACCAGAGCGGCCAGCCTCTGACCTTCGTCATGCTGGATCTCGATCATTTCAAGCGGATCAACGACACCTACGGCCATCCCATCGGCGACCGGATCCTCAAGAGCCTGTCCCTGTTCCTCAAGCAGCGCCTGCGCAAAACCGACCACATCGGCCGCTATGGCGGCGAGGAGTTCGCCATCGTGCTGCCGGACACCCGCGAGGAGGATGCGCTGGGCGTCATGAACGAGATCCGCGAGAAGTTCAGCCAGCTGCGCCAGCCGGCCGCGGGCACCGATTTCCATGTGACCTTCTCCTGCGGGGTGGCCCAGTGGCGGGGCGAATCGCCCCAGGAGCTGTGCGAGCGTGCCGACACCCTGCTCTATGGCGCCAAAAGCGAGGGCCGCAACCAGGTCGTTGCAGGAGATTGATATTTCGTATCACCGCTATTGATCTACGGCTAACATGCGTTCACACTTTCCTGAACGTGCCCGGATCTTAGCGCGAAAACACAAAAACCGACGCAAAATAAGCCGAAAAGAAACAATTATGGCCACGATCCTCGTCCTCCACGGCCCCAACCTGAACCGGCTCGGCACGCGCGAGCCGGGCACCTATGGGGCGGCCACACTGGCGGATATCAACCAGCGTCTGCACGAACAGACCAGCGAGGCCGGCCATCACCTGCTCACACTCCAGAGCAACGCCGAATACGAGCTCATTGAACGGATCCATGACGCGGCCGATGAAGGCATCGACTTCATCCTTTTCAATCCCGCCGCTTTCACGCATACCAGTGTGGCCCTGCGGGATGCCCTGCTGGCCGCCGCGATACCGTTCATTGAGGTGCATCTTTCCAACGTGCATGCACGCGAGCCCTTCCGCCATCACTCCTTTTTCTCGGATATTGCCGAGGGCGTGATCAGCGGATTCGGGGCAGAGGGCTATGAACTGGCCCTTACCGCCGCATGCCGCAAACTGAGGTGAATGAGAGCCCCATATGGACATTCGCAAAGTCAAGAAACTGATCGAGCTTCTGGAAGAATCCGACGTCGAGGAACTTGAGATCCAGGAAGGCGAGGATTCGGTCCGGATCAGCCGTCGCCGCGCCGACACCGTGACCATGGCCGCGCCCGCCCCGGCCCCCGCGCCCCAGCAGGCGGCACCGGCGCCCCAGCCCCAGCAGAGCGCTGGCAGCGGACAGGCGGAGGAGAAGACCGAACCGGACGAACCCCAGGGTCACCTGGTACGCTCGCCCATGGTGGGTACCTTCTACCGGGCGCCCTCGCCCACAGCCGCCTCCTTCGTGGAAGTGGGCCAGAAGGTACACTCCGGTGACGCCCTCTGTATTGTCGAGGCCATGAAGATGATGAATCAGATCGAGGCCGACATCAGCGGAACCGTCTCCCAGATCCTGGTCGAAGACGGCGAGCCCGTTGAATACGACCAGCCCATGTTCGTCATCACCTGACAGCGAAGCGCCGCATCATGATCAATAAAGTACTGATTGCGAACCGGGGCGAGATCGCCCTGCGCATATTGCGGGCCTGCAAGGAACTGGGCATCCGCACCGTAGCCGTGCATTCACGCGTGGACCGCGACCTGATGCACGTCCGCCTGGCGGATGAGTCCGTGTGCATCGGACCCAACAGCGCCGCCGACAGCTATCTCAACATCCCGGCCATCATCAGTGCCGCTGAGGTAACGGACGCCGACGCCATCCACCCCGGCTATGGCTTCCTGGCCGAAAACGCCGACTTTGCCGAACAGGTCGAGAAGAGTGGCTTCCGCTTCATCGGGCCCTCCGCCGAGACCATCCGGCTCATGGGCAACAAGGTTTCCGCCATCCGCTCCATGGTCAAGGCCGGCGTCCCCACGGTTCCGGGCTCCAATGGCCCGCTGACCGACGACGAGGAGCGCACCCGCCAGGTCGCCCGTGAAATCGGCTATCCGGTCCTGATCAAGGCCGCCTCCGGCGGTGGCGGACGCGGCATGCAGGTGGTGCACACCGAACACGCCCTGCTCAAGGGCGTGCATGTGACCCAGCGTGAGGCCCGCGGCGCCTTCGGCGACGAAACGGTCTATCTGGAGAAGTACCTGGAACGCCCCCGGCATGTGGAAGTGCAGGTGCTTGCGGACCAGCACGGCAACGTCATCCACCTGGGCGACCGCGACTGTTCCCTGCAGCGCCGCCACCAGAAGATCATCGAGGAAGCACCCGCGCCGCACATCGATCCTGAAGCCCGGGAGCGCACGCTCCAGGCCTGCCTCGACGCCTGCCGCGAGATCGGCTATGTGGGCGCCGGCACCTTCGAGTTCC
This sequence comes from Halospina sp. K52047b, assembly GCF_008709855.1. Taxonomy (NCBI): domain Bacteria; kingdom Pseudomonadati; phylum Pseudomonadota; class Gammaproteobacteria; genus Halospina; species Halospina sp. K52047b. Next base: position 326,266 of record NZ_VYJH01000003.1, on the reverse strand, counting down.
TGTACCAGGACGGCGAGTACTTCTTCATCGAGATGAACACCCGTGTCCAGGTGGAGCACCCGGTTTCGGAGATGGTCACCGGTGTCGATATCGTAGCCGAACAGATCCGTGCGGCCGCCGGCGAGAAGCTGCGCTACCGCCAGGAGGACATCGAGATCCGCGGCCATGCGCTGGAATGCCGCATCAACGCCGAGGATCCCAAAACCTTCTCGCCCAGCCCGGGCCATGTGGAACGGTTCCACCCACCGGGCGGGCTTGGCGTGCGCGTGGATTCGCACCTGTATTCCGGCTACAGCATCCCGCCGTACTACGACTCCCTGGTGGGCAAGCTCATCACATTCGGCGAGAGCCGCGACATCTGCCTCACCCGCATGCACAACGCGCTGGATGAGCTGGTCGTCATCGGCATCAAGACCAACGGATCACTGCACCAGCGGCTGGTTCGTGATGAAGGCTTCCGCAGCGGAGACATCACGATCCACTACCTGGAACAGCTGATCCGAAGGGACTGAGCCATGGCCTGGGTCCAGCTCCACATCCAGTCGGACAGTGAGCATGCCGAGCTGCTGGAACAGATGCTGCTCGAGGCCGGTGCCGAGGCCGTGAGCATGGAAGACAGCGAGGATACCCCGCTCTATGAACCGGAGCGGGGCAGTACGCCGTTGTGGGACAGCACCACGGTTACCGGGCTGTTCCAGGGCGACGCTGATCTCGCCGGCGTCCAGGCCCAGGTGGCGGAAGCCTACCACTCAGCCACCCAGACCCACTTGGAATCCATGGAAACGGAACTGCTTGAGGACCGGGAATGGGAACGGGCCTGGATGGATGACTTCCGGCCCGAACGCTTCGGCAACCGCCTCTGGATCTGCCCGAGCTGGCAGGATCCGCCGGAACCGGATGCGGTGAACATCACCCTGGACCCTGGGCTGGCATTCGGCTCCGGCACACACCCCACCACCCGGCTCTGCCTGGAATGGCTGGACGCCAACCCAGTCAGGGATCTGGAAGTCGTGGATTACGGCTGCGGCTCCGGCATCCTCGGGCTGGCGGCGCTCAAACTGGGCGCCCGGCACGTTGTCGGCACCGACAACGACCCTCAGGCTCTGGATGCCAGTCGTGACAACGCCCGGCGCAACGGCATTCCCGATGACGCCCTGGCGCTGTATGCCCCGGAGGACCAGCCGGATACCCGCTGTGACCTGATGCTTGCCAACATACTGGCCCAGCCATTACTGTCTCTGGCACCAACACTGGCCGGTCAGGTACGGCCGGGCGGACGGATTGTGCTTTCCGGCATCCTGTCCAGCCAGGCCGACTCGATCAGTGATCGCTATGCCCACTGGTTCCACATGCAGTCACCGACGGAACAGGAAGGCTGGATCTGCCTGACCGGCACGCGCCACACGGACTGAAGTGGAGCCGACTGCATGGCCACAGAATCGGAAACCCTCACCCGCTGCCCCTACTGCCAGACGCGGTTCCGGGTAACCCCGCGCCAGATAGAGGCGGCCAGGGGACGGGTACGCTGTGGCCACTGCCTGTACGTGTTCAATGCCGTTGAACACGCCGAGCCGGAAGAAGACCCCACCACCAAACCCCAGTCCACAGCCCCACAGGAGCCGTCTTCCGGAACGGAAACCGAGGCGGACGACCTGGTCTTCGACGACAACCCGGAGGAGGACGCCCAGGATAGCCGCTACGCCGGCCACGACGAGCTCGAGGAAGAAGCTTTCAGCGAGGACTTCCTGGCGCTGGATGCCGGCGACCGTTCGGGCTTCCGCAGCGAGCTCGACGACCTGGATTCCCGGGAACAGCTGGAGGATGATGAAAGCTGGGCGGAGTCACTCCTGCAGGAGGTCGAGAGTGAACCGACCGAAGCCCCCGACAAGCCCGACTCCCCTGCCCCGGAACCACCGCCCCGGGAAAAGACGCCTGACCCGGAGCCCGAGCTGGAACCTGGTCCTCGACCGGAACCCCGGAATACAGCCCCTAGCGGGCCGGACTGGCAATCACTGAGCACCGACCCCATTGTCACCAGTCGGCCCGACCGCTGGCGCTGGCTGCGCAGACTGGCATGGCTGCTGGGCATTGCCGGTATGGCCGCCCTTCTCGTCTACCAGCTGGGCTGGTACCGTTTCGAACGGCTGGCGCTCTACGAGCCGATCCGCCCCTGGTACGAGCAGGCCTGCGAATGGGCTGGGTGTGAGCTGCCCCCCCTGGTCGCCACCGACGCGCTGGAACCGCGCCGCCTGGTGGTCCGCAGCCATCCGGACATGGCCAATGCCCTTCTGCTGGAGGTCACTATTGTCAACGAAGCCGGCTTTGACCAGCCGTGGCCCGCCATCGCCCTGAGCTTCTCCAACCTCAACAACGATGTGGTGGCCCAGCGCGTTTTCCAGCCACAGGCCTACCTGGCGGACGACGAAGCAGAACGTGGCCGCATTCCCTCCGGGGAGGGGCGGCGTATCCGTCTGGGACTTCAGGACCCGGGCAAGGACGCCATCAATTACCGGATCGACTTCCTCCCCGCGCGTCAATAGTCCCGACCCAAAAATACTCGGTTTTTCAGCCAGCCATCCCCTTTAATGGGATGAGAGCCCGGAGTATCATTGTCTCCCCCTGAGCTGGTCGAGATTTGACCAACCCGCACGGATCCAATCACCGGGAGAACGCTGTGGTCGCCATTGGCCCCCATACGCTGCCCAACAACCTGGTTCTGGCCCCCATGGCGGGTGTCACGGACAGACCCTTCCGGCTCCTGTGCCGCAGAATGGGTGCTGGTCTCGCCATCTCGGAAATGGTTACAGCGGACGCCAGCCTGTGGAGTTCGCGCAAATCCCGCCAGCGGATGGACCACGACGGGGAATCTGAGCCCATCGCAGTCCAGATCGCGGGCGGCGATGCCCCGATGCTGGCCGAGGCCGCCCGTTTCAACGTCGCCAATGGCGCCCGGATCATCGACATCAACATGGGTTGCCCCGCCAAGAAGGTCTGCAACAAGGCCGCGGGATCCGCGCTGATGCGCGATGAAGCCCTGGTGCGCGAGATTCTGGAATCCGTCGCGGCGGCCGTGGATGTGCCGGTCACGCTCAAGATGCGCACCGGCTGGGACCGGGATAACAAGAACGCGGTGACCATCGCACGCATGGCCGAAGACGCCGGCATTGCCGCACTGGCGGTACACGGGCGAACCCGGGCCGACGCCTATAAGGGCGAGGCGGAATACGGGACCATCGCTCAGGTCAAGCAGGCGGTGGATATCCCCGTCTTCGCCAACGGCGATGTGGACACCCCCCGCAAAGCCGCACAGGTTCTGCGGGAAACCGGCACCGATGGCCTGTTCATCGGTCGGGCCGCCCAGGGCAGGCCCTGGCTCTTCCGCCAGATCAACCACTATCTGGCCACGGGGGAGGAGCTCCCGGACCCCGGAGCGGAGGAAATCCGCAACATCCTGATGGGGCACGTGGAGGCGCTGCACGCCTTCTATGGCGAGTACATCGGGCTGCGGGTGGCACGCAAGCACGTGGGCTGGTACCTGCAGGCCCGTGATCCGGACAAGACATTCCGCCGGCACTTCAACCGCATTGAGGACGCCGGCGCGCAGCTTCAGCTGCTCGATCATTACTTTCAAGGCATCCAGACAGAAGAGGTACGTGTCGCATGAGCACTGAATTCATGGCCGAGGACAACCGGGCCCGGCAAACCGACGAGCCCCTCACAACGGCGGCCGGCAACGGTCAGACCGTCACACTGCGCGACAGCGTGGAACAGGCTCTGGAGAACTACTTCTCCCAGCTCGACGGCGCGCCGGTCAGCGACGTCTACCAGCTGGTGCTGTCCGAGGTGGAAGCGCCGCTGCTGGAGAAGGTCATGGAGTACACCGGTGACAACCAGACGCGTGCCTCCGCCATGCTCGGTCTCAACCGGGGCACCCTGCGCAAGAAGCTCAAGCAGTACGGCCTGCTGTAAGGAATCGGAGCCATCATGACGGAACAGCCCAATGCGACCCCCATGCGCCGGGCGCTGATCAGCGTCTCGGATAAGACCGGTATTGTTGAATTCGCCCAGGCCCTGCGCGAGCGCGGCGTGGAGATCCTCTCCACCGGCGGCACTTTCCGGCTTCTGACCAGCAGTGGTATCGAGGCGAAGGAAGTCTCCGACCACACCGGCTTCCCGGAAATCATGGGTGGCCGGGTCAAGACGCTGCACCCGCTCATCCATGGCGGCATCCTTGGCCGCCGTGGCACGGACGACAGCGTTATGGCGGAACAGGGAATCGACCCCATCGACATGGTGGTCGTGAACCTCTACCCCTTCGAACAGACCGTTGCCGACCCGGACTGCGACCTGCCCACCGCCATCGAGAACATCGACATCGGCGGGCCAGGCATGCTCCGCGCTGCTGCCAAGAACCACCAGGATGTTGCTGTTGTCGTGAATGCCGACGATTACGACCCCATCCTGAATGAAATGGATGCCAACGACGGCGGTCTACGCAGCGCCACGCGCTTTGACCTGGCCACCCGGGCCTTTGAGCACACGGCCGCCTACGACGGCGCCATCGCCAACTACCTGGGCGGCCGGCTGGACAGCCAGGCGGAGCCGGATCCCTTCCCGCGCACCTTCAACAACCAGTTCGAAAAGGTGCAGGACATGCGTTACGGCGAGAACCCGCACCAGAGTGCCGCGTTCTACCGTGAACGTGGCGCTACCGAGGCGTCCGTCTCAACCGCGCACCAGCTCCAGGGCAAGGCCCTGTCCTACAACAACGTGGCGGACACCGACGCCGCCCTGGAATGCGTCAAGCCCTTCGCGGATCCGGCCTGCGTGATCGTCAAGCACGCCAACCCCTGTGGGGTGGCCATCGGCTCGGACCTGAAGCAGGCCTACGAACTGGCCTTCGCCACCGACCCGACCTCATCCTTCGGCGGCATCATCGCCTTCAACCGCCCCCTGGATCCGGAAGCGGCGGCTGCGATCATCGAACGCCAGTTCGTGGAAGTGATCATCGCACCGGAAATCACGCCGGAGGCAGCGGAGGTGCTGGCAGCCAAAAAGAACGTGCGCGTGCTGGCCTGTGGCCCCTTCAATGACGAACGGATTGCGGCCTGGGACTACAAGCGGGTCACCGGTGGCCTGTTGGTTCAGGACCGGGATCTGGGCATGGTCGATGAGAACACCCTGCAGATGGTGACCGACCGTTCGCCCTCACAGGACGAACTGGAAGATCTGCTGTTCGCCTGGGAAGTGGCCAAGTACGTCAAGTCCAACGCCATCGTCTACGCCCGCCATGGCCGCACCATCGGCATCGGCGCCGGCCAGATGAGCCGTGTCTACAGTGCGCGCATTGCCGGCATCAAGGCCGCCGACGAAGGGCTTGAAGTCAAGGGCTCGGTCATGGCCTCGGATGCCTTCTTCCCGTTCCGGGACGGCATCGACCAGGCGGCCGAAGCGGGCATCCAGGCGGTGATCCAGCCCGGCGGCTCCATGCGCGATCAGGAAGTGATCGACGCCGCCAACGAGCACGGCATCGCCATGGTCTTCACCGGCATGCGTCACTTCCGGCATTGAGGTGCTTATGCAGATCCTGATCATCGGCGGCGGTGGCCGCGAACACGCACTGGCCTGGAAGGCGGCCCAGTCACCGCAGGTCCAGCAGGTGTACGCCGCGCCCGGCAATGCCGGGACCGCCCGTGAGCCGGGTGTTGAGAACGTGGCGCTGGCAGACGACGACATTGATGGCCTCGTTGATTTTGCCACGAACAGGACCATTGACCTGGTCATCGTCGGTCCCGAGGCGCCACTGGTTGCGGGTATCAGTGACCGGCTGCGTGCAGCCGGCATAGCCGTTTTCGGTCCCAGTGAAGCCGCCGCCCAGCTGGAAGGGTCCAAGAGCTTCGCCAAGGACTTCCTGGCGCGCCACAGCATCCCCACTGCCGACTACCGGACCTTTGGGGACATGGAGGCGGCACTGGAGTACCTGCGTGAGAAAGGTGCGCCCATTGTGGTCAAGGCGGACGGCCTGGCCGCCGGCAAGGGCGTGATCGTGGCGGAGACCCTGGCCGAGGGGGAAGATGCCGTGCGCGACATGCTCGCCGGCAACACCTTCGGCGATGCCGGCCACCGCGTGGTCATCGAGGAATGCCTGGCCGGCGAGGAAGCCAGCTTCATCGCCATGGTGGATGGCTCCAACATCCTGCCACTGGCCAGCAGCCAGGACCACAAACGGGTGGGCGATGGCGACACCGGCGCCAACACCGGTGGCATGGGCGCCTATTCCCCTGCCCCCGTGGTTACGGAGGAGGTCCACGAACGCATCATGCGGGAAGTCATCGAGCCCACGGTTGCCGGCATGGCGGACGAGGGCCACCCCTACACAGGCTTCCTGTACGCCGGGCTCATGATCACCCCCAACGGCTCCCCCAAGGTCATCGAGTTCAACTGCCGGCTGGGCGACCCGGAAACCCAGCCGCTGCTGATGCGGCTGCGCTCGGACCTCGTCCAACTCTGCCTCGCCGCCACCCAGGGTGGACTGGGCCGGCAGCAGTGCGACTGGGATGAGCGCCCCGCCCTGGGCGTGGTGATGGCCGCCGGCGGCTACCCCGCCAAATACCGTAAGGGCGATGCCATCACCGGCCTGGATGACCTGGACGGCGACGGCCTCAAGGTTTTCCACGCCGGCACCCAGCAGGAGGCTGATGGTCGTGTGACCACCGCCGGCGGCCGGGTCCTGTGCGTAACCGCGCTGGGCGGAACGGTCGAGCAGGCCCAGAAGGCGGCCTATGCGGGCGTTGATCGCATCCGGTGGGACGACGCCTACTGCCGGCGGGATATCGGCTTCCGCGCGCTCAACCGGGACTGATTCGGCACTCCGCAGACCAGGGGCGTATCGGCTGTCTGACAGCGAGACTCCTTGACACCCCTGGTTTCCAGGCCAACTATGCAAGACATGAGAGGAAAAGGAGACCCATCATGTCGCCGTTAATGCTGTTCCGGCTGATCCTTCCATCCAGCGGCGCATGGGCCAGGCTGCGCGATCATCCGCCCTCTGTTCTGGCGCTTATCCTGTTCCCCGTCCTGCCTCTGGCGCTGATTCCACCGATCATGCTCTATCAGGCGGGCACAGGTTATCCGGAAGCCTTCGGCGACGCCTTCGCCGGGCGCGAATGGGGCTACATCACCATCATCCTTTTCCTCGCGGAACTGCTGACGTTCGCCGTCATGGGCTGGCTGATCCATGAAGTGGGCAATACCCGCAGCGCCCACATCAGTGCCCACAGTGCCTACCTGGTGGCCGCCGTTGCGCCCGTTCCCATGTGGCTTTCCGCGTTTGCGCTCTTCGTTCCGAGCCTGACGGTCATAACAAGCATCGCCCTGATCGGACTGATATGGAGCTGCGCCATCGTTTTCCGGGGGATAAGCCACCTCTGCCGGATTGGAGCGGACGTGGAGGCCATGTCGATCACCTACACGGTTATGGCGGCAAGCGTGCTGGCCTGGGGTCTGCTGCTGGCAATCATCTGGGGTCTGTAAAGCGTGGAGCCCCTGCTCACCTGGACAATGCTGGTGGCGGCAGCCTTTCTGGGGGGCGGCCTCAATGCCGTAGCCGGGGGCGGCAGCTTCTTCACCTTCCCGGCGTTGGTCTGGGCCGGCGTACCGCCGGTAGCCGCCAACGCCTCCGGGACCATGGCGCTGCTCCCCGGCTACATGGCCAGCACCTGGGGGTTCCGCGAGGATCTGAAGGCACCGGAGCAACTCTCCATGGCAGCAGTCCTGGGCACCAGCCTGATCGGTGGCAGCCTCGGAGCCGGCCTTCTACTGATCACACCGGATGCGGTCTTCAGCGATATCGTCCCCTGGCTGCTGCTGGCCGCCACCCTGCTGTTCGCCCTCGGGCCACGCCTGCTGCGTAACCTGAATACCAGCGGAGGCGAGTCCCGCCCTGGCGTCCAGATCACAGCACTTCTGGCGGTCTGTATCTACGGCGGCTACTTCAATGGCGGCCTCGGAATCGTGCTTCTGGCCACTTTCGGGCTGCTCGGCCACACCGGTCTCAACCGGATGCAGGGCCTCAAGAACCTCATCTCCGCCGTACTTACCGCTATCGCCGTGGCACTCTATGCCATCGGCGGGGCCATTATCTGGATCAAGGCCCTGGTCATGATGATCTCGGCGGTGGCGGGCGGCTATGTGGTCGCAAGGGTAGCCCGGAAGCTGCCGGAGGCGACCATACGCGCCGTAGTCATCGTCACGGGCGCGATCATGACAGCGGTGTTCTTCCTCAACTGATCAGTCTTCCGCCTTACGCTCCGAATAACGGCTGACCAGATACTCCGAGCGATCACGCAGCAGCAGGGTGAACTTCACCAGCTCCTCCATCACGTCCACTACCCGGTCGTAGAGCGGTGACGGCAGCATCCGGCCCGCCTCATCGAATTCCTGGTAGGCCTTGGGCACGGAGGACTGGTTGGGGATGGTGATCATGCGCATCCAGCGCCCGAGGATACGCAGGTTGTTCACCGCGTTGAACGACTGGGAACCGCCGGAGACCTGCATCACCGCCAGGGTCCGTCCCTGGGTGGGCCGCACGCCGCCGACCGAAAGCGGCAGCCAGTCGATCTGGGTCTTCATGATCCCGGTCATGTTGCCATGACGCTCCGGGCTGACCCAGACGTGCGCCTCGGACCACTGGGAAAGCTCCCGAAGTTCCTGCACCTTGGGGTGATCCGCCTCCGCATCGTCCGGCAGCGGCAGACCCGAGGGATTGAACATTCGGGTCTCGGCGCCGAACTCATGCAGAAGGCGCTGCGCCTCCTCGGCCAGGAAGCGGCTGTAGGAACGCTCCCGGAGCGAGCCGTAGAGCAGCAGGACCCGTGGCGGATGAGCGCTTCCGGGGCTGTTGAGTTTCTCAAGATCCGGATGATCCAGAAAGGTCCGGTTCACGTTGGGTAGATCCACCATTCGATACACCTCAGCCCTGGCTGGTTCCCGGAAAATAATGACGGGTATGGTTCGCAATCCAGACCAGCCCCAGCATCAGTGGCACCTCGACCAGCACGCCGACCACCGTGGCCAGTGCCGCACCGGACTGCAGCCCGAAGAGCGAAATGGCCGCGGCCACGGCCAGCTCAAAGAAGTTGCTGGCCCCGATCATGGCCCCCGGCGCCGCCACGCTATGCGGGACTTTCCAGGCCCTGGCCCAGCCGTAGGCAATCACGAAGATCAGGAAGGTCTGAAGAATGAGCGGCACTGCGATCAGCGCAATGTGCACCGGGTTCTGGAGGATCACCTCGCCCTGGAAGGCAAACAACAGCACCAGCGTCAGGATCAGGCCAACGGGTGTCACGGGGCCCAGACGCTTCATGAAGACGTTCTCGAAGTAATCACTCCCCTTCCTGGCAATGACATAACGACGCGTGGCATAGCCGGCCGTCAGCGGAATCACGATGTAGAGGAAGACCGAAAGCGCAATGGTGTCCCAGGGCACCATGATGTTGGACAGCCCCAGAAGCACCATCACGATGGGGGCGAAGGCGAACAGCATAATGATGTCGTTAAGCGATACCTGAACCAGCGTATAGGCCGCATCGCCACGGGTCAGGTAACTCCAGACGAACACCATGGCCGTGCAGGGGGCGGCCCCCAACAGGATGGCCCCGGCCAGGTACTGGCGTGCCATATCCTCGGCAATGAAGGGCGCGAACACCACCAGCAGGAAGAACCAGGCAATGGCGAACATGGTGAAGGGCTTGATCAGCCAGTTCACCGCCGTGGTAATCACCAACCCCCTGGGCTGGCGACGCACGCCCGCGATGGAGGCGAAATCCACCTGCACCATCATCGGGAAGATCATGGCCCAGATCAGGACCGCTACCGGAATCGACACCTGCGCGTATTCAAAACGCGACAGCACATCAGGCACCACGGGCGCGAACTGCCCCAGTGCAATACCAATCACAATCGCAAGCGCCACCCAGACCGACAGGTAACGCTCGAACAGACCCATGCCCTCCTTGATGTTCGGGGTATCCTCAGTGGTACTCACGCCTGGCCTCCATCAACGTCATCGCGAATCAGGCATTCAACCCGCGCCCTTATATCATCCCGAACGTTACGGAACTGCTGCATGATCCTGTCCTCCGACCCCAGGGCTTTTGCCGGGTCCGGCAGTCCCCAATGGCGCTTGATCGTCCCTGGGGGCAGTATCGGGCAGGACTCATCGGCATCACCGCAGACCGTCACCACCAGATCCGCCCATTCCAGGTGCGCATCCGTCAGGAGGGTGGACGCCTGATCACGGATATCCACGCCAGCCTCATCCATCACCTTGATGGCCCTCGGGTTCTGGCCATGGGCTTCCAGACCGGCGGAATCCACGCTCACGCGATCCCCGGCCAGATGCCGCAGGACCCCCTCGGCCATCTGGGAGCGGCAGGAGTTACCGGTACACACGAACAACACATTCATCACCAAACCTCATTGGGCCGCATCCAGGGAAGGACGTTGGGTCATGCATGAAAGGCGGGCACTGAGCTCACCCAGATCCCGCGCCTCCAGCGCCGCGCGCAGGACCTGGCGAGCCCAGTCCGGAAGGTCCGTGGCCAGACGGTAATGCACCCACTGCCCACGGCGCTCATCCTGCACAATGCCCTGATCCCGGAGCTGGGAGAGGTGGCGCGAGATACGCGGCTGTGAAAGCTCAAGGGCCGCAACCAGCTCGCAGACACAGAGCCGCCCTTCCTGCTCAAGGAGCAACAGGCTGTTCAACCGGGTGGTGTCTGAAAGCGCTCGAAAGAACTGCTCCGGCGTAACCATATCTGCATATCCATATATGTACAATCGCAACTCTACACGGAATAAGGCGCAATGAAAAGATCCGCACGCCCGGGATCTACAGCGACGGAAACTCGAGCTCGGGCACTCCCCAGCGCCGCCGGATCCAGTTGATGGACCGGAACACCGCCGGGCGCTCAACCACCCAGCGCTCCAGGCGGTATTTGCCCGGGAAATTGAGAAGCGTCAGCGAGATGAGGATGGTCAGAAGGCCCTGCCCCGGCAGCACCAGCATCGCGATCCCCGCAAGCAGAAGGATCAGGCCCAGAAGGTTCTTGAGGATGAGTGCCAGCAGCCCCAGCAGCGGATAGCGGCCCTGGAGGAGATAGCGCCGGCGCCGCGGCCGGGTGAAATAGTCCGACGGAATCCGGGCGATGACGAACGGCACCGCCACCAGCGTGGCCACAAACATCAGGAGGGAAACGCCCCCAAGGGCCCACAGGAAGGTTTCATGGCGCTCAAACCAGCGGACCAGCATTGCAAACAGTGCTTCCATCGGTTGCTCCCGGAAAACCAGCGCCAAGGCTAGCGCGTTCCGCGGCCACTGCGAAGGCCCTTGGAGAACGCCAACGTGGCCCCCATCACATCCTGCAGTTGCCGCATGAACTGATCACTTCCTATACTCGATACCGTATGGGGAGATAACAACCGGATGCTGGAGGGCACCTATGGAACAGAAAACCCCTCAAAGGGAAACGGCACGGTCATTCCGAAGTGACCGCTTTTCACCGCTGGGCCTGACCCAGTCACTCATTGAGCCGAACAGCACAGCCACCGGCGCCGAGCGCTGGATGGCGGAGAAATTCCTGTCGGTGGCCGGCAATCCGCCCCTGACCCTGGATCTATGGGGAACCCAGGAGATCACGCCTTCCGGGCAGAGCCCATGTTACCGCCTGCGGGTGGCGGACCGTTCCGCGCTGTATGAACTGATGACCAACCCGAACCTGGCCTTCGGCGACCTCTACAGCGAAGGGCGGCTGGAGATGGACGGCCACATGCCGGATCTTCTCACGGATCTCTACCGCTCACTGGACCAGGCCTACGAGAAGCTGCCGCTGTTCCTGCGCATGCTCTGGCGCGACCAGGCGCCGCGCTCGACCAGCCTCAAGGCGGCCCGGGACAACATCCACCACCATTACGACATGGGCAACGATTTCTACCAGCTATGGCTGGACCGGGCCCAGATGCAGTACACCTGCGCCTACTACGAGGAACCGGACATCACCCTGGAACAGGCCCAGCTCGCCAAGCTTGAGCTGGTCTGCCGCAAGCTGCAGCTCAAGCCCGGCGAGACCGTGGTGGAAGCCGGCTGTGGCTGGGGCGGACTCGCCCGCTACATGGCGAAGCACTACGGCGTGAAGGTGCGCGCGTTCAACATTTCCGAGGAACAGGTGACCTTCGCGCGCGAAAAAGCGAAGGAGGAAGGCCTGGAAAACCAGGTGGAGTACGTGCTGGACGATTACCGCAACATCTCCGGCCTGTACGACCGATTCGTTTCCGTGGGCATGCTCGAGCATGTGGGAACCGACTACTATCCGGACCTGGCCGCGGTCATCCGCCGGCACATGAAGACCGAGGGCCTGGCGCTGGTTCATTCCATCGGGCGCAACTACCCGATGCGCACCAACGCCTGGATCGAGAAGCGGATCTTCCCCGGCGCCTATCCACCCAGCATCACCGAATTCACCAGTATCGGCGAGGCCGGTCCCTTCTCGGTGCTGGATGTGGAGAACCTGCGGCTGCACTACGCCGAAACCCTGGAGGACTGGCTCGCCCGCTTTGAGGCCAACATCGACACCGTGCGCGAGATGTACGGTGAGAACTTCGTCCGGGCCTGGCGCCTCTACCTGGCCGGCTCGATCGCCTCGTTCCGGGCGAACGCACTCCAGCTGTTCCAGATGGTGCTGGCGCACCCCGAGAACAACAATGTGCCACGTAACCGTAAACACCTCTACACCAGCTCCAACGTGCCGCCGGAGGACAGTTACTGATGGTACAGCGCTATGATGCACTGATCGTTGGTGGTGGGCCGGCCGGCTCCACCATGGCACAGACCCTGACACAGCGGGGCTACCATACCCTGGTGGTCGACAAGCAGACCTTCCCCCGGGATAAGACCTGCGCGGGCTGGGTCACGCCCGCCGTGCTGGAGCTCCTGGCCATCAACCCAGATGACTACCGGCGGGAGAACATCATGCAGCCCATCCATCGCTTCCGCATCGGCATGATGGGGCAGAAGGCGGTGGAGAATGACCATGGCAGCGAGCCCGTCAGCTACGGCATCCGCCGCTGTGAGTTCGACCACTACCTGCTCGAGCGCAGCGGCAGCGATCGGGCCGAGGGCGTCAAATTCAAGTCCCTGGAACGCACCGACGACGGCGAATGGTGCCTGAACGGCGAGTACCAGGCGCCGCTGGTCATTGGCGCCGGTGGTCACTTCTGCCCGGTGGCGGCCACAATCGGGGAAGGCCCCGGCAGCCACGAAACCTCGGTGACCGCCAAGGAAGTAGAGTTCGAGATGACGCCGGAGCAGGCCCGGCACTGCCGGGTCCGCGAGGATACCCCGGAACTCTGGTTCTGTCGGGACCTGATGGGCTACGCCTGGGTCTTCCGCAAGGACAACTTCCTCAACATAGGCCTGGGGCGTGAGGACCCGGATGACCTCAAGCAGCACCTCAATGACTTCGTTGCCAGGATGCAGGCCGAGGAACGTATCCCGGAGGACCTGCCCGGGAAGTTCAAGGGCCATGCCTACCTGCTCTACGACCACGCGGAGAGACCACTGATCGATGACGGTATCCTCCTGATCGGCGATTCCGCCGGCCTCGCTTACACCCAGAGCGGCGAAGGCATCCGGCCGGCCGTGGAGTCCGCCTTCCTGGCGGCGGACGTCATTCAGCAAGCACCGGATTACCGGGCTGCCAGCCTCCAGCCCTACGCCGACCGCCTGCGCGAGCGTTTCGGCACCCGCGAGGTGGAGCACGAGGGCGGCGGCCTGGACCTTCCGGACTGGGCCAAACTGCGCATCGCCCCGGCGCTCATGAAAACGCACTGGTTCACGCGCCGGGTGGTGACCGAACGCTGGTTCCTGCACGAACATGTCCCGGCGCTGGAGACCGCCTCCTGAATGAAATCCGCATTGATGCCCTATGCGGCCCGTTTTGTCAGCAGTCCGCTCGTACACAACCTCCGGCGCGGCCTGCAGGCAAGGCAGGCTCGACGTAAGGGACAGGAACGCCAGGTCGATGTGTATCTCAACCCGAGGGATCCACACGGCTACGTGCTGCTGCAGGTCCTGCCCTCTCTGGCGGAGCGCTTCGGTCTGAACTACCGCGTTTTCACAGTCGAGGCGCTGCAGGATGACATGTTCCCCGAGCGCGACCTCTGGCAGTCCTGGGCCGTGGCCGATGCCCGCGACCTCGCCCGCCTGTACCGGCTGGACTTCCCGGAGACCGCTCCCGCGTTGACGGAAGAGGCCGTTCACGCAGCAGCCTGCCGTATGACCCGAGCCGAAAAGGACCCGGACTTCCTGGATGAAGCGCTCGCGGCCCTGCGCGGGCTATGGCACGGCGACCCACCACTGCCGACGCCCACGCCGGAGGAATCCGAACAGGCCCGTGCTGCCATCGCCCGCAATGAGCAGCACCTTCAGCAAGCAGGCCATTACCTGGGCGCCATGCTGCACTACGAGGGTGAGTGGTTCTGGGGGCTGGACCGGCTCGACCACCTGGAACGGCGCCTGATTGCCAAGGGGTATGCCCGCCATGCCAATGAGAGCGCCCGTTTCGTGCGCACCTGGGCGGACCTCTGCCGAAAGCCGAAACCGGCCACGCCAGTGACCACACCCCTTGAGATCTTCTTCTCCATGCGCAGCCCCTATTCCTACCTGGGGCTTGAACGGGCCAAACAGCTGGCGGACTATTTCGGTTGCCCCCTGCAGATCCGGCCCGTTCTGCCCATGCTCATGCGCGGCCAGGCGGTGCCACCGGCCAAGAAGTGGTACATCTTCAGGGACACCAAACGGGAAGCCGAAAAACTCGGTATCCCGTATGGCTTCGTCGCCGATCCGCTGGGTGCCGGGGTTGAACGCTGCTATGCGCTTTTCCCCTATGCCCGGGAACAGGGGCTGGAGGTTACCTGGATGATGACTTTTGCGCGCGCGGTGAACGCCCGGGGTATCCGCTCCGAGACCGACAGGGGCCTCCGGCGCATTGTTGAGGATGCCGGCCTGGACTGGACCGAAGCCCGCCAGTGGCTGGACAGCGAAGACTGGCGTGACGAAGTGGAAGCCAACCGCCAGGAACTCTACCGGATCGGTCTCTGGGGCGTGCCCGGGTTCCGCTTCGGCAACGTTACGGCCTGGGGCCAGGACCGGCTGTGGCTGATCCAGGAAACCATGCGTGGCGGGGATTGTACCCATCCCGAGCGATCCCCAGAATCAGGGCAGCAGTCATCCCAGAACCAGGCCGTTTCCCCATGACAACCCTGCATATCGACATCGTCTCCGACATTGCCTGCCCCTGGTGCGCCATTGGCTATGCCCGTCTGGAGCAGGCGATGGACCAGCTTGCCGGCGAATGCAATTTCACGGTGAGCTGGCATCCGTTTGAACTCAACCCGGACAAGGACACCGACGGCGAACCCATCCTGCAGGCCCTGAGCCGCAAGTACGGCCGCAGCCCCGAAGAAATGGAGAAGGCCCAGAACGACATGACGGCCATTGCCCATGAACTCGGCCTGAATTTCGAGCGCATGCAGGAGCGCTACACCCGGAATACCTTCAACGCACACCGGCTGGTCATGTGGGCCAGCGAACAGAACCGCCAGACCGAGATGAAAAAGGCCTTCTTTGAGGCCTATTTCGGGCGCGCGGCCGATATTTCAGACGATGGGGTACTGCTGGAATGCGTGGCCGCCATCGGCCTGGATACGGGCGAGGCGCGCCGGGTCCTGGATGAGGGCGACTTCGCGGAAGCAGTCCGGAAGGAAGAGGCCTATTACCAGAAAGCCGGCATCTCCGCCGTCCCGGCCTACGTCATCAACCAGCAGTACCTGATCTCCGGTGCCCAGGAGCCGGACTACCTGGTGCAGGCTTTCCGGGACATCCAGGCCGGCACTGCCGCGTGACAGGGTGCGATGCCCGTGGCGGGCATCGCTTCCGGCGCTACCCCAGAGACTTCACCGCCTCAATCATCTCCACCATGACCTTCTGGGCATCGCCATAGACCATGTGGGTGTTGTCCGCGAAGAAGAGCTCGTTCTCGACGCCGCTGTACCCCCTGCCCTGACCGCGCTTGACCACGAAGGCTTGCTGGGCATAGTCCACGTTCAGGATGGGCATGCCATAGATGGGGCTGGACTCGTTGGTGCGCGCCGCGGGGTTCACCACGTCATTGGCGCCGATCACCAGGGCCGCATCCGACAGCGCGAACTCCTCGTTGATGTCCTCCAGGTCATGGATGATGTCATAGGGAATGCCGGCCTCTGCCAGCAGCACGTTCATGTGCCCCGGCATGCGTCCGGCCACCGGGTGGATGGCGAAGGCCACCTCGACACCCTGCTTCTGCAGCAGTTTCACGAACTCGTAAAGCTTGTGCTGGGCCTGCGCCACCGCCAGGCCATAGCCGGGCACGATGATCACCTTCGAGCCGTAGTACATGGAGATGGCGGCATCCGATGCATCCACCGATTTCATGGAACCCTCGATACCGCCGGAGCCATCGTCTTCCTCACCGAAGTTCGAGAAGATGACGTTGCTCACCGAGCGGTTCATGGCCTTCGCCATCAGGAACGTCAGCAGCGTGCCGGCGGACCCCACCACGGTACCGGCAATGATCATCGCCGGGTTCTGGAGCACGAAGCCCTCAAACGCCACGGCCAGGCCGGTGAAGGCATTGTAGAGCGAAATGACCACCGGCATGTCCGCGCCGCCGATGGGCGTGGTCAGCAGCACCCCCAGCACCAGGGCGGCAATGAAAAAGAGCGTGATGCCGGTGGTGGGCACGCCACCGGCACCGACGATCAGGACATAGAGCGCAAACAGCGCGGCCAGCGCCAGCAGCCCACCATTAACCAATTGCTGGGTGCTGAAACGCAGGGTCCTGTCGAGCCGGCCATCCAGCTTGGCCCAGGCGACGACCGAACCCGAGAGGGCCACCGCGCCGATCAGACCGCCAACCAGCGCCAGAACCGTCACCACGAAACCGTAGTGCTGGGCATTACCGGAATACAGCTCCACGGCCGCGATGGCCGCCGCGGCACCACCGCCCATGCCGTTGTAGAGCGCCACCATCTGCGGCATCCCCGTCATCTCGACGCGCTTGCCACTGCGCCAGGCCCAGGCCACACCGATCCCCAATGCGACCAGGGCCAGCAGGAAATTGGTACCAAGGTGCTCCGAAGCCGCCGGGCGTACGTCGAAGGCATACAGGAAGGCGGCCGCGACCGCGATCACCATGCCCCAGCCCGCAACACGGATACCGGAGGGTGCGGTCACGGGGCTCGCCATGCGCTTGAGCCCGTAGATGAACAGCAGGGTTGCGACAAAGAAAGCCGCTGCGATCAGGAAACTCACCATGATTGTGCCCCTCAGTCCTGCCGGTCACTGGATTTGAACATGTCGAGCATGCGGTCGGTCACCACATAACCGCCGGCCGCATTACCCGCGCCCAGAAGCACACCGATGAAACCGATCGTCTGCTCCAGTGGTGTGGCGGCATTGAGCAGTGCCCAGATGGCGCCCACCACCACGATGCCGTGCACGAAGTTGGAGCCGGACATCAGCGGCGTATGCAGGATCGCCGGCACACGGCCGATGATCTCGTAGCCGGTAAAGGCCGCCAGCATGAAGATGTAGAGCGCAACAAAACCGGTAATGGCCGTGGTGGCATCCATGATCAGTCCCCCCTGACGGCTTCAGCCGCCACTTCGTCCCGGATTTCGCCCGCGTGCGTCAGGCACGAGCGGGCAATGACCTCGTCTTCCCAGTTGAGCTGGATCTCGCCATCAGCGACGATCAGCCCCAGGAAGTTGAGCAGGTTCTTGGCGTAGAGTTCAGACGCGTGCTCGGCCAGCAGACTGGGCACATTCAGTGGGGCCACAATGGTCACGCTGCCCTCCTCCACCGTCTCGCCCGGCTGCGTCAGCGGCGTGTTACCGCCACCGTCGGCCGCCAGATCCACGATCACGGCGCCTGGTTTCATACCCCGGATCTGTTCCTCACTGAGCACCTTCGGGCTTTCCTGCCCCGGTATATTCGCGGTGGTGATCACCGCATCCGCGTTCTGGACATGGCGTGTCACCACTTCCGCCGCCCGGGCTTTCTCCTCATCGGTCAGTTCCCGGGCATAACCGCCCTCGCCAGTCGCGGAGACGCCGGTGTCCACGAACTTCCCGCCCAGCGATTCCACCTGCTCCGCGGCCTCGCTGCGCACGTCATAGCCTTCCACCATGGCTCCCAGGCGCCGCGCGGTAGCAATGGCCTGCAACCCTGCGACACCGGCACCGATGACCAACACCTTGGCCGGACGGATGGACCCCACCGCCGTGGTCATCATGGGCAGGATACGATGCAGGTTGGTTGCCGCCAGAAGCCCGCCGTAATAGCCCGCCAGGGCGGCCTGGGTGGAGAGCGCGTCCATGGCCTGAGCGCGCGTGATGCGCGGCACCCGATCCATGGCAAAACAGGTAACCTCCTGCTCCACCAGTGCTTCCACGACCTTGGGATCCCGGTGCGCGTAGACAAAGGACAGAAGGATACTGCCCTTTTTCATCTTCCGGATCTCGGACGGGCTGGGGGCCTGAACGCTGAGCACGATATCCGCCTTGCCCAGCTCCAGCTTCCCTACATGGATGCCGGCATCCTCATAGGCCTCGTCCGGAATCCGGGCCGCTTCACCAGCCCCCTTCTGGATACGGATCTCAGTCCCCAGCTTTTCCAGCTTGGGCGCCACCGCGGGTACCACGGCCACCCGCTTCTCGTTGGCCCGTGTCTCCCGGGGCGCAGTGATGGTCACCGTCATAACGGCACTCCCTCGTTAGCAGGATGCTATCCTGAGCGTGAAACGGTCGCGCACCTGTTGCCGGTGCGATACCCTGAGCATAGATGGCATTCCATGGAATATCATGAAACCAGTCAACCGCAACCTTATTCTGGCCTGTCTGTCACTGCTGCTGGCCATACCGGCCGCATTCGCCGCTCCGGAAAGCCATGTGTTTGAACTGGAGAACCGGCGGGCTCAGACGGTAGTCCCCCAGCTCCGCAACCTCTACGGGGATGACATAAAACTCTCGCCGGACGGACAGACCCTGATGGTGCGCGCTGAGCCCGAAAAGCTCGCCGAGATCAAGACCCTGCTCAAGCAGATCGACCAGCCCGTACGCCAGGTACGCCTCTCCCTGCGCCACCGGAAGATGGCATCGGGTGAGGACGACAACCGTGGCAGCAGCCGCCTCTACAGTACCCGGAAGGACTCGACGCGCTCACTGGTGGTCCAGGACCAGCAGATCGCACAGATCTCGTCCGGTCGTATCGCGCGGCTGCCCGTGGCGGCGCGTGGTGGCAGGAACCCGATGGTGATTCTTGAGGAAGTGGACATGACCAGCGGCTTCCTTGTCCGCCCCACGGTGCTCAGCGAGAACCAGGTGGAGCTGCACATCACCGCCATCCGCAACGAGCCCGTACCGGGCCAGCCGGATTACAAAACGGCCGGTGTGGTGACCATCCGCCGGGTAAACCCCGGCGAATGGGTGGAGCTGGGTGAGGAGCGCCGGAGTATCCGGGATCAGAAGGGCAGCCGGGTCTACAGTACACAGTCAAAAGGCAGCCGACTCTGGGAAGTAAAGGTGAACGTACTTCCGGCCCGCTGAGTACCGCCGGAAACCCGCTTTACCGCAGAGTCTTCAGCAGCACCTCCTTGGCCTCATTCACCCTTGCAGCCAGCTCATCACTGCCACCGTGGTCCGGATGCACCTTCTGGATCAGCCGCCGGTGCGCCTTCACGATCTCATCCCGGCCGGCATCCACGGGCAGATTGAGAACATCCCGTGCCTGCTCCGGATCCATACGGCCCGAGCTGGGCGGCGCCTGCTGGCCACTGTCATACTCCTGCCCGCTATCCGCGCCGCCCCCGGCACTACGGATACGGCGCCACAGAAGCCAGAGCTGGAAGGCGCGCCAGCCGCGATGCGCAAAGGGCACGAGCGCCGCCAGCAGCCCTCCGATCACATGCAGCCGCCCGGTGACCACCAGCAGTGTACAGAGCGCGCCCACCGCCACGGCTACGCCCCAGAACAGCCCCTTGCGCTTTTCCGCCGGATCCAGGCGCGCCCACTGGCGCAGCAGCAGGAAGAGCAGGACGGTAAGAACAAGGCCTAGAATCAGATGCATAGGGTTTCCGTTTTGTGGCCATACCGGGGGCCGGAGTACACTACGCGGCAGACCGACCCGATCCGCCATATCCTACCAGAGGGGCCGCACCTCAATGCATGACGACCTGACCGCCATTACCGAATTCGCCGAGAAAACAGCCATCCAGGCCGGTGAGCTCATCATCCAGGAGCGCCGTCAGGGCAGCATGGAGCACAATTATAAGGATGCCACCGAACTGGTGACCCAGGCGGACATCAAGGCGGACGAGTTCATCGCTCAGCGCATTCGTAACGCCTACCCCGGTCACCGCATCCTCTCCGAGGAAGCCATGCCCGACCTGACACAGGCGGAGAACCTTGATACACCGCTGTGGATCGTTGACCCCATCGACGGAACGGTGAACTACGCCTACGGCCATGGCCAGGTGGCGGTGTCCATCGCCTACGCCGAAAAGGGGCGGGTCCGGACCGGCGTGGTCCACTGCCCCTTCCAGCAGGAAACCTTCATGGCAACCCATGGTCAGGGGGCGTTGCTCAACCGCATGCCGATTGAGGTCTCCGGCGCCACCAACCTGCGCCAGAGCCTGATCGCCACCGGTTTCCCCTACGGTAAGGATGAGATTCCGACCCTGATCCGGCGCCTGGAAAGGGTGCTCACCGAGTGCCGTGACATCCGGCGCATCGGCTCCGCAGCCGTGGACATCTGCTGGGTGGCCTGTGGCCGGCTGGATGGTTACTACGAGAGCGTCAGCCCCTGGGACTTCGCCGCAGCCCGGCTGATCGCGCTGGAAGCCGGCGCCACCTGTGGTCACTTCTCGGAAGTACCGGAGGGCTATCCAGAGGATCTGTGGGGGCGGGATATCATCATCACCGCACCCGGCATCCACGCCAGCCTCAAGCCCCTGCTTCCGGAGCCAGACTGAACGGCATCAGGCCGCTGGTTCCGGCGTGAACGCGGCGAGAGGGTGCTCAGAACTGATCCGCAGATGCACCGGCGCGCCCACAGCCAGATCCAGCTCATGGTTGGTCCGCACCCGCAGGGCCTCGCCATCGCAGACGCGGATGGCGTAAAGCCGTGTCTCGCCCTCATACCGGCGCCACTCAACCACGCCGTTACCGTCCCGTGAGGGCACCACCGTCAGATCATCAGGGCGTACCATCAGGTCTACTTTCTCACCACTGGCGCCCTGGGTGATGGCGGTGGCGCTGCCAAGCGGCGTCGCCACCACAGGCCCGTCCCGGTGCCCACGCACGAAAGCCGCCTCTCCCAGGAACTGGGCGGCGAACCGGCTTGTTGGCTGGCTGAAGCACTGCTCCGGGGTATCGAGCTGTTCCAGGCGGCCGTTATTGAGAACCCCCAGGCGGTCCCCAACCGAAAGTGCCTCCTCCTGATCATGGGTCACCCAGAGCGCCGGCACTCCGGCCTCCTTGAGGGCCGTACGGATATCCCACCGAAGAGTGTCCTTGAGGGCGGCGTCCAGATTGGACAGCGGCTCATCCAGAAGCATCAGCTGGGGCTTGTGGGCCAGTGCCCGGGCCAGGGCGACACGCTGTTTCTGCCCGCCGGAAAGGCGCTCCGGCATGGCATCGGCCAGCGCTGTGAGCCCAAGCCGCTCCAGCCACTCATGGGCGGGCCCGCGATCGCTGAGACGGAAGGCGACATTGTCGATGACGCTGAGGTGGGGAAACAGCGCGAAGTCCTGGAATACCATCCCGACCCGCCGTTTCTCCGGCGGCACGTCCCGCTTTGGTGTAATCCGCTGATCCCCGAGCACGATCTCCCCGGCATCCGGGCGCACCAGCCCAGCGAGTGTACGCAGCACCGTGGTCTTGCCACAGCCGGTCGGCCCCACGAGCATCAGGATCTCGTCCGCGCCCAGACTGAAAGACAGATCCGCCAGTACGGGTGTCTGGCCGTAGGCAAGGCTCAGGTTGCGAACATCCAGCATGATTACCCCTTATTCTCTGCAAGGCCCGCTTTCAGGCCCCGCTCACCACTGACCATCAACACCAGCGCCACCCCTGAGATCACCACCAGAAGCAGGCCCGGAACGCCGGCACGGCCGAAGTACCCAGCCTCATAGACGCGCCAGAGCTCCGTGGCCAGGGTGTCGAACCCAGTCGGGCGCAGCATCAGTGTTGCGGGCAACTCGCGCATCGCCTCCAGAAATACCAGCGCCCCTCCGGCAACCACACCCCGCAGCGTCAGCGGCAGGCTCACGCGGCGGAACGCTTCCCAGCGGGAGGCCCCCAGAAGGCGGGCGGCGTGGGTCATGTTGTCGTCCACCCGCTCCGCCGTGGAGCGCACCGCGCCCACCGCCAACGGCAGGAACCGCAACATGTAGGCCAGCACCAGGAGGAACAGGGTCTGGTAAAGCACCGGCACCCTGAGCCCGAGATGGACCAGAGCCGTACCCATGACGATGCCAGGCACCCCGAAACCGAAGTAGGTCAGCCTGTCCATGACGCGGCCCGCAGGCCCTGCAAGCGCCGCATACGCGACCGGCAGCGCCAGCAGAACCGCGCCGAGTGCCGCCAGGGAGGCTGCCCAGGCCGAGTTGACCGCCGTCATGGGGTCAAAGCCGGCCAGACCATCACGCGCGATCCAGATACCGAAAAGTGCCAGAGGCAGCCCCACAGCCAGAGCAAAGACCAGCACCGCCAGTCCCATCATACCAGCTCCGGAGAGGGTACCGGGGGTCACAACCAGCGTGCGGCCGGGTCGTTCCTGCTCTGTTCCGAAGCGGCTTTCCAGAAACAGGATCAGACCCACAATCACCAGCAGGTGCAATGAGAGCATCGCGGCCTGGCTGAGACCAAAGGCATTGTATTCAACAAAGATCACACGGGTGAACGTGTCCACGCCCATGATGGCCGGCGTACCGAAATCCGAGAGCGTGTAGAGCGCCGCCAGCAGCGCGCCCGCCGCGATGCCCCGGCGCACCCGGGGCAGAACCGCCCGCCACAGGGCCTGCGGCAGCGACAGCCCCAGCGTACGCGCCGCATCCAGGACGCTGGCATCCAGCCCCCGCAGGGACGCCCGGGTGGTCAGCAGTACAAAGGGGAAGGTGTAGAGCGACATCACGACGGCCGCTCCGGTAAGACCGCGGAGTTCCGGTGTCGGAACGCCTGTCAGCTGCTCAATCTCGCCCCCGGGCCCGAAGGCCGCATAGAACGTGAAGGCACCGATGTAGCTCGGCATCGCCAGTGGTGCCGCCAGAAGAGGCAACCATAGACCACGCAGGGGAAGCCTGACATAGGCGGTCATGACCGCCAGAGGCACACCAAGAAAGAGCGACCCGACAACCGTCAGCCCGGCCAGCGCCAGTGACTGCCCCAGAACGTCCAGCCAGTGGGGGTCCCACAGGGTGTCCGCCCCGACACCCAGGTCCAGCAGGACCAGCAACGGCAGCACCGCCAGTATGGCAACGGGTGCGGCCAGCACATAGGAGACCGGCCAAGGCCTCATAACACTCCGGCATCACGCATCAGGTCCAGCGTCGGACGCATGTCCGCAAGGCGGGTCAGCTCAAGCTCGGGCGGCTGGATGCGATCCTCCGACGGCAGCCCCTCGGGCAGTTCCACACCACTGACCATCGGAATCTCATACGCCTCACGCGCCAGATAGGACTGGACCTCGGTGGTCAGCAGATAGCGGATGAAGTCCATGGCCACGGGGCGTTCCGACAGTGCCATGGCGCCGGAGGCATTCAGCAGTGAACCGGCGTCATCACGGGTCATGGCCAGGGCGACCGGGGCGTCCGGCTGGCCGGACAGCAGTCGAAGCGTGTAGTAGTGGTTGGCCAGCCCCAGATCCACTTCCCCCCGGGAAACACCCATAACGACACCGAACTCACCCGCGTACTGGCGGGCCCGGGCTTTCATGCCCAGGAGCCACTCGCGCGTGGCTTTTTCGCCCTCGAGCAGCCGCATGGCGGTGATGAAGGACTGGAACGAGCCATAGGCGGGTGCCCAGCCAACGCTGAGGTCCGTTTCCGGCAGAGCCATGATGTCTTCGGGAATCTGCTCCAGGCTCAGACGATCACTGTTGAAGGGCAGTGTTCTGATCCGACCGGAGACAGGCACCCAGTTATCGTAGCGGAACCCCTCTCTGAGCCCGGCACCAAGTGCCTCGGGAACGGGCTGGGCAAGGCCGGCATCACTGACCAGCCCCAGGGATCCGGAATCCACAGCCCAGAACAGATCCGCCTGCCGCACCCCGGCTTCCGCCTCTGCCACAATGGTGTTTGCCAGCGCCACCGTGGGGCCGCGGCGCACCTGCAGAGAGAGCCCCGGGTTGCGATCCCGGATGGCATTGATGACATCCTCATAGAGGCCGCCTTCGCCACGCCCCAGATAGAGCGTCAGCTCCCCCTCAAGCGCTGGCAGCGACTCAACGGAAAAGGGCGCCCCGCCCCTGCCGGCTGCCAGGCCGGGCAGAGGAAGAGCGCCCATAATACCGAGCGCGCCCAGAGCGCGCACCACATCCCTTCGGGTCACATCAGAACACATCGCCCTGACTCTCTTCGGCTTTCTGAAGCAGCTCCTGTGCCCGGCTGAGCTTCTCTTTCATGGCATCAACCTGAGCGGTCACCTCAGAGACAGGCGCGCCTTTCTCCAACTGCTGGGGCAGCGTCACGTTGAAGTCCTTCTCCAGCGACTCAACCAGTTCCGCGTCCTGCTCGATCAGTGCCCCCTCAATACCCTCGAAGATCTCCATGTAGGTGTCATGCACCAGCTCAGTGGCCTCTTCGGTCTCACCTTCAGCGTGCTCCACGGTGACCTTCTCCAGGTTGGTGATGATCCGGTCAACCGGGTCACCTCCCGCGGAATCAGCCTCCTGACCCTTATTGGAACCACCGGATGCCTGATGCTTTGAAGCCATCTTCACGGCGCCCAGACCCTGCCACAGCGCGGCTTCCAGAGCTGCCTTCTCCGCGCGGACACGCTCAATGCCGCTGTCATTGTCCACAGCTTCCTTGAAGCCATAGATGCCCTGCCAGATGGAGGCATAGACCGGCACATAGGTCACCTCCACCGCCGCGTGCAGCTTTACCTCTTCCCAGAGCTCAATGAGCTGATCCGTTTCCACGGCGTCCGGGCCGTTCTCGGCATAGGCTGCCGCCATGGTGTCAAGGCGGTCGGTGAACCGACCAACATCCTGTTCATAGGTGCCTAGATTGCTCTTGAGGTTCTGGACATGCTCACCAATCTCACCACTGGCCAAGGCACTGGTGGAGGCGAAGCCAACAGACACGGCCAGTGCCAGTGCTCCGGTAACTGCCGTAAAACGCTTACGCATCACGTTTCCCTCTATCCCAACCAATTTCGCAAACAATAACGATTCTCACCTCAACAGTAAAGGCATCGCGGCCTGCCACCCGGGCATGTGGTAAGCTCAGACAAGACTCACCCAGCAAAAGCAAGCATGACAAACCCTATCCACACTATTGCTCGGGTGGCCCACGACAACCGCGAATAGCTCAACGGGCTGCCTCTGAAGATGAAACTGCTAGACTGAACAATGAATGTGAAGGGATCTCGCGCAGACACCAACCTGAAACGATCAGAGATACGTTGCTGCAGAACGAAGATATTCTGAGACTGAGCCATAAGGTGGCCCAATCCGGGCACTGGTATATAAGGCTCAATGACAACACGCTCTTCTGGTCTGAAGAAGTGTTCCTCCTGCACGGGATGTCGCCCAACGCGATTCCCCCTACCGTGGACAATGCTCTCAGTTTCTACCACCCGAACGATCGTGATCGTGTTGAGGCATTGATCAACGAAACCATCGAGACGGGCAAGCCGCTGTCTTTCGATGCGCGCATCGTCCGCGTGGATGGAGACGTCCGCTGGGTGGAGACGCTGGGTGAACTCAAGAGCAGCCCGGCTTCCAATACAAGGTATCTGTTCGGGATATTCCGTGACATCACGGAGAACCAGCAACAGCGGATGCACAACCAGCGGCTGGCCTGGGTACTGGAAAACACCCAGGAACTCATACTGATGACGGACAGTAACGGCCGCATCAACTGGGCCAACAGCGCCTTTGAAACCCTCAGCGGTTACAGCCTGGAGGAGGCGCGGGGCCACGAGCCCGGTGACCTCCTACAGGGCCCGGAAACGGATCCACAAACCATTGCCTACATGCGCGACTGCGTGGCCCGCCAGCAGGGCTTTTCCTGCGAGGTTCTGAATTACACAAAAGGCGGCGCCCACTACTGGCTGCGCATCTCCTGCCAGCCTGAATTCGATTCAGACGGCAAGCTGTATGGCTTTAACTCGATCCAGACGGATATCACCCAGAGTAAGCAGATCCGCCTCGACCTGGAGGCCGAAATCAACGAGCGGTGCCGGCTTGAGGAACAGCTGCGGTACCTCGCCACCCATGATGAACTGAGCACCCTCCCCAACCGCCGGCACTTCCTCGAGCAGGCGGAGAAGGAAGTGGAACGGGCCATACGCCACGGGCGGCCGCTGAGCCTGCTGATGATCGACATGGACCATTTCAAGCGGATCAATGACCAGTACGGCCACAGCACCGGGGATGAAGTCATCCAAGCGTTTGCCGAACGCTGCCAGGGCATGCTGCGCAAATCGGACACGGCCGCCCGGATCGGCGGCGAGGAATTCTCGGTGCTGTTACCCGAGACAGGCAATGACTCCGGACGCCAGATGGCGGAGCGGCTGCGCAGCCTGATCGCCCACGAGCCAATCCACACCCAGGCCGGCCCTATTCACCTGACTCTGAGTATTGGTGTCAGCACCTATAGCAAGGCATCCCCGAGCGTTGAGGCGATGATCCAGGAAGCCGACAGGCATCTTTACGAGGCCAAGGATAACGGCCGGGACCAGGTCGTATAGGTCATCCGCTACGCCTGAGCCAAAACGCCGTACTCAGCTCGTCCCCGAAGTAACGCGCAAAGGCCCCGAGCACGCTCAGGTTCAGGTCCACCGGTTCGCCGTCCGCCAGATGGAAGATCTGCTGGTAGTACCAGGCCTGGGCGCCGAGGACGTTGATCATCTTCAGGGGCATCAGCGGGCTTGCCGGGGAGAACCAGCCGGTGTTGGCCAGGCGCAGGCGGGCCTCGTGGTTCACGGCCTGGTCAATCCGCTTCCCGATCAGCTCTTTCGGGGTATCCGGGTCCGTGCAAAGGGGCCGCCCGAGCCCGATCACGTCCAGCTCGCCACTGGCCAGGGCTTCTTCCATCAGGCTGCGGGTACGGAAGCCGCCAGTGACCATCAGCGGACACCGACAGACCTTACGGATCGCCTCAGCATACTCCAGGAAGTAGGCCTCCCGCGCACGGGTACTGGCCCGGACCGCGCCCGGCTCGCTCGCCGTGTCGGCATCGCCACTGTGGCCCAGAAGGCGCGGCTGCTCGTAAGTGCCGCCGGAGATCTCCAGAAGGTCGATGCCTTCATCATTGAGCCACTGCACCACCCGCAGGCACTCCTCGTGGTTGAACCCGCCTTTGCGGAAGTCGTCCGAGTTCAGCTTCACGGCCACCGGAAAGTCCGGCCCCACCGCCTCGCGGGCCGAGCGAACTGCTTCCAGAAGGAACCGTGCCCGGCTTTCAAGCGAGCCGCCCCAACGGTCCGCGCGCTGGTTGGTCACCGGGGAAAGGAACGAGGAGAGCAGATACCCGTGCGCCCCATGGATCTGGACGCCGGTAAAGCCCGCCGCCTTTGCGGTCCGCGC
The DNA here is from genome assembly GCF_008709855.1 of Halospina sp. K52047b. Classification (NCBI taxonomy): domain Bacteria; kingdom Pseudomonadati; phylum Pseudomonadota; class Gammaproteobacteria; genus Halospina; species Halospina sp. K52047b. Next base: position 298,359 of record NZ_VYJH01000003.1, on the reverse strand, counting down.
CACGCTCCCGAAGCGTTCGATGAAATCGAGGATCTCCGGATCGGTCAGTGCCCGCGGCCGCGCGTAGTTGCCCATCAACTCCAGCTGCACCTCAGAAGGGCCAACCGGCTCACTGGTCACGTAACGCGGTGACTGGCGCCCTGCGTGCGAGATCTGCATCCAGAGGTGGTTGCCGTTGCGTGTGCCCTCCCGCGCCCAGGCGCGCAGCGCCTCCATCCCGGCCGGCTCGCCCTCGGCCGGCACCGGGTCAATCGCCACATTGCCCGGGCGCTCCAGAACCCGCCGGTCGATCATTACGTTACCGGTGATCAGCAGGCCTGCACCACCGTCCGACCAGCGCCCGTAGAGCCGTTGATGGCGTTCCGTGGCATGCAGGTGTTGATCCGCCACGCCTTCGGTCATGGCGGCTTTGGCAAGACGATTGGGCAGTACAGAGCCGCAGGGCAGCGGCAGCGGTGTATCCAGCCCCGGGGAAGCCGTCATCAGAAAAAGGTCCCGTCCAGCGGCGATGAGGCGCTGGCGTAGGCCCGCTTCGGCATGCGCCCGGCCATGTAGGCATCGCGCCCTGCCTCAATCGCCTTGCGCATGGCGCCCGCCATCCGCACCGGGTCTTTTGCTTCCGCGATGGCGGTGTTCATCAGCACGCCGTCGCAGCCCAGCTCCATCGCCAGACTGGCATCCGAGGCCGTGCCCACGCCGGCATCCACCAGGATGGGCACACTGGCGTTCTCCACGATGGTGCGGATGTTGTAGCGGTTCTGGATGCCCAGCCCGGATCCGATGGGGGCACCCAATGGCATCACAGCTATGCACCCCATGCGCTCGAGCTTGAGGGCAATCAGGGGATCGTCGTTGGTATAGACCATGACCCGGAAGCCATCATCAATCAGCTGTTCCGCCGCTTTCAGGGTCTCGGTGACGTCCGGGTACAGGGTCTTCTCATCACCCAGAACCTCCAGCTTCACCAAGCTGTGCCCATCCAGAAGCTCGCGCGCCAGCTTACAGGTGCGCACCGCGTCCCTCGCCGAGTAACAACCCGCCGTGTTCGGCAGCAGCGTATACTTCTCCGGCGAGACAATATCGAGAAGACTCGGCTCATCCGGGTTCTGGCCCAGGTTGGTGCGGCGGACCGCCATGGTCACCATCTGCGACCCACTGGCCTCAATGGCATCCCGCGCCTGCTCCCAGCTGCCGTATTTACCGGTACCCACCAGCAGGCGGGAGCTGTAGGTGGTGCCGTCTATGGTGAGGGGGGTGTCCTGCGGGGATTCGTTGGTCATGGTGTCTCTCGTCTGGATCATGGGATCAGGGGGCAGGATCGCGGCCATGGCCGCTCCTACGGGGTCAGCCGCCGCCTATGGCGTGCACGATCTCGACCTGGTCTCCGGGCGCAAGCTGGTGTGACTCATGCTCACTGCGGGGCACGATCTCCTCGTTGACCTCCACGGCAATACGACGGCCGGTCAGCTCCAGGCGCTCGATCAGGGCCTGGATACTGGCGGTTTCGCCGACTTCGGTGTTTTCGCCGTTCAGGATAATGTTCATACTCTTAAACTGATGGTTGAGCCCATCAGCTTCAAGCCCCCAGCCGCAATCCAGTCACCACCAGACAGACCCATCCCACCAGGAACGCGACACCGCCGATCGGCGTAATGGCCCCCAGCACTTTCACACCACTGAGAACCAGTGTGTACAGGCTGCCACTGAACAGCAGGATGCCCACCAGAAAGGCCCAGGCCGCCGGTACCAGCCAGGAGGCATCCGGCCGGACGAGACCGATAAGCGCCACGCCCAGCAGGGCCAGGGCGTGGAACATCTGGTACTGCACCGCCGTCTGGAAGACGTTCATGTAATGCTCCGACAGCCTGCCTTCCAGCGCATGCGCCCCGAAGGCGCCCGCCGCCACGGCCAGTCCGCCCAGGATCGCGGCCACGCTCAGCCAGGTCCCTGCCGGGAAGCCGGCTTCAGTCGCAGGGTTCAACACGCGTCATCTCCTTTGTATCCAGATTCATTGCGGTGAGCTGGCCGTTATAGACGCAGCCTGTATCCAGCCCATGGATACCCTGCGTATTGGTTCGACCCTCCAGGGCGGCCCAGTGCCCGAAAATCAGTTCCACCGAATCCGGCCGCGGGTACTGGAACCAGGGCGCAAAACCATCGGGCGCCGCGCCAACCCCCTCTTTCGTCGCCAGATCCAGGGTGCCGTCCTCAGCGAGAAACCGCATGCGTGTGAAGTAGTTGGTGATCACCCGCGAGCGGTCCATCCCTTCAAGGGCGGCATCCCAGCGTTCGGGCCGGTTGCCGTACATTTCACGGAAGTAGCGCGGCGCCTGGTCACTCTGGAGCACTGCTTCCAGTTCACGGCTGTACCCCACCGCCTGCTCCGCCGTCCACAGGTGCGGAATACCGGCGTGCACCATCAGCAGGCCGCGCGCCTCATCCGGGATGGCAAAGTTCTGCTGCAGCATCCAATCGATCAGCTCATTGCGGTCCGGAGCCTCCAGGATCGCCTGAAGCGTATCCTTGGGCCGGGGCTCATGCCCGCCCAGCGCCACCGCCAGGAAGTGCATGTCATGGTTGCCCAGGGTCACCAGGGCATTGTCACCAAGGTCCCTCACCAGCCGCAGGGATTCCAGGGACTTGGGCCCCCGGTTGATGATGTCACCCACAAACCAGAGCCGGTCCCGGTCCGGGCTGAAGCCGATGCGGTCCATCAGGGCCCTCAGGCTGTCATGGCAGCCGTGAATGTCGCCGATGGCGTACTCACTCATTCCGTACTCCCGTTGGATGCCTGTGCGTACAGATCATTGGCCAGCATCACGTAATCCGCCAGCGTCAGGTTCTGGGGCCGGAGCGTAGGGTCGATGCCCAGCCGTGGCCAGTCTCCATCCCCGAACAACGGTGCCAGCGCCTTGCGCAGCGTCTTGCGGCGGGCATTGAAGGCCGTCCGTACGACTTTCGCCAGCAGCTCCGGGTCATGGGCCGGGTTGTCGATAGTCCCGTGGGGCACCAGCCGCACAATGGCGGACTCCACTTTGGGCGCTGGGCTGAAGGCACCCGAACCGACCGTGAACAACGGCTGCACCCGGCAGCGGTACTGGGTCATGATCGCCAGCCTTCCCCACTGGCTTTCCCCCGGCGCCGCGGCCATGCGCTCCACGACCTCCTTCTGGAGCATGAAGTGCATGTCGCGGATCACGTCGCTGAATTCGAACAGATGGAAGATCAGCGGCGTGGCGATGTTGTAGGGGAGGTTGCCCACTGCCCGGATCGGCCCCTTGCCGGCGATGGCACGGTAGTCAAACCGCAGGGCGTCGCCTTCGTGGATGACCAGCTCCGGATAGCGGAAGAACTGGGCCCGCAGGCCGGGGATCAGGTCCCGGTCCAGTTCGATCATCTGAAGGGACGGGCAGGCCTCCAGCAGCGGCTCGCTGAGTGCGCCCATGCCCGGACCAATCTCGACGAGGTTATCCTCGGGCGTCGGGTTGATGGCGCCCACGATGCGGTCGATCACCCCCGCGTCGTGCAGAAAGTTCTGGCCAAAGCGCTTGCGCGCCTGGTGTCCCAACGGCCGGCTCATGCGCGCTCCTGCCGTGTCCGCTCGCGTTGGCGTACCATGTGGGCCGCCGTCTGGATGGCCTCATGCAGGCTGCCCGCGTCGGCCTGGCCAGTAGCCGCAAGGTCCAGGGCCGTACCGTGATCCACGGAGGTGCGGATGATCGGCAGGCCCAGGCTGATGTTCACCGCCCGGCCAAACCCCTTGTGCTTGAGCACCGGCAGCCCCTGGTCGTGGTACATGGCCAGGACGGCATCCGCCTCTTCCAGGTTGTAGGGCGTGAACAGGGTATCCGCCGGCAACGGACCAATCAGGTTCATACCCTCGCTGTTCAGCCGTTCCAGAAGCGGTTCGATCACATCCATCTCTTCGCGGCCGAGATGCCCGCCTTCCCCGGCGTGCGGGTTGAGACCCGCGACCAGTATGCGCGGCTGGGCAATGCCGAAGTGCTTTCGCAGGTCGTCATTAAGGATGTGGAGCACCCGGCTGAGGCGGCTGCTGGTAATAGCATCCGGCACGTCACGCAATGGCAGGTGGGTAGTGGCCAGCGCCACGCGCAGCCCTTCGGTGGCCAGCATCATCACGACACCACTGGCGCCGGTTTTCTCCTGAAGGAACTCGGTGTGACCACTGAAGCGGATGCCGGCCTCATTGATCACCCCCTTGTGCACCGGCGCGGTGACCATGCCATCCACGATGCTGAGCTGGCAGGCCTCAACAGCCGCTTCCAGGGTCCGCAACACATAGCCCGCGTTCTCCGGGTCGAGCTTCCCGGCCCGGGTCGTCGCGACAGAGGCCACCGACCAGACCGGAAGCACACCGGCTCCGGTCGGAATGGGCTGATCCGGTTCCCAGGGCTCAATCCGCACGTCCAGTTCAAGCACCCTGGCCCGCTCACGCATCAGGTCAGCGTCCGCGATCACTACCAGTTCCGTTTCCCGCTCACGGTCAGCCAGAGTAAGACACAGATCCGGCCCGATGCCGGCAGGCTCACCGGCTGTTACCGCCAGCCGTACCGGACGGGTCAAAGCGTGCCCTCCATGCCACTGACCACGGTCTTGACGTCCACGTAGGCCTCCTCGCGGATCTGGCTCAGCCAGTTCTGGAGTTCCAGCTCGTACTGGCGTTGCTGCAGCGCCTGGCGGGCTTCATTGCGCCGGATTTCATCGCTCTGCTCCGCCACGCGCCTATCCTCAACCTTGAGGATATGCCATCCGAACCGTGAGCGGAACGGGTTACTGGTCTCGCCAACACCGGTCTCCATCATGGTGTCCTCGAACGCCGGCACCATTTCGCCGGGCCCGACCCAACCCAGTTCACCACCCTCAGAGACGGTACCGGGGTCATCCGAATACTCCTTGGCGAGCGCAGCGAAATCAGCTCCATTCTCCAGTTGCGACTCGATCTCGCGGATCAGTGACTCCGCCTCGGCGTCAGAGCGCTCCTGGGTATTGACCAGAATATGGCTCACCCTGCGCTGTTCCACTTCATTGGTATCCTGCCCCCGGCGGTCCAATGGTGTGACCACGTGGAAGCCACTGCTGCTCTGCAGCACCGGCGAAGGCTCGCCCACATCCAGGCGCGGGATCTCGCCGGCCACCAGCGACGGCAGCTCCTGACCGGAACGCCACCCCAGCTCACCGCCTTCCAGCGCGTTACGACCGTCAGATTCGGCAACCGCCAGCTCGCGGAAGTCGGCACCGTCCTCAAGCTGCTCCTGGATCGACTCCGCCTTGCTCCGGGCCGCCTGGACCGCTTCGTCGTTATTGAAGTTGTTCACCTCAATCAGGATGTGACCGAGCAGGTGTTCAATCCCGGAACGTTCACGCGCTTCCGCGGAACTCAGGAAGTTGTCCACCTCCCTTTCGGTAACACGCACGCGCCGGCCCACGCGCTGTTGCTGAACGCGGCTGACCAGCATCTCCCGGCGGATCTGCTCGCGCGCCTGCTGGAAACTCAGCCCCTCGCTGGACAGCGCCTGCTCGAAGGCGTTGAGACTGTTGAAGCCGTTGTTCCGGGCCACATTGCGCATGGCGCTGTTGAGCTCTGAGTCACCAATGCGAATGCCCATCTGGCGAGCCCGCTGGATCTGGATCTCCTCCAGGATGAGCTGGTCCAGAACCCGCTGGCGCAGCACGGATTCCGGTGGCAGCCGTGTGCCCTGGGCGCTCAGCCGTGAGCGGATCTGCTGGATCCGTGCCTGGAGCTCGGACTGCAGAACCACGCCCTCGTCCACCACGGCCACAACGCGGTCCAGCGGCTGGCGTTCGGCTCCGGCCGCCAGCATGGGCAGGCAGGCCAGGAATACCAGGGCCAGCAGGCTTGAAGGGCGCTGTCGTTTCGGAATCATGCTTACCTCAGTCTGAATGGGTTCAGGGCCATCGTTCCTGCGCCGGGCGCCGCAGCTGTTCGGGCGTTGGGCGCTCTCTGATGGCAGTGCGCTGATCAAAGCCGGGAATGGCATCACGGGCGGTATCCTGGGCATCGCCACTGCCACCCAGCCCGAGCAGCTGGATCTGGAACAGGAACCGGGTATCCAGTCCCTCATCCCGGGTACGGTAACGCTGGGCCACGAGCTGCAGGTTCCAGCAGCAGCTGCTGTACTCAAGTCCCAGCAGTGTGCCCGCTGTCTCCCTATTCTCCATATCGTAGAGCCAGCGGCCAATCAGGCTCGTCTGTTCGCCCAGCGCCAGCACCGTGCTCACATCCGACTGCTCCAGGTCGGTGTCCGCATCATAGGTGTGGCCGGCGTTGAACAGATAGCGGTAGTCGCTGGTATGGAAGCGGAACTGGCTCCGCCCACGAACGGTCTCACGTTCATCCGCGTCCCACTGTCCCGTGACCCGAAGGTCCATGGTCTCCAGCGGCCGCAGCACGAGCTCACCGGCGTACGGGGAACGCCTTTCCTCCGTGGTGCCAGCTCCATTGAGCGCCACCTCTTCATCGTCAAAACGGTGGATCTGGCCAAGGCTCACGCGGGCCCGCTCGATTCCGGCGTCCATATCATACACGCGCGAGGTCAGCGCCGTCGTGAGGCGGTTGTTATCCCCCACACGGTCCCCTCCCACAAAACGGTCACGGGCGAAGAGCTGGTTGAAGTTGAAGGAGTTGAGCCGGGTATCAAAGACAGGGATACCGTCCTGCTCGCGCTCCGGTGAGTACACGTAATACAGCCGCGGCTCCAGCGTCTGGTTGTAGAAGCTGTCGCCCACATCAAAGAAGCGGTCGAAGTAGAGCCCGGCATCCACGTCCGCAAAGGGTACGCTGCGACTGAAGCGCTCATCCCGTTCAATGTCGTCCAGCTCGTACTGGGTATGGTCCAGCATCACCGACGTGCCGATGAATCCCGGCAGCCCCCGCAGCTCCCACCCCACTTCCGGGCGCGTCCGCAGGCGGTGGCCAATGGCCGCCTGGTCACCCTGAAGATCGCCATTTTCACGCCAGAAGTAGTTGTACTCCGTATCCTGGGCGACATACCAGTTACCACTGCTGGCATTGAGATCCAGCTGCAGCCTTGGCAGCTGGTTGTAAGGGCGGCTGGCTTCCGGGATCGCGGGGTCGATGGTCTGGAAGCCACGCAGTGCCGCGGAAAAACTCACGCCGGGCTGACTGTAGCGGAGCCGTCCATCCCGGCGCAGATGGGTGTTCTGCTGGATGTCCAGGGTCCGGTTGAGGTCACTGGAATAGTCGTCGTCTGAGACCGCCGCGTAATCCAGATCCCCCCGCCAGCCGCCACCGAAGTCGGCATCACTGGTGACATCCAGGCCCCAGCGCTTGCCGTCCATACCAGGATTCTCCGACTCGAATTCAGAGTCACTGTCGATAAAGCCCAGCTGTACATCCGTCTGCCCGAAGCGACTCAGATAGCGGGTCTCAAGCTCCGAGAAGTACCCCCGACCATGGATATACTGCGGGGTATAGGTCGCATCGTAGTGGGGCGCCAGATTCATGTAGAAAGGCGTGGCAAGGAACAGCCCGCTGCCGGCATTGGAACTGCCGAACGTTGGGTACAGGAAACCGGTATGACGGCGATCATCGATCGGGAACCGTATCCAGGGCACGTACATCACCGGCACATCCTTCACCCGCAGCCGGACATTGCGGGCGGTGCCGAAGCCACTTGCCTGATCCAGGTCAACCCCGCTCGCCGCCAGCGACCAGTCATTGCGGCCGGGCTGGCAGGTGGTCATGACGGCCTGATCAATGCGCATGGCCTCTTCCCCGGTGCGCTTGATACGACCGGCACTGCCGCGCATATGGGCATCATGGAGCAGGAAGCGGGCAGTATTGAGGGTCAGGCTGCCGCCCTCATCGCTGGCCTCGGCTTCATTGCCGGTCAGCAGCACCCCGTTGGCGCGGCTGACCACGCCGCCACTGAGGTTGAGCATGCCGCTGCTCTGGTTGTACTGGGCACGGTCACTGCGTGCCCGGAGCTCGCCCTGGCGTACCCGCACGTCACCGCTCAGGTCCAGGGTCTCGTCCATACGGTACCGGGCCTCTCGACTGGTGATATGGACAGGCCTGCCGTCACCTTCTCCCACAGGGGCGTCATCGGCACTGCTGGATTCAAGTGCCGGAGGGCGATAGGCGCCGCCACAGTAGGCCGGCACCTTTTCCTGCAGTTCCGGGGGCAGCTGCTCCCACTCCACCCAATCGATGGCGGCGGCCGAGCGGGGTTCCTGGGCCTGCGCGGACACACAGGCGAGCGTGATGCTGGCAGCCAGCATCCGGAGTCGCCCGGCGCGGTTGTTTGTCCACTTCTGTATTGCCACTCACCCTCTCCGGAGCGTCCACCGGCATGCGGCTGAAACAGGGGCACAGTCTACATGGGCCACTGCAGCATGTTAACGCTCTCTGGCCAGCTGGCAGAGGGTTAATGCAGAATACAACACATCTGAAAGGTGCTGCCTGGCGCGGCGCCCATTAACGGGAGCAACCATGGATCAACGCTACGACGCCATGCTGGCCTGGCTGGACCAGTGCCTCGGAACGGCGCCGCGGACACCGGAACCGGTGGCCGGCGATGCCAGTTTCCGGCGCTATTTCCGTGTGCAGACCCCGGAGGGCTCCCGGATCGTGATGGATGCCCCGCCGGAGAAGGAATCCTGCGGGGCCTTTGTGGCGCTGACACATCACTGGCACGAACACGGCCTGCATGTGCCGGCACTGCTGGCCGAGGATCAGGCGCAGGGGTTCCTGCTGCTGGAGGATCTGGGCGACCGGCTCTACCTGGATGAACTCACCAGCGAGGCAAGCGCGGACCGGCTTTACGGCGAAGCCCTCAGTGCGCTGGTCCGCCTTCAGGGCCTGTCCTCACCGCCGGACCATCCCCTGCCGTCCTATGACCGCGAGCGCCTGCAGCAGGAGATGCAGCTTTTCCCGGACTGGCTTCTGGAACAGAAGCTCGGCCTAAAGCTCTCCAGCCAGGAGCAGGCCATGCTGGCGACCACCTTCGCCACCCTGACCGAGTCCGCCCTCGCCCAGCCCCGGGTTACGGTCCACCGTGACTACCACTCCCGGAACCTGCTGGTGACGGACAATAACAGCCCCGGCATCATCGACTTCCAGGACGCGGTCACCGGCCCCATCACCTATGACGCTGCCTCACTGCTGCGGGACTGCTACGTCGCCTGGCCGCTCGAAAAGGTCTACCAGTGGCTGGAGGCCTACCGCCTGGAGGCGCGGGAGGCCGGCCTGCATCAGGCGGACGAGGCCACCTTCCGCCAGTGGTTCGAGCTCATGGGCATCCAGCGCCACCTCAAGGCCAGCGGCATCTTCGCGCGGCTCGACCAGCGCGATGGCAAGCCGCGCTACCTGGCGGACATCCCGCGCACCCTGGCTTACATCATCTCGGCCGCACGGCGTCAGCCGGCGCTCGAACACTTCGGGGACTGGCTCGCGGAACGCGTGGCACCGGCCGTGGAACCCATGGCGGGGGCCACATGAAGGCCATGATCCTGGCAGCCGGGCGCGGCGAACGCCTGCGGCCACTGACCCTGGAGACCCCCAAGCCGCTGTTGCCGGTGGGCGGTCGGCCGATGATCCAGTGGCACATCGAGGCCCTGGTGCGGGCCGGTGTTCCCGATATCGTCATCAACACCGCCTGGCTGGGCGAGCGGATTGAAGCCGAGCTCGGCGATGGCGCCCATCTGGGGGCCCGCATTGAATACTCCCGGGAGGGGGAGCCGCTGGAGACTCTGGGCGGATTACGCCGGGCGCTGCCGATGCTCACGGAAACAGGCAATGAATTCCTGGTCATCAACGGGGATGTCTGGACGGATTTCGACATGGCCGCGCTTGCCACCACGCCACTGGGGGAAGATCTGGATGCCCACCTGGTCCTGGTGCCGAACCCGGCCCACCACAGTGGCGGGGATTTCGCACTGGCCAATGGCCGGATAACCAGGGACCAGGGTGAATCGCTCACCTTTGCCGGAATCAGCCGGCTGAACCGACGCCTGATCGACAGTGCACCGGATGAAGAGGACCGGCTTGGCCCCATTCTGCGCACCGCCTGCCAGCAGGGGCGGGTGAGCGGCCTCCGCCATGACGGTCACTGGGTGGATGTTGGCACCCCAGAGCGCCTCGAGACGGCGCGCACACTGGCAGGGAGTGGTGCTGCCCCATGAGCGCGAAACACAGCCACAACAGTACGGACGCACTGCCGGAGAACCTTTCCGACCTGCTCCGTGAGCTGGCGTCCTGCGGCCATCACGGCGCCCGGCTCCTGGAACGCACCGGTCTGCCCCGATGGGCACGCGGCACACTGTTCCGGCTGATGGGCTATGTGGCCAAGGCGGACGGCCGGGTGACCGAGCTGGACATCCGCTACGGCGAGTCCCTGATGCGCAATTTCAATGCAGGGCCCCGTCAGCGCCGCCGGCTGATCCGGCGCTTCACTAACGGCAAGCAGGATACCCAGCCGGTGGTGCCCCTGTGGTTCCGGCTGCTCACGCGCCGCTGGCCGGATTCAGCGCTGCGCCTGAGCATGGCGCTGGCGCACCTGTGCTACCAGGACGGCCCGGATTCGGCCGCCCGCATTGCCCGCTGCCACACCGCCATCATCGCCACCGGCCTGCCGGCCACCGCCAGCAACCGCATCCTTCAGAGCTACCGGGGCAAGGTCTGGATCACTTCCCCGGGCGAAGGCACCAGCGAAACGCCCCTGACCGGTCTCGCCCGCGCCTGCCAGGTGGTTGGTGGCAAACCCTCGGATTCACTGGAGACCCTGCGCCAGGCTTACCGCAAACAGCGCAGCCTCTATCATCCGGACCGCGTCCAGCACACGGACATGGACCCGGAGCTGGCCCGGGCCCGATTGGAGGAGATCCACAAGGCCTGGGATCTGATCAACCGGCGTCATCCGGAGGCGCGCTGAGCACGGCAGGGCCGCTGAGAAGGGGAATGCGCCATTCCAGCGCATCCAGCAGGTTCTTGACCGCCAGCCCCAGCTCCGTATCCCCCTCGATCACCAGCTGACGCTGGAAAAACAGGCGGTCCGGGTCCTCCCGACGCTCCGCCAGGCGCCGGAAGGCTTCCGTGGTGCCCCGTATGGTCGCCTCGGGCGCTGCGTCCGCCATTCGCAGGCGTCCACCCCAGAACCCCAGGGTCACCCCGGTGGTGGCGTCTTCCAGTTCGAGCCGCAGCACACGCCCTTCCAGCTCCTCGAAATCACCCTCTACCAGGGCTTCGGCAAAAAGGTGATTCAGGGGTACTTCCACCAGCCCCTGCTTGAGCCCCCAGGGCAGCCGGGCATCCACCAGCGGAATCAGGCTGCGCGCCATTCGGTCCAGTGTCTGCTTCATGGGGTCTGACTCCAGTCCATGCCCGGCCGGCCATACCAGTAGCCGTCACAGGGGGGCGCCTCCGCCAGGTGAAGCGGATGACGCTCTGGCATGTCTCCCTGACGCGCCCGGTCGAAACGTGCCACGACCTCCGCCATACCTTCGTGCTCCGGGCTCAAGCGCACGGCGTCCACGCCCAGCCCCTGCATGTCCGGCAGCTCCCGCATCAGGTCATAGCGGGCGCCGGACAGGGTGCTGGTGCCATTGAGCCGGAAAACATCCTGATGCTCCCGGGACCTGAGAGCCAACCCGTCCGGATGCTGCTGACAGACGAACTCGCAGCGGTCCTTGGGCTTGCCGTAGTAGCGTGCGGTGAAGCAGCGTGAGGACCAGGCCAGTGGCAGAAAGCCCCAGGCGAAGACTTCCACCGGCGCATGCAGGGACTGCTCATACAGCGTGGTCTGCATGTCGGCGAGCGTATCGCGGCTCAGTTCCACTGGCAGGCACCAGCGCTGCAGGCCCCGGCGCAGCAGAACCCGCAGTGTTGCGGGATTGTAGACGTTCATGGAGGGGCCAGTGACGAACGGCAGGCCGGCCTCGATCACCATGTTCAGCGCACTCTGATCGTTGGCCTCGACCAGGAATTCGCCGTTGTCCCGGATGCGGCGCAGGGTGCGCAGGTCCGCTTCGGATTCGATCAACGTCTGGCTCGAAAGCACCACCTCCTTGCCGCAGTCGCGCAGATCGCGGGCCAGATCCATCCAGTCCGCCACCTTCATGTCCCGGCGGCGGGAACACACCACCTCGCCGAGATAGATGGTCTCCACCGGCCATTCGGCCGCTTCGGCGTAGAAGTTGAGCACATCCTGGCGGGGCCAGTACCAGAGAATCGGCCCCAGTGAGAGTTTCATCGTCATTTCCAGCTCCGGGTCCATGCGCCCAGTGTGGTCTGCCCACCCTCGGACAGGTCGCCCAGCGTGCGCTGCCATTCCGGGGCGGGTTCAAAGGTCTCGGGATCCGCTTTCACGCGGTCGATCGCCGCCCGCCAGGTTTCGGCCACCTGACCGCTGTAGGCGGGGCTGCGCTGCCGCCCTTCGATCTTGACGGCGGAAACACCAAGGCGGTGCAGCTCCGGAAGCAGATCCATGGTGTTGAGACTGGTGGGTTCCTCAATGGCGTGGTAGACGGCCCCCTCCACTTCAAAGCGCCCCTTGCACAGGGTCGGGTAGCCCGCCTGCTCATCACCGGCGAAACGGTCGATCAGTACCCCGTTGAGCCGGGCCTCCAGATCATCGCCCTTCTCCTCCCAGCGCACGGCCTTTGCGGGTGAACAGGCACCACAGGTATTCGGGGACTCGTCGGTCAGATAGGAAGACAGATAACAGCGCCCCTCGGCCATGATGCAGAGACTGCCGAAAGCGAACACTTCCAGTTCCACCGGGGAATGCCCGGCCACCTGCCGCACCTGATCCATGGACAGGACCCTGGGGAGCACGGCGCGGCTGATACCGAACTCCCGGTGATAGAACCGCAGTGCTTCATGGCTGGTGGCCGAGCCCTGTACGGAAAGATGGCGCGGAATCCCGGGATGGTGACGGGCCGCATGGTCCAGCAGCCCCATATCCGCCAGGATCAGGGCATCAAACCCCAGGTCCGCCGCCCGGTCCAGCGTTGACGTCCAGTGCTTCCAGCCCGCGGGCTGCGGGTAAGTGTTGAGGGCACAGAAAACGCGTGTGCCACGTTGGCGGGCGTACTCCATCCCCTCGCGCATGCGCTTTTCGGTGAAGTTGAGGCCGGCGAACTGGCGGGCGTTGGTGTGGTCGCGGAAGCCGATGTAGACGGCATCCGCTCCCGCATCAACAGCCGCCTTGAGAGCGGGCAGGCTGCCCGCCGGGCAGACGAGTTCCATGGGAGCCTCCGGTGGCTGACGGCGACGGGTATGATCCCGCTACCCGGACATGACCGCCACCGAATCCGTCAACTGGTCTCACCATGCTCTTGTCTGATTTGTATATTCCAAAACAAACTTACGGTTTTTGTTTTTATCAATTTATGATCTCAGAAAAGGCGTTATTATAAGCAGCAATCACAAAGCATCATTGACCAGAACCAGAATGAGAGGCCCCATGAACACTCCCTCCCAGTCCCTCAGCCATCAGGTGGTGATCGTCGGCGGTGGTACTGCCGGTACCACTGTCGCCGCTTCCCTGCTCCGCCAGCGCCCTGAACTGGATGTGGCCGTGGTGGAACCCTCGGAAGTCCACTACTACCAGCCGGCATTCACGCTGGTCGGCGGCGGCACCTATGACATGGACAGCACCCGGCGGGCCCAGAAGGAAACACTGCCGGAAACGGCCACCTGGATCCACGCCGGCGTGGCCACGTTCGAGCCGGACAGCAACCAGCTCACACTTGAGGACGGCCGCCAGGTGCAGTATGAGCACCTGGTCGTCGCCCCCGGCATCAAGCTGGACTGGGATCGCGTGGAAGGGTTGCGTGAAGCCCTGGGAAGCAACGGCGTGTGCAGCAACTACAGTCCGGAGACGGCACCCTACACCTGGGAATGCCTGCGCCAGTTCCGGGGCGGCAACGCTATCTTCACCCAGCCGCCGCCCCCGCTGAAATGCGCCGGCGCGCCACAGAAGATCGCCTACCTGGCCGCGGATCACCTGCGCCGGAACGACCTGGCCCCCGAAAGCAACCTGCAGTTCTACAGTGGCGCCGGCGCCCTGTTCAGCGTGCCGGACTTCGTGCCGCACCTGCAGAAGGTGATGGACCGCTACGGCATCGGCGTCAACCAGGGCCATGACCTGGTCGCCATTGATGCCGAGCGCAAGGTGGCCCGCTTCGCCACCAAGGACGCCAACGGGGAAACCACCGAGGTGGAACAGCCCTACGACCTGCTACACGTGACACCGCATCAGACCTCACCCGACTTCGTGAAACAGAGCCCGCTGGCCAATGCCGACGGCTGGGTGGACGTGGACAAGGGCACCACACAGCACACCCGCTACCCCAACGTCTTCTCACTGGGCGATGCCAGCTCCCTGCCCACCTCCAAGACCGCCGCAGCCGTGCGCAAGCAGGCTCCGGTCACAGTGCGCAATCTGCTGGCGCGCCTGGACGGGCAGGCACTGGACGCCCAGTACGACGGCTACACCTCGTGCCCACTGGTCACCGCCTACGGCAAGGTGATGCTGGCCGAGTTCATGTACGACGGTGTCGTGACCCCTACGCTGCCCCTGAGCCCCTTCAAGGAATCCCGGTTCTACTGGGTGGTCAAGAAGCACCTGCTTCCGCCGTTCTACTGGAACCAGATGCTTAAGGGCAAGGAGCCCGACATTGCCCACAAGCCACTGAAAGCAGGCTGATCAGCCCTGCTCCGGGCCGCTCTCGCCGGAGGGTGGCAGCGGCGGCATGGGGCAGTCCAGCTGATCGGCGATGATGCGCAGCAGCTCATACTCACGCGGGCTGACACGCCCGTCTTCCTGGATGCAGTGAACACAGGCATCAATGATGGCGGGCTTGAGCATCGCCGGCAGCCCGTCCAGCCGCCCCAGTGACTGAAGCAGCTTGCGGGCGCTGGTGCCCTCGCCGGAAGGCCGCCTGGCCTCCGTTTCGAATCCCGCCATGGCCTCCCGGTACAGGGGCTCCGGATCGGCGCGTGTACCCGCCGATGCCATCAGCCACAACAGCCGGCGGATGTCCGGCATTACCGCCCCGTAGCGACGGTGGACCACCTTCCGGTTGCGACCCGCTCTTTTGCCGAGATGATGTTTGAGGAAGCCCAGGATGGCGATGTCGTGCAGGCGGGCGCCACGGTCCTCGCGGATCAGCTGTTCCATGTCCCGCAGTAACTGGCCTTTCGCCGGTGTCTCCAGCTCCCGCAATGCCGGCAGTGACAGCTCGACCAGCGGCACCCTGTAGGCCGGGCCCAGATCACGCAGCGTCTGGATCATCTGGCGCACCAGGAGTGGGTCAATCGCTACGGCACCCACCGGCTCCAGCTCCGGGAGCCACTGATCCAGGGCGCCGTGGTCCGCCTCTTCCAGCGCCAGCGCCAGACACAGGTGGACTGCCCCCTCGGCCCCATGCAGCTGCTGGTTCAGGCCGCCGGGCAGCGCGGCAAGCAGTGAGCGGACATGGCAGGTCCCGGACTCACTGAGCGCCCCCACCGGGGCGGCACCACTGCCGATCTCGAGACCGCCCGCACCCGAGAACCCCATGGCCGCTGCTGCCTCGTTGGCTGCCGTGGGCGGCGCCTCACCCTGTTCCCGGGCAGCCTTGCGATCCCGGGATTTCATGCGCACCAGCAGGGTCTCATCGATGGCGTTAAGCCGGTCCTCAATCGGAGGATGGGAAGCCAGAAGGCGCGCCAGAGAGACGCTTTCCCCGAAGCACAGGTGGTTCAGGTCTTCCGCATGACTGGTGGCTCTGAGCCGCGATCCGGAAGCAGCCACGCCGATCCGGTACAGCGCCCCTCCGATGCCCTCAGGATTGCGGGTGAACTGCACGGCGGCGGCATCCGCCAGGTATTCGCGCTGGCGCGAGACCGCCGACTTGATAACCCGCCCCATGAAAAGCCCGACGTAGCCCACAATCACCAGCACGGCGCCCGCGAGTACGAGAGCGCCATCGTAGCGGCGCCGGTGATGGTAACCGCTCCAGCCCCAGATGCCGAACCGCACCAGGTACTGGCCCAGCTGGCCGATCAGCAGAATACCCGCCAGCATCGAGATGAGCCGCACGTTGATGCGCATGTCGCCGTTGAGAATATGGCTGAATTCATGGGCCACGACGCCTTGCAGCTCATCGCGGCTGAGCTCATCCAGAGTGCCCCGGGTCACCACCAGCACCGCCTCATTGGGCTGATAACCGGCCACGAAGGCGTTGATGGCCGCCTCCTGGTCCATCACGAACAGCTGCGGGACGGTGACCCCGCTGGCAAGGGCCATCTCCTCGGTAACATTGCGCAGCTGACGCTCTCCCTTCTCTGCCGTATCAGCGGGAACCGGACGGGCACCCGCCATGCGCGCCACCCGTTCCCCGCCGCGACGCAGATCCGCGTAACGGTAGAGTGACCCCATGGCGACAATGGCCGCCACTGTACCGGTCACGGCCCAGCCGGGCTCCGAGAGGAGCCAGTCCAGGAACGGCACCGGGTAGTGGACCCAGAAAACGTAGAAGCCGTAGAGCACCGCCGAGACCGCGAGGATGATCAGGCTCACGGCCAGCAGGAACAGCAGGATCAGGACCAGCGACTGGCGCCGGGCCCGGTCCTGGCGTTCGAAGAAACGCATGGCAGCCGCCCCCTCAGCTGAATGAGGCGGAGGGCGGCTCGCTCAGCGCCTCGGTATCAAACTCCAGCAACCCGGCGGGCTTGAAGGCGAAAAAACCCGACATGAAGTTGTTGGGGAACTTCTCACGGTAGGTGTTGTAGTCCATCACGGAGTCATTGAACGACTGACGAGCAAAGGCCACGCGGTTCTCGGTGGAGGACAGCTCCTCCATAAGCTGCAGCATGGTCTCGTTGGCCTTGAGGTCCGGGTAGTTCTCCATCACCGCATTGAAACCGCCAAGGGCCTTGGTGAGCATGTTCTCGGCACTGGCCAGGTTGTTCATCTTCTGTCCGTCCCCGGGATCTTTCCGGGCATTTTCCTGGGCCTGCATCGCCCCGGTGCGGGCTTCGGTCACCCGGGCCAGCGTCTCGCGCTCATGAGTCAGATAGCCCTGGGCGGTTTCCACCAGATTGGGGATCAGGTCATGCCGACGCTTGAGCTGGACATCAATCTGCGCAAAGGCATTCTTGAAGCGGTTCTTCAGCGTGACCAGATGGTTGTAAATGACGATGGCATAGCCGACGATCAGGACGATCACCGCTAGGCCGATCAGGGTGGTTGTGTCCATACGCTCAATCCTCTTCAGGTCCGGATACTGAGCAGGATTAAAGAGGAAAAGTCACGATAACGCCAGTAATCAGGGGCGGTTTCGGAATCAGTGGATAACAGCTTGGGGAGAAGAATAGACAGGAACAATCAGGAAAGGACTCGAACGGACGCCAATTGACGCCCGCTCGCAGAGTCACTGGGTTCAGAAGCTGTAGCCGACGTGCAGGCGGTAGATCATGGGATCAATCTCCACTGTTCCGATGGGGTTCCCATCGAGCTCCGCATCCGCCTCAATATCTGCATAGTAGGCTGCTGCACCAACACTCCAGTTTTCAGCCAACGGTACATCCACGCCTACCTGGGCTGCGAGACCAACTGAATCATCTAGGTTCAGGTCCCCCAGAGCGATTTCTTCATCCCAGAAAGTCGTGTAGTTCACGCCTGCGCCCACATAGGGCTTAAAGGCGAATCCCTGGCCGGAAAGCGGGAACCACGAGACAGTCACCGTGGGAGGCAGATGCTTGGTTGAGCCAACGTTGGAGCCTCCGAACTGACTGGCTTCAATATCATGTTCAAAGGGAGTAGCGGCCAGCAGATTTACGCTCATGTTATCGGTCATCATATAGCTGATGCTGGCCCCTGCCTGGATGTCCGAATCCGCGCGAAGATCATAGGCACCTCCCGCGACAGAAGAATAACTCCCCCCCGGTACCACACTGGCAATACCGCCACGGACAATGGTGTCGCCCTTGTCGTAGGCCACAGCAGGGGCTGCCGCACCAATGACACTGATGGAAAGGGCAGCGATTAGGGATTGGCGAATCGGGTTCAATTTCATGGTCGGGCTCCTGCCGTTGGATTATGGAACCAGCATAAGCCCGTTACCCCAAAACAAGATTGATCTATCTCATTGATTTTGAATTTGATTTCCGTCAATTCTCCACGCGGCAAGCCAGGATCCTATCCGTGCCCCCGGCTGGTGTTCAGGATTCAGGCCGCAGCGCCCTGCCCCTGCTCCCGCGGCGCGAGCTGCAGTTGGTCGCCTTCCAGGCGCACAGCGTAGGTTCGGAGCCTGTACCTGGCGTCTTCCAGGCAGCGCCCATCGAGCAGTGAGAAATGCTTCTTATACAGCGGCGTCGCCACCACGGGTTCTTCTTCCACATCACCCACGATGCCCCGGGCGATGATGTTCACACCGGAGATCGGGCAGTAGTTGTCCACCGCGAACAGTGACTGCTCCAACTCGGGGATGTAGAAGATGGCCACCTGGCGGTCACCGAAGCGCGCGCCAATGCCCGCGCCCGGTACCAGGTCGGCCCTGCTGCCCACAGGGGTCCATTCATTCTGATGTGTCATGTGAATCCTCCTCAGACGGATACCGCCGGAATGCGTTCCAGCTTCTCTTCGGCCGTGGCCGGGCGCGGCTGCTCGCGCTCTTCCACCGTGACCACGTAGGGGTCGTCGCCGTCGTCGTTGATCATCTGGCGGAAGCGCTTGAGCTTCTCCGGGTCTTCCAGCGTGGTCTTCCACTCGCACTGGTAATTCTCGATCAGCCGCGCCATCTGCGCGTCCAGGTCCTCGGCGATGCCCAGCGAATCGTTGACCACAACGTCATAAACATAATCCAGGCCGCCATCCAGGTTCTCCAGCCAGCGCGCCGTGCGCTGCAGCCGGTCGGCGGTGCGGATGTAGAGCATCATGAACCGGTCAACGAACCGGATGAGGGAATCGGTATCCAGGTCCTGGGCGAAGAGATCCGCGTGGCGCGGACGCATGCCGCCGTTACCCGCCACATAGAGGTTCCAGCCATGCTCGGTGGCGATCACGCCGAAGTCCTTGCTCTGGGCCTCGGCGCATTCACGGGTGCAGCCACTGACCCCGAACTTGATCTTGTGCGGCGCGCGGATGCCCTTGTAGCGGTGCTCCAGGTCGATGGCGAGCTGCACGCTGTCCTGCACTCCGTAACGGCACCAGGTACTGCCCACGCAGCTCTTCACCGTCCGCAAGGCCTTGCCGTAGGCGTGGCCCGTCTCGAAGCCCGCATCCACGAGCCGCTGCCAGATGGAGGGCAGATCGTTGAGCTTGGCCCCGAAGAGGTCCACGCGCTGACCGCCGGTGATCTTAGTGTAGAGTTCGAATTCCTTGGCCACCTCACCCAGCGTGATCAGCTTGTCCGGGGTGATCTCGCCCCCGGCGACACGGGGCACCACGGAGAAGGTTCCGTCCTTTTGCATATTGGCGAGGAAGGTGTCGTTGGTGTCCTGCAACCCCACGTGCTCCGGGTTGAGCACGTAGTCGTTCCAGGTGGACGCCAGGATCGAGGCCACCGCCGGCTTGCAGATGTCGCAGCCGAGGCCGTGGCCATGGTTCTTCAGCAGGGTATGAAAGTCATGGATGCCCTCGACGCGGATGATGTGCTCGAGCTCCTGGCGCGTGTACTGGAAGTGCTCGCAGACGCTGTTGTCCACCTCCATGCCCAGCGCCGCCATCTCGTGGTCGACGATCTCCTTGAGCTGACCGGCGCAGCCGCCGCAGCCGGTACCGGCCTTGGTCGCGGCTTTCACATCCCCCACGGACGCATACCCGTCGTGAACGCACTGCACGATGTCGCCCTTGGTGACGTTGTGGCAGGAACAGATGCCGGCGGTCTCCGGCAGCGCATCCACGCCCAGCGCCGGGGCCCCGCCCTCGTTGGCCGGCAGGATCAGGGATTCCGGATTATCCGGCAGTTCCAGCCCGTTGAGCATGTACTGGAGCAGGGTATCGTAGTAGCTGTTGTCGCCCACCAGCATGGCGCCCAGAAGCTGCTTGCCGTCGGCGGAGACCACCAGCTTGCGGTATTCCTGGGCGATGCCGTTGGTGTAGCGGTAGAAGCGCGCCCCCGGGTTCTGGTTGCCGTGGGCATCGCCGATGGCGCCCACGTCCACGCCCATGAGCTTGAGCTTGGTGCTCATGTCCGCCCCGGTGAAGGCCCGGTCGCCCCCGGTCAGGGTGTCCAGTGCCGCCTTGGCCATCTGGTAGCCGGGGCCGACCAGGCCAAAGATGCTGTCGTTCCACAGCGCCACTTCCCCGATAGCGAGGACGTCGGGATCACTGGTGCGGCAGTGATCGTCAATCACGACGCCCCCGCGTTCGCCCATGGTCAGGCCCGCGTCGCGCGCCAGTTCATCGCGCGGACGGATGCCGGCGGAGAATACGACCAGGTCCGTCTCCAGCAGCCGATCATCCTGGAAGACCATCTGGTGCCGGGCATTGGTGCCCGCGTCGATGCGCTGGGTCGCGCGGCCGGTCAGCACCTGCACGCCCAGTTCCTCGATCTTCTCGCGCAGGATGCCACCGCCCTCTTCGTCCACCTGGACCGGCATCAGCCGGGGTGCGAATTCCACCACGGCCGTGTCCAGGTCCAGTTCGCGCAGGGCGTTGGCGGCCTCCAACCCCAGGAGGCCGCCGCCAACCACCACACCGGTGTTCGACCGGGAAGCGGCCTCGCGGATGGCGTCCAGGTCGTCCAGGGTCCGATAGACCAGGCAGTCCTCCCGGTCATTGCCCTCGATCGGGGGCACGAAGGGATAGGAGCCGGTGGCCAGCACGAGCTTGTCGTAGGGCAGTGTTTCGCCACTGTCGAGGGTGAGCGTGCGGGCCTCCCGGTCAATGGCGGTCGCCGCCGTGTTCAGCCGCAACTCGAACCCCCACTGGGCATACTGGTCCGCCGTGGAAAACGCCAGGTCATCGGCGGACTTGCCCTGGAAGTACTCGGACAGGTGCACGCGGTCGTAGGCGATGTGGCGCTCCTCCCCCAGTACGGTCACATGGAAGCCGTCCGCCTGGCCGCTTTCAGCCAGTTGCTCCAGGAAGTGGTGGCCGACCATGCCGTTACCGATCACGATCAGGTTCTGTTGTGTCATGGCATTTTCCTCCGGTTGCCAGCGGGCGGCGTCTCAGGCCGCCTCGCAGTATGCTTCGCCAAATGCCAGGCTCGCGCGCCAGGCACTGAGATCCGTTCCCCGGCTCAGGTGCTCGAAGAGCCAGGGGCCCATCGATGCATCGCCATACAGGACGGCACCGACGAGGCGGTTGTTCTTCAGGAGCAGGCGGCGGTACTCGCCACCGCGACGGTCGTGGTAGAGGATGGATTCGGTGTCCCGGTCACGGGGTTCAATATCCCCGCAGGAGAACACGTCCACACCACTGATCTTGAGCCGCGTTGCCACGGGCGTTTCACGGTAGACCCGCCGGCCACCGCAGAGCCGGTCAGCGAGAACTTCTGCCTGCCGGTAGACCGGCTCGACCAGACCGTAGGTCTGATCCCGGAACTGACAGCATTCACCCAGGGCATGGATGCGTTCGTCGCTGGTGGTGAGCGTGGCGTCCACATGAATGCCACGCTCGCATTCAAGCCCGGCCTCCTCCGCCATTTGCCGGTTCGGCTGGATCCCTGCCGCCATCACCACCAGATCCGCTGCCAGTTCACGGCCGTCCTGAAGGCGAACCGCCTCGACCCGGCCGTTGCCCTGGATCCGATCCACACCATTGGCCAGGTGCAGGACCATACCCCGCCGGCGGAGCGCCTCAGCGAGCATCCCGCCGGCGGTCGCGTCCAACTGCCGGTTCAGGGGGGAGTGCCCCCGATGCACCACGGACACTGTCATCCCCTGCGCCCTCAGGCCTTCGGCCGCTTCCAGCCCGAGGAAGCCACCACCAATAACGACGGCATTGCCTCCCTGCCGGGAGCCCTCCGCCATCCACCGGGCATCCTCAAGGCTCCGGAATCCGGTTACGCCCTCCAGGTCGGCCCCCTCGATCCCTGGTATGGCCGGACGGGAGCCGGTGGCGATGACCAGCCGGTCAAAGGGAATCCTGTGGCCGGCCCGGGTGATCACTGCCCGTGCGGCGCGATCAATCCAGGCCACGCCGTCACCCTGGTGCAGCTGCACGCCCTGATTCGCGTACCAGCCGTGCGATGCCAGCGCCAGCGCATCCGTGGTGGTTTCGCCGGCCAGCCAGGGGGAGAGCAGGATCCGGTTATAGGCCAGCTCCGGTTCGTCACTGATGACGGTCACACGCCAGCCGTGCTGTTCCCCCGCCAGCGACTCCAGAAGCCGCTGCGTGGCCATGCCGTGTCCGATAATGACGAGCTCACCGCCCATTCCTGCCTCCGGGGCCCTGCCCCAACAAAAAAGGCGCCTGCCAACCTTCCCTTGAGGAAGACCGATCAGGCGCCAATGCCCTGTTGATTCGCAATGTCCGTGTCCTCAGACACACCCTTCGGGGAGCAGGTTGCGTGCCAACACTTACTCCCCCAAAAAATCAACTACTTGGAAACAAAGGCATGTCGATGGAAGGGAGTCACTGGAACCCTGCTGGTGCACACGTGGGCGCTGATGCACCAGAATCAGGCGTTCACGGCCCCCGAAGCCGATGGTGCCCCTTCCGGATCACCCCGGGCCTCACCACTCTTCCTGGGCATCGACATCACTTTCTGCTGCTTTTCGTAGAGGAAGCTCAGCACCGACTGACGGCAACGGTTGTACTCGGCGCAGTCCGCCAGCCCGACACGGTCGCGAGGCCGCGCCAACGGCACGTCCAGGACCTCGCCAATGGTTGCGGCCGGCCCGTTGGTCATCATCACGATCCGGTCGGACAGCAGCACCGCCTCGTCCACGTCGTGCGTGATCATGATGACGGTGCTGTTGAGCTCACGCTGGATCTCCATGAGCGAGTCCTGCAGGTGCGCCCGGGTCAGCGCATCCAGGGCACCGAAGGGTTCGTCCATCAGCAGCACCTTTGGCTGCATGGCCAGGGCTCTCGCAATGCCCACGCGCTGGCGCATGCCACCGGAGAGCTCATCCGGACGTTTGTCGATGGCATGCCCCATGTGCACCAGCTCCAGGTTGTGGATGACCCAGTCCCGGCGCTGCTGACGCGTCATGGAACGGCGGAACACCTGTCGCACGGCCAGTTCGACGTTGCCATAGGCAGTCAGCCAGGGCATCAGCGAGTGATTCTGGAAGACCACTGCCCGCTCCGGGCCCGGCTCGGTGACCTCCCGGCCGTCCAGCAGGCACCCGCCGCGCGTGGCCCGCATCAGTCCCGCGATGATGTTGAGAACGGTGGACTTGCCGCAGCCGGAGTGGCCGATCAGGGAAATGAACTCGCCCTCGGCGACGCGCAGGTTGACGTCCTCCAGGGCCGTAAAGGTCCCGCCCTTGACGGGGAAACCCATGCCCACTGAGGACAGTTCGAGATGGGGACGTGAATGACTCATGGTGAAACCTCCCTTGTTCAGTGTGTGGCGCTGGCGCGATCCCAGGAGAGCAGGCGCTGCAGCATCAGCATGCCGCGGTCCAGCACCAGCCCGATCAGGCCAATAACGATCACGGCCACCATGATGCGACCCAGTGATTCGCTGCTGCCGTTCTGGAACTCATCCCAGACGAACTTGCCGAGCCCGGGGCTCTGGGCGAGCATCTCGGCGGCGATCAGCACCATCCAGGCAATGCCCAGCGACAGCCTCAGGCCGGTGAAGATCATGGGTATGGCGGAGGGCAGCACCACCCGCCAGACGTGGGTGAAAAAGCCCAGCCGCAGGACCTGGCTGACGTTGCGCAGGTCCTGGCTCACCGCATTCACACCCATGATGGTGTTCACGAGCGTGGGCCAGAGGCTGCACAGCGAGACCGTGACCATGGACGTGATGAAGGCGCGCGAGACCATCGGGTCCTCAACCGTGTAGGTGGCGGACACCACCAGCGTGACAATGGGCAGCCAGGCCAGCGGTGAAACCGGCTTGAACACCTGGATCACGGGATTCACCGCCTCGTACAGGTACCGGTTCAACCCCACGACAATGCCCAGGGGAATCGCTACCAGTGAGGCCAGGACAAAGCCCGAGAACACCGTCCCCAGGCTCGTCAGGACCTGATCAATGAAGGTTTCCTTGCCGCTGTAGGGGCGGATCCGCACCTCGGCGTCCGGGTTGCGCTCCAGAATCTGAGCATTGCGTTCCTTCTGCATCTCGATGAACTCGGCGGCGCGTCGCTGCTCCTCGAGATGGTCCGCCCAGAGGTTGCCCGCCTGCTCCCAGACGCCCGCCGGCCCGGGCAGGCTGCCCAGGGAGGTGGTGACGCTCTGGGCTGCCATCTGCCACAGAAGGAGGAAGGCGAGCACGCCCAGTACCGGCATGCTCAGGGCCCTGATGGCACCCTGGAGATTGAACCCCGCCATCCGTTGCTTCATGAAGTCGGCGATCCGTGTCACCGGGGCTGTCTGTTGCATAACGCCGCCTCCTGTTGATCAGGGCGTTTCATCGCCGCTGAGGCCGATGTCGAAACTGTTGATGTAGGCATTGGGCTCGCGACCGTTGTAGGCCCGGCCGTCGATGAAGTCGTCCTGCACCGGCTTGAAGCCGTCGATGTCGTCAAAATCCGGGAAGTCAGAGGCCTCCAGAGTGCCGTCCGCCACCAGGGAGCGCGCCGCTTTCTCGTAGATGGCGGGTTTGTAGACTTCGCGCGCCTTCTTCATGTACCAGTCATCCGGCTTCCGTTCGGAAATCTGGCCCCAGCGCCGCATCTGGGTCATGAACCAGATGGCATCGCTGTAGTAGGGGTAGTTGGCGTTGTGGCGGAAGAAGACATTGAAGTCCGGCTCCTCGCGCACATCGCCCGGCTCATACTCGAAGGTCCCGGTCATGGAGTTGGCGATGACCTCTTCGTCCGCCCCCACGTAACGGGAATCCGAGAGGATCTCGACGGCCTCCTCGCGATTGGCGTTGCCGTTCGCGTCCAGCCAGTGGGCTGCCCGGATCAGCGCCCGGAGCACGCGCAGGTGGGTGTTCGGGTTCTCTTCGGCCCACTCCCGGGTCACGCCGAAGACTTTCTCCGGGTTGTGGGGCCAGATGTCATGGTTGGTGACCACGGGAACGCCAATGCCCTTGGCAACGGCCTGCTGGTTCCAGGGTTCGCCCACGCAGTAGCCCTGGATGGTGCCGGCCTCCATGGTGGAGGGCATCTGCGGCGGCGGCGTCACGGAAAGCCGGACATCCGCCCCGCTGCGACCGCTGTTGTCACCCTCAAGCGGCTCGTAGAACCCGGGGTGAAGCCCGCCAGCCGCCAGCCAGTAACGGATCTCATAGTTGTGGGTGGAGAGGGGATAAACCATCCCCATGTCGAACGATTCGCCCTCGTCCAGGCTCGATTCCACAACGGGTGCAAGCGCCTCGGCACTGATCGGGTGGGCAGGTTTGCCGTCCTCACGCTTCGGCACATGGGGGCGCATGGCCTCCCAGACATCGTTCGAAACGGTAATGGCATTACCGTTCAGGTCCATGCTGAATGCCGTCACAATGTCGGAGCTGTTACCGCCAACCCCGATGCTGGCCCCGATGGGCTGGCCCGCGAGCATGTGGGCGCCATCCAACGCGCCCCGGGCCACGCGATTCTGGAGGACGCGCCAGTTGGACTGGGCTTCCAGGTCCACAAAAAGACCCTCGTCGAAGAAAAAGTGCTTCTCCTTGGCAATGGCCAGCGGGGCCATGTCGGTCAGCTTGATGAACCCCAGCTTGAGGTCCGGCTTTTCGGCCGGGCCGATCTCCTCGGCCCCCGCCGGCAATGCACTCACAAGACCCGCCAGAAGAAGCGCGCCGATTCCGGACACTGTCCGCCTGTTCCCGTTCATTGGACTTCTCCCCTGCAACAAACCAAAAAAAAGCGCCTGCCCCCAGTCCGGGAGCAGGCGCCTTTGCCGTTTCAATTCATGTTCTGGTGTGCAGCTCCATCTGCACCCCGGCCGCCACGCCGGTCCGTGCCATGGCAAACCGTCAACCTGTCCGTGGCACACCCAAGCCTAAGCAGGAAGCATGCCACTGATCATTGATTCTGATTTTAAAGGCTTTTTATGGAACCCGACCCGCAGAAGATGATCATCCACGACCGAATCAGGTGCATCAGGCAGCCCCCATGCACCGGCGCGGATCAGTCCTGACCGGCGGTTGCGATCAGGGCATCCGGGGCTACCTCAACCTGCCCCCGGACTCCTTCCACCACAAAGGGCTGACGGTGCTCCCCCTCGTCCTTATAGTCCATAATCGGCGCGTCCAGACTCAGGCTTTCCGCGACCTTGCGGTAGAGGTCGGGACGGAAAATGCTGTCCAGATCCGGTGTCTCCAGCAGCTGCTCGCCCTGGTTGCGCAGACGCATACGCGACAGCAGCCATTGCGCCTGGGAGAGCCACGGGAAGTTCGCACTCTGACGAAAGAAGTGCTGCTGGACCCTGGGGTGGAAGAGACTTTCGCCCTGATCTCCGAGAGGCTCAATGGCACTGCCGAGGTAATGGGGGTGCACCAGTATGCGGTGGACGAGTTCGCGATTATCCGGGTCATCCAGCCAGCGGCAGCAGCGGACCAGGGCACGCATCAACGCACGCAGTTTTTCCGGGTTGGCCTGCGCCCAGTCGCGGCGCACGCCCAGGACTTTCTCCGGCGCGTTCTGCCAGACCTGGCACCCCGTCGCCAGGATCTGGCCCAGCCCGTGATACTCCATCAGCGAATTCCAGGGCTCACCGACACAGGCCAGATCAACACTGCCGTAGGCCAGTGCAGTCATCATCTCCGGCGGCGGCACCGTTACCAGCTCCAGACCCGGGCCGGGCGACAGTCCAGCACTGGCAAGCCAGTCGAGCAGCTGCAGGTAATGGGTGGACCAGGCGTAGACAATGCCCAGCCTGATCGGCTCATCACTGGACGCCACGACCCGCGCCAGGGCACATGCCGCCTCCGAGGGTTCGGAGAGATCGAAACCGGTAGAAGTCAATTGCTCATAGAGCGCTCGCCTGGCCGTGATGGCATTGCCGTTACGGCTGAGCACCATAGGGCTGATGACCGGGCAGGGCGGCGCCCCGAGCCCCATATTGATGGCCAGGGCCATGGGCCCGAGCATCTGGGCGCCATCCAGCATTCCAACGCCGACACGATCCCGCAGACTGGACCAGGAGGGCTGTCGATACAGGCTGACATCCAACCCTTCCTCCGCGAAGAAGCCTGCCTCCTGAGCCATGATCAGGGGCGCGGCGTCCAGCAGGGGGATGAATCCCAACCGGATGGTCTCACTTGATTCCGTACCATGCATCCAGTCAGTCATCCATTGCCTCCGGGGATCCCGCCCCTTCGGCCCCACCCAGTACCTCAATCAGCTGGCGGGCCACCTCGCTGAGTTTCTGATTCCGATCCATCGCCAGTTTACGCATGCTGTGGAATGCCTCATCTTCCGAACAGTTGTTCTGCTTCATCACCAGCCCCTTGGCCCGTTCGATGTCCTTACGCTCTTCCAGCGCCGTCCGCGTCTCCTCCAGCTGATGACGCAGTGACTGGAAAGCCTCGAAACGCGCCACCGCCACCTCCACGATCGGCTTGACCCGATGCTGTTCAAGCCCGTCCACAATGTAGGCACTGACGCCGGCGTTAACGGCCTGCTGGATCGTATGGCTGTCGCTGTCATCACTGGCGAAGAACACCACCGGCCGGGGCGCGTGCTCATTGAGGGCGGACATGGACTCGAGGGTATCCCGGTCCGGTGAATCCATATCGATGATCACCACGTCCGGCTCCTCCTGGGCAACAGCTGCCACGAGCCCACGCGTGCTGCTGCGCTGCCCCACCACCTCGTAGCCCTCGGAGGTCAGTGCGTCGCACACCATCGCTGCCCGTTCCGGCTCGTTGTCCACCAGCATGACACGTACACCGCTCTGATCCGCCGACATGCTCCATCCCCAGCGTCGATTCGCGCCATTCTGAAGCAAAAGCCACGCCAGCCGCCTTGCCCATGAAACCGGTCTCAATCGCCGGCTTCAACGGAGCGAGCGCCCCAATGCAGTGCAATCTGCCCCGAAACAGGACATGACTGGGCTCCCCCTCCCCCTGATTGGGGCCATTTCAGGCAGGCATGGGAAATGCTTGCGAACGGAGAAGCAACACCATCACAGACCACGGGTACCGAAGCCCGGTCACCGGCACCGAATCCGTGCCGGGGCCGGGGCCGGGCTTCTTCTGTTCAGGGAGCATCCATCATGGGCTGCAAAACCACATGCCCCTACTGCGGCGTCGGCTGCGGTGTCGACGCCACTATCAAGGAAGACACCCTCGAGCCG
This sequence comes from Halospina sp. K52047b, assembly GCF_008709855.1. Classification (NCBI taxonomy): domain Bacteria; kingdom Pseudomonadati; phylum Pseudomonadota; class Gammaproteobacteria; genus Halospina; species Halospina sp. K52047b. The sequence goes on along the minus strand of NZ_VYJH01000003.1, from coordinate 269,992 downwards.
GTCCAGGGTGATCCGGACCATCCTGCCAACGCGGGGCGGCTGTGCGTGAAGGGGTCCGCCTTGCACGAAACGCTCGGTTCCCAGGGCCGACTGACCCGACCGCGCATTCAGGGGCGTGATACGGACTGGGACGAGGCGATCCAGTACCTGGGCGCGGAACTGACCCGCCTGCAGCAGGAACAGGGCGGCCAGTCGATTGCCTTCTACCTCTCCGGCCAGCTCCTCACCGAGGATTACTACGTGGCCAACAAGTTCGCCAAGGGCTTCATCGGCACGCCACACGTGGATACCAACTCACGGCTGTGCATGTCCTCGGCGGTTGCCGCCCACAAGCGTGCATTCGGCGAGGACGCGGTGCCGGGCTGCTACGAGGACCTGGAACTGGCCGACCTGCTGGTGCTTGCCGGCGCCAATCCAGGCTGGAACCATCCCATCCTGTACCAGCGTATGCAGAGGGCAGGCGACAACAGGCCCGAACGGCGGATGGTGGTGATTGATCCCCGGCGCACCGCGTCCTGTGAGCAGGCTGACCTGCATCTGCCCCTGCGGCCGGGAACGGACGCCATCCTCTGGAATGGTCTTCTGGTATGGCTCGCGGATTCCGGCGCGCTGGATCAGGCCTGGATCGGCGCCCACTGCAACAGCCCTGACGCCGCCCTTCAGGCAGCTCGTGATAGTTCACCCACCCCGGAAGCCGTCGCCGACCAGTGCGACCTGACTGTGGCGGACGTCCGCACCTTCTATGAATGGTTCGCCGCGACCCCGCGCACCACCAGCTTCTGGTCCCAGGGGCTGAACCAGAGCCGCTCCGGCACGGACAAGGCCAACGCCATCATCAACTGCCACCTGGCCACCGGCCGCATCGGCCAGCCCGGTGCCACACCCTTCTCCGTGACCGGCCAGCCCAACGCCATGGGCGGACGCGAGGTCGGCGGGCTCGCCAATCAGCTGGCCGCACACATGGACTACGACACCCCTGGGGCACGGGAGGCACTGGCCCATTTCTGGCAGGCTCCATCCCTGCCCACGGAGCCCGGGCACAAGGCTGTTGCCCTCTTTGAGGCCATGGAGCGCGGTGAGATCCAGTGCGTCTGGATCATGGCCACCAACCCGCTGGTGTCGCTCCCGGACCCGGAGCGGGCACGCCATGCACTGACCCAGTGCCCGCTGGTCATTGTCTCGGACTGTGTGGCCGACACTGACACCCTGGCCCTGGCGGATGTCGCCCTGCCGGCCATGGGCTGGGCCGAGAAGGACGGCACCGTTACCAATTCCGAACGCTGCATCTCGCGCCAGCGGGGCCTGATACCGGCCGTCGGCGAGGCACGCCCGGACTGGTGGATCCTCAGCGCCGTGGCCCAGGCCATGGGATTCAATGCAGCGTTTGACTATGCCGGCCCCGCAGCGATCTTCCGGGAACACGCCCTGGCTTCGACCCTTTCCGGTGCCCCCCGACAGCAGTTCAACCTGGGTGCACTTGCCGCCTTTTCCGACCGCGACTATAACGCCATGACGCCGGTCCAGTGGCCGGTCACACCGGAACACCCCCGTGGCCGTGAGCGGTTGTTCGGGGATAGCGCCTTCCCCACACCGAACGGTCGGGCCCGTTTCACCCCCATTCATCCCACGGCACCGGCAAGGGGGCCCACAGTAACCACCCCCCTGCGGGTCACCAGCGGCCGCATCCGCGACCAGTGGCATACCATGACCCGCACGGGCCGCGCGGCGCGTCTTCTCCAGCACCTGTGTGAACCGTTTATTGAGGTCCATCCGGACGACCTCGCAGCTCACGATCTCGCGGATGGCGACCTGGCCTGGCTCAGCAACGGCCAGGGCCGGTACCTGGGTCGAACCAGGGCCAGTGACGGTATGCGGCCGGGGGAGGTATTCGTGCCCATCCACTGGAACCACCAGTTCACCACGAACGGACTGGCTTCCGCGCTTTTCCCCAGAGTCATCGATCCGCTTTCCGGACAGCCGGAAACCAAGCACGCCAGCGCCGCACTGCTGCCCTTCAACGCCCGCTGGCATGCCCGGTTACTGGGCGAACAGCCGGAGCAGTGGCCTGAAGGCCTCTACTGGGCCCGGGTACCGATGGAGAAGACGACCTGCTGGCACCTGGCCGGCAACAGCCCCATCCCGGACTGGCCCGGCACCGCGCGCCAGTGGCTCGGAGGGGAACCCGACTCGGAGATGCGGGACCCCAGGGCCGGGCGCTACCGGGCAGCCTGGTATCACGGCGATCGGTTGCGGGCGGTGCTGCTGGTGGAACCCGGGAATGACTTCCCCGGCCTCGACTGGCTGGACAGCCTCTTCCAGACGCAACCACTGGATGACGGTACACGGCGCCGTGTCCTGGCAGGCCGGGACAGCGACCAGCCAGACCCCGGCCCCATCATCTGTTCCTGCTACCAGGTGGGCGAGCGCCGGATCGAGGAAGCTCTGGCGCAAGGCTGTGACTCGGTATCCGCCCTCGGCGGTGCCCTGGGCTGTGGCACCAACTGTGGTTCCTGCGTACCGGAACTCAGGCAGTTGGTGGAACAGTCCCTGCCCGAACCCTCAGGTGATGGATGAGCGCCAGTGTTCCCGCCACCGGCCCCAGCAGATAGAAGGCAGCCATGGCCTGATCCGGCACCAGTTCCAGCATCAGGCCACCGAAAAGCGTGCCGCTGCCGAAACCGATGGTATGGACACTGATCAGGCGCCCGGAGACCTGGCCCTGGGCATCCGGGCGCCGTGCCCGCAGGATGCTGCCGTACCAGGGGGCGGCCAGGGTAAGCCCGGCGGTGATCAGGCACACGGCTACGCCCACACCGATCACGCTGGACGAAGCCGCCAGCAATACGCCCCCCAGGGTAAATACGCCGAGCCAGAGGCCACTCAGGATTCGGGGCATGGGCGACAGCCAGCGGTTCCCCAGGGGCCCGGCGAGGACCGCGGAAACCGATGCCACCATCAGCACCGTCCCCGTCCACTGGGAGGCCGTTACCGAATCGAGGTCTGCCAGGTTCTGGATGTAGGGCCCCAGAGCAAACTGGAGTTGCCCCACCCAGAGGGTGATCACGAACCCAAGGGCATACAGGGGCCAGTCCTCGTTCCAGGGCGGCGCCACGGCGCTTTCACGGTTTCCGGACGGCTCCGGGGCCACGCCCGCTGCGAAGTACCACTGCATGAGCCACAGAGCCGCGCCCAGCAGGACAATCAGGACCAGCCCCAGCGGCAGGCTCCATATCGCCGCCAGCGCCACGATGCCTGGACCCATGACGCGCCCGGCATGGGTTGAGGCCTGGATGTAGGCCAGTGTCTCCGGCCACTGGGCAACCGGTTTGTCCGCCAGCGCGAAACGCTGGGCAGAGGGGAATACGCCGCCAGTGGCAATGCCGTAGACCAGGCGCGTCGCGATGGCGATGACCGCAATCCAGAAGGGAGACGACAGGGCAAGGATCGCCAGGATCAACAGGCCATAGCAGACCACCACCAGCCCCATGGTGAGGCGCATCACCGGCAGGGCCCCATGGCTGTCCGTACGCCGGCCCCAGACCGGACTGCTCACGGCCACCAGAATCAGGCTGGCGGCAACCAGCACCGACCAGAAAACGGGCGGCAGCCCAGTGCGTTCAATGATCCAGGGCAGGGTTGCCAGCAGCGATGACTGGAACAGCCCCATGACAGTGACGGTGGCGACCGCCAGAAACAGCTTCATGTGGGCTCCCGCCGCTGATGAGGGCCACGCAACAGGATCATTCCTGCGGCATGGGCGCCCCCTGGCTCAGGCGCTCCACGGCCTGCCGACACTGTTCATCAAGCTCGCCAGTGCTGCGGACGCCCAGACCCATATCCCGCAGACGGCCATCCTCCAGACCATAGATGCAGCCGTGGACCGAGAGCTCCTGGCCGCCCCGCCAGGCATCCGCCACCACCGTGGTCCGACAGACATTGGCAACCTGCGCCACCACGTTCAGCTCGCAGAGCTTGTTAACGGCGGCCATCTCATCCGGCTGGGCCGCCAACAGTTCCCGATAGTCCGCAGCGACGTTCTGGATGTGGCGCAGCCAGTTGTCGATCAGCCCCAGGTGGGCATCCTGATAAGCCGCTTTGACGCCACCGCAGCCGTAATGACCGCAGACGATCACGTGCTTCACCTTCAGGACTTCCACGGCGAACTGCAGCACCGACAGCAGGTTCAGGTCGGTCTGCACCACCACATTGGCCACATTCCGGTGAACGAACAGCTCGCCAGGCATCAGCCCCACCACCTGGTTGGCGGGAACCCGGCTGTCGGCACAGCCGATCCACAGGTATTCCGGCGCCTGCTGCTGGGAGAGCCGCTCAAAGAAACCCGGATCCTGCGCCAGCGTGTCCTGAACCCACTGCGCGTTGTTATCGAACAGATGCTTGAGTGCTGTTGCCAATATCCCCCCTAATCCACCTGTGGCCGTCAGCCCCATCTTACCGGGCAGCCGGCCCGCGGGGAACCGGATTGCGGGCCCCACCATTAACATTTATATTTATTGAATCTTTTAAGGAAATGGAACCGGCATGGCCCGCAGCCGCGAAAAACGCCTGAAAAGCCACCGCTTTTTCTTTCCGGCCGCCTGCCTCCATGCGGCCATCGCAATGCCGCTGTCCATGGCCGCCATGCTGGCCGGCTGGCGCTGGGCTCCCGGTCTGGCGGGAAGCCACCATGGTCACGAGATGGTGTTCGGCTTTGCCCTGGCGGTGATTGCTGGCTACACCCTTGGCCCTCAGCCCAGGCGCTGGCTGGCTGCACTGTTCGGGCTCTGGCTGGCTGCTCGTCTGGGCTACGCCCTGGCACCCGGATTCTGGCTGAGCCAGCTGCTCAGCCCCGCATTCGCCCTGTTGCTGGCCTGGCGGGTGGTCCCCCGCTTCAATGCCGCCAAGAAATGGCGCAACCGCATGCTGGTGCCGCTGATGGTGAGCCTGTGCGGTCTTCCCCTGCTCTGGCTGATACTGCCGATCATCCCGGTTCCGGGGGCCACGACGCTGCTTCACACCGGGGTAGCCCTGCTGCTGCTTCTGATGACCTTCATGAGCGGGCGACTGATCGCTCCAGCTGTGGCGGGCACTCTGGAAAAACGTGGCATTACGCAGGAAGCACGGGTCCAGCCGCGGATCGAGGCCGCCCTGATCCTGATACTGGGGCTGGCGGCCGCCCTGACCCTGCTGCCGCTGCCTGTATTGCCCGCAGGCACTTTTCTGGCAGCTGCCGGTATTCTGATCCTGATCCGCACGGTCCGCTGGCGGCTCTGGCTGTGCCTGGACCGGCCGGATCTGTTGGGTCTGGCGCTGGGAACAGTGTGGCTGGCAGCCGGCGCCCTGGGCATAGGCCTGGCGCAACTGCTCGGCCGGGATCCATCGGCGCTGCTTCACCTGATTACAGTGGGCGCGCTGGGAACCCTGACCATCGGTGTGATGCTGCGGATCCACTATCACGCCATCCGCCGCCAGCCGCCGCCTTCAGGCGTTCTCATGGCCACCCTGGTCCCCGTGGCAGTAGCGGCACTGGCGCGGCTGGCAGCAGGGCCGGTTCCCTGGAACGCGCCTGAGCTTCTGTGGACAGCGGCCGCTGCCTGGTCACTGGCCTATGCGTTCACTGCGGGCGCATTGATCCTGCACCGTTGAACTACAACCCAATCCGGTGAGCCCGGCTGGTGAAGAAGATGTTTTTCATGCGCAGCCATGAGAACTCACGCTACGCTTGGGTGGATGTCTTCTTCGGCCCCAACAGCGACAAGGTCCACGTGATCGACAGACAGACACTGGAAATCGAAAAGACACTCCAGCCAGCACCCGGCAAATACAACGTCTGGAATAAGATCCAGTATGAGGAAGGCACCAGCCATTGACGGACATCATTGTGAGCAACTGATGCCCCAGGTACTGTATTACATTAGATTATTCTTAATGCTGGGTAATCCATTCCGGAGTCAGCCGTGGTTACTGTCCCGCACCGGAAAAACGCGCTCCTGGTCATGCTGTCCCTGCTCGCAGGCATTGTCTTCGTCGTGGTTATGGCCAGCCTGAGGCCAGGCCCCGCGGAATCCAGCTCCCCTTCGCCTGCCCGCAGTGTACGGGTCATCCCCATTACCCCCATGCCGTTTCGTGTTGAGGTCAGTGGTTACGGCAACGTGCGCGCGGCCCGACGCTGGCAGGCGGTCGCCCGAGTGGGCGGGCGCATCACCCAGCGTCACCCGGAGCTGGAAAGCGGCAACATCATCGATGAAGGCACCGAACTGCTCCGGATCGATCCAACCCGTTACGAGCTGGCCGTCGCCAGCGCCGAAGCGGATCTGGCGGCCACCCGCAGTGACCGCCGCGAGCTTGAACAGAAAGCCGCCAACACCCGGATGCTGCTCGAACTGGAGAAAGAACGCCTGGCCCTGGCGGAGAAAGAGCTTGAGCGCATCCGCCGCCTTGCAGAGAGGGACGCAGTCTCCCGAACACGTGTGGACGAACAGGAACGGGCGACACTTCAGCAACGTCAGGCCGTGCAGTCACTGGAGAATGAACTGGCACTGATGCCCAGCCAGCGTGAGAGGCTTAAGGCGCACACTGCCCGTGCCCAATCCGCTCTGGAGCAGGCCCGGCAGGATCTGGCGGACACCCGGTTCACCGCTCCCTTCGACCTGCGCATCCATGACGCCACGGTGGAAAAGCAGGAGGAAGTGCGCACAGGGCAAACCCTGCTCCGGGCCGACGGCATCGCCCGGGCGGAAGCCGTCATCCAGCTTCCCGTTGCCCAGCTCCGCCGCCTGCTGCGTCAGCTCCCGGACACGCCCGCTGGCACACCCGACAGATCAGTGGCGGATCTGCACCAACGCCTTGATCTCAGCAGGATCACTGCAACCCTTTCACTGGCGGGAGCCCCGGATGTCAACTGGGACGCCAGCGTCACGCGGATTGCCAGTGGCCTTGATCCGGGCACACGCACCGTCCAGGTAGTACTGAGCGTGGAAGAGCCCTACCGCAATGCCAATCCACCCGAGAAGCCACCACTGGTTCGGGGCATGTACGTGCAGGGCACCCTCTCGCTCCCAACGCCGAATGACGTGATTGCGGTTCCCGCAGCGAGCGTCCACCAAGATACCCTCTATCTGGCCGATGACCAGGACCGCCTTGAACGGCGCAGGGTCTCGGTGGGATGGACCCAGGATGATCTTGCTGTCATCCAGAAGGGGGTGACCCCCGGAGAACGGCTGGTGCTGGATGATCTGGTTCCCGCCATCGATGGAACCCGACTCAACCCGAGCCGCGATGATAAAGCCCTGAATACCATCCGGAGCCAGGCCCGGAGTTCCGCCCGATGATCCGCTGGTTTGCAGCCCACCCCACGGCTGGCAATCTCCTTCTGATCCTGATTCTGGCCATCGGGCTGTTCGCCGCACCCAACCTCAAGCGCGAGACCTTCCCCGACTACCGACCACCGGAAGTCAGCATCACCATGGAATACCGCGGTGCAACCGCCGCAGACGTCGAAGAAGCCATCTGCCAACGGTTCAATGAAGCCCTCCAACGGGTCGAGAACCTGGATGAACTCACCTGCACGGCCCGGGACAACAGGGCGAACGCCATCGCCAGCATGAACCGTGGTGGTGATATGGGGCGTTTCCTGGACGACATCCGGACAGAGATTGAGGCGCTTCAGAACCTGCCCGAGCGCGCCGAGGACCCGGTCATTGAAGAACGTTACCGCACCGATCTGGTGGCCGCCCTCGCTATTTCCGGCCCCATGTCCTTCAACGACCTGGAGGAATACGCCGACGACCTCGAGGACCGACTGCTGCACCTGGAGGGTGTCGCGGATGTGGTAACCCGGGGCCTGTCACAGCGCCAGTGGCAGGTAGCGGTCTCGCGCGACCAACTGCGCCAATATGGGCTGGCCACCACGGATATCGCCGCGGCCCTGCAGCGCCAGAACCTGGACCTGCCTCTGGGAACCCTGGAGACGGAGCGACAGGATGTTCAGTTGCGCTTTGTGGACCAGCGCCAACGTGCCGAAGACCTCAGGGACATCCGCATCATCAGCGGCGACAGCGGTGCCGAGATCCGGCTGGGCGACATTGCCGATGTCAGCATTTCTCATGAACGGGATGAAGAACGGGTTACCTTCAACGGTGAGCGGGCCATCATTCTGGAGGTCCACAAAAGCCTGGGGGCCGATTCGCTGCGCGTCATGGACGCGCTCAAGGCATTCCGCAACAGTGAGCTCAGGGCCACGGATGGTACCGTCAGCCTGGAACTGACCCAGGATATGACCTCCATCGTCCGGGATCGCCTCCAGATGCTGGTTGAGAACGGTATTTTCGGGCTGGTGCTTGTGGGGTTGGTTCTGAGCCTGTTCTTCCGCCCACGCCTTGCTCTCTGGGCCCTGTTCGGACTGCCCGCCGCGTTTGCCGGAGCCTTTGCGGTCATGCTGGCGACCGGGCTTACCCTGAACATGATCACTCTGGTCGCTCTGCTCATGGCCATTGGCATCGTCATGGACGATGCCGTGGTGATTACCGATAACATCGCGACCCACGCCAAACAGAACCGCTCCCCGCTGGAAGCCGCCGCCCACGGCGCCCGCGAGGTCTTTCCCGGCGTCATGTCCTCGTTTCTGACCACGGCTTCCGTATTTGTACCTCTGGGCTTTCTGGCCGGAGAAATGGGGGCGGTGCTCGAAGTCCTGCCGGTCGCCCTGCTCGCCGCCCTGGCCGCCAGCCTCATTGAAGCCTTCTGGATCCTCCCCCATCACCTGAAACGGAGCCTGAAGACGCTGGAAGATGGTGCCGATTCCCGCTTCAGGGCGGGCTTCACGCAGCGTTTCGAGGTGCTGCGCGAGCACGCCGGACGTGTCACGGACCACGCCATCCGAGCCCGCTACCCGGTGCTTGCCGCCATACTGCTGTTCCTGTTCGGCTCTGTCGGTGTCATCGCCTTTGGGGCGATCAAGATGGAAGGAATGCCGGACATCGAAGGTGACGTACTGGAAGCACGGATCCTCATGCCCCAGGGTACCCCACTGGAACGCACCGAGGCGGTTGCAGAGCAGGTCAGCGCTGCCATGGAGGCCATCGATCAGGAGCTGAGGCCTGAGCAACCCGGAGAACAGCCCCTGGTTGAGAACATCCAGACGCGGTTCAACCATCACGCCAGTGCCGGAGAAACCGGGCCCCATATCGCCACCGTCATGGTGGACCTTCTGACGGCCGAAGCGCGCACGACGAACCTGGATACGCTCAGGCAGCGCTGGTACGAGGAGATCGGCAGCATCCATGGCCTTGTCAGCCTCAACATCCAGGAACCCGGTTTCGGCCCGGCGGGCGTTCCCATTGAGGTCCGCCTGCAGCACGAGGATCTGCACACCCTGAAACAGGCGGCCACAGACCTGTCCTCAGCCATTGGTGGTTACGCCGGCACCCTCAACATCATGGACGACCTCCGCCCCGGCAAGCCCCAACGACTGCTCTCACTCAGGGAGGGGGCCCTGGCGCTGGGCATTGATGCCCGCGATGTAGCCACCCAGATCCGGACCAGTCTGCTCGGTGAGATTGTGGACTCGGTTCAGGTCGGAGATCAGTACATCGAGCTCCTGCTGCGCCAGACAGCGAAGGAACGCAATACTCTCGACTTCCTCGCCGACAGCGTCGTGTTCAGCGCCAGCGATGGCGCCGTACCACTGACCGAAGTGGTCCGGGTTGAGAACGCGAGGGGCTGGGGGCAGATTACACGGGTCGATGGACTGCGCACCGTGACGGTCACCGCTGACGTTGATTCACAGACCGCAAACGCAGCCGCTATTGTGGGCGATCTGAGGGAAACAGAATTCCCGCAACTGAAGGATCGTTACGCCGACCTCGGAATCACCGTGGAAGGTCAGACCGCCCGCTCACAGGAAACAGGCCAGTCCATCGCCCGGGGCCTGTTGATCGGGCTTGTGGGCATATTCCTGATCCTGTCGTTCCAGTTCCGCAGCACCATCGAGCCTGTGATCGTGATGCTGGCGATCCCGGTGGCCTTCATGGGCGCCATCTGGGGCCATATCCTGATGGGCTACAACCTGTCCATGCCATCACTGATCGGAGCCGCGTCCCTGGCCGGAATCGTGGTAAACAACGCCATCCTGCTGCTCCAGTTCATACGGATCCACCGGGAGCATGGGCTCGATGCCCTGAGTGCCGCCAGCCAGGCCAGCCGGGACCGGTTCCGGGCCATCTTCATCACCTCCAGCACCACCATCGCCGGCCTGCTACCGCTGCTGACCGAAACCAGCACCCAGGCCATGGCGGTCATTCCCCTGGTGATCTCCGTTGTGTTCGGGCTGTTGATCTCAACCGTGCTGATCCTGATCGCACTGCCGGCGTTCTACGCCATCCTCAGCGATCTTGGCCTAACCAGTACGGACGCGGATGCCTTTTAAGACTGAATTAAGGTTGCGCCCATAGGCTGGAGCCTGAATACATGGGCAGCGGAGAACCAACCATGAATCAGGACAATCAGGTGCGGGTCTGGGACCCGTTCATACGCATCTTCCACTGGCTTCTGGTCATTGCCTTCTTTACGGCCTATCTGACCGAGGGAGAGCCCGAGTGGCTGCATGCCTGGGCGGGCTACCTCATTGTGGGGCTGCTGGTATTGCGCATTATCTGGGGCTTTATCGGAAGCGAACACGCCCGTTTCAGCAGCTTCGTGTTCTCTCCCGGCACCATACTGGCGTACCTGCGCGACACTATCCGGGGACGCGCCGCGTACTACCGGGGGCACAACCCGGCAGGCGGTGCCATGATCCTCGCGATCATCCTGTCCCTGCTCATCACCTCCGGCGCCGGAATGGTCGTCCTCGCGGGGGAGGAAGGCGAAGGGCCTCTCGCCGGCTGGCTGATTGCCACACCGGAGATGCAGTCAGGGGTTGCCCCCGGCGAAACGCATAACAAGTCTGAAGAGGGCGAAGAAGCCCACGAAGAGGAAGAACACGAGGAAAGCGCCCTGGTGGAAACGGCCGAAGAAGTCCATGAGTTGTTTGCTAACCTGACGCTGGCGCTGGTGATTCTTCACGTGATCGCCGTGATCGTGGAAAGCATCCGCGAACGCCAGAACCTGGTCCGATCCATGTTCACCGGATACAAGAGGGGGCACTGATGACAATCCTGCGGAAATGGCGGCGGCCCATGGCCGCCCCACTGCTGCTTGCGGCGCTTATACCCATTGCCGGCGCCGATCATGACGAGGTCCGGGAACTGCATGAGAATGAGGACATCGTTGGTCTTGAACAGATCCTCAGCACCTTTCACCAGCGTTACCCCGATGGCCGGGTACTGGAAGTGGAGCTGGAGTGCGAGGACGACGAGCACATCTACGAACTGGAAATCCTTGGCCCATCGGGAGAGGTCCGTGAACTGCGCTTTGACGCCGTTACCGGTGACTTTCTGGGTGAAGAGGATTCGGATGACTGATGCGACTGTTACTGGTTGAGGACGAGGCCGCCCTGGCCGAACAGCTGAGAAAGGCGCTGAGTGATGCGGGCTTTGCCACGGATGTCACCGGCGACGGCATTGAGGCGCAGTACCTGGGCGAGGAAGAGGCCTACGATGTGGCGGTACTGGACCTCGGCCTGCCCGGGCGTTCGGGGCTCGACGTGCTGCGGAACTGGCGGACGGCGGGCAACGACCTTCCGGTCCTGATCCTCACGGCCCGGGACGCCTGGCATGAGAAAGTCGACGGCTTCAAGGCCGGTGCCGATGACTACCTGGGGAAGCCCTTCCATACCGAGGAGTTGATTGCCCGGCTCAATGCCCTCATCCACAGGGCCAGCAACCGGCCCGGCGGTGCCCTTACCGCCGGCGGCCTGACCCTCGATGAAGAGCGCCAGGAAGCCCTTCTGCCTTCCGGCACCCGGGTAGGGCTGACCGGAACCGAGTTCCGGCTGATACGCTACCTGATGCTTCACCCTGATACCCTGCTGTCGAAAAGCCGCCTCACCGAGCATGTCTATGAATACGACCAGGACAGGGACAGCAATGTCATCGAGGTCTACATCAACCGGCTGCGCCGGAAGATCGGACACGAGGCCATCGAGACCCGGCGTGGTCAGGGCTACGTCTTTCATCCCCGTTTCTTCCACCAGCAGGACGGCTGACTGAGGCTATGGCACGCACCAGCCTGCAATCCCGGCTTGCCATTGGCATTGCCGCCCCGGTGGCAGTAGCGACGCTGCTGACCGTGGTCCTCGTCAGCTATGGCGTGCGCCAGCTGGTGGATGACTTTGTACTGACCCGTCTCGAGCACGATCTCGAGACCCTAGTCGCGGGCGTGGAATTGAGTCCGGACGCGCCCCCGCACCAGGGCAAACAGCTGACCCAGGTCTATCAACAGCCCTATTCCGGCCACTATTTCCAGATTGAAGCGCCGGGCAGCGCGCCCCAGCGGTCCCGCTCCCTCTGGGACCAGAGGCTGGACCTGCCCGATCTCGAGCCAGGCGAACGGCGCACCTTCCGCACCCGGGGGCCCGAGGGACAACCCCTCATGATGCTGGCTGAGGGCTTCAGCCAGTCGGGGCGCTCCGCCGTGGTCGGTGTCGCCGAAGACCTCGGCCCCCTGACGAGCACAGTGCAATTTCTCCAGATCGCCATCGGCGGTCTCGGCGTCCTGCTTCTCGCTCTCATTGTCCTGGCACAGACAGCACTCATCCGTCGCGGCCTGGCACCGTTGAGCGCGCTGCGCCAGGAACTGCATCGCCTGGAACAGGGCGATATCACGGAGCTCAACGCCAATCGTGTTCCAGCGGAAATCCAGCCCCTGATCAAGGAAATCAACCAGCTGATCCGGCTGATCTCCAGCCGCTTAACACGCTCCAGGAACGCCCTTGGCAACCTTGCCCACGCCCTGAAAACGCCACTGACCATCCTCGATGGGCTGGCTGAAGACGGGGAACGCACAACCGGCGACGAACTCCACCGCCAGGTCGCGGTCATGCGCAACATCGTTGAACGGGAACTGCGCCGCGCACGCCTTGCTGGCGGTGGCATGCCCGGCAGAACACTGGCACCGGAGACCGCCCTGGGTGAACTCGTCGATGTGTTCTCCAAGGTCTACGCCAACAAGGCCATTACCTTTGATATCCAGGCACCGCCGGAGCTGAAGCTGCCCCTGGACCGGGAGGATTTCCTGGAGCTGGCGGGGGTGCTTCTCGACAACGCCTGCAAATGGTGCGATCACCGCGTCCAGGTGGCCGTGGAACGGACCGGGGAAACGACGCTGCTCATCGTCGACGATGACGGTCCGGGCTGCCCCGCGGAGCAGCGCGATTCCCTGGCGAAACGGGGCTGGCGGGTGGATGAGGAACAGCCGGGCTCCGGCCTGGGGCTTGCCATCGCCGCCGACATCCTGGAGCAGTACGACGGGCTCCTATCCTTCCATGACTCGCCGCTTGGCGGATTGCAGGTGAAAGCCACTCTCAAAACAGGGAGGGATTGATTTCCAGGGCAACCACTGCTTTTTCATCCAAAAAGATTTACTTTATTAGAATTTTATTCACACGATCCCATCAACACAGACAATAACCATCAAATCCAGGGAGACAAACCGATCATGACACTCATCCGTAACAGCCTTATCGGCGCACTATTGGTAACAATAACTCTTGCCGTTCTGCCGGCACAGGCAGAGGACGTGACCTCGGAACTGACCCCCAAGTTACGGGGACTTCTCCAGAAGGAGATGGTCGGAATCGAGGCTGCCATGAAGGAAGTCTACAGCGCCATTATCCGCGGCAACCACGAGGTCGTGCAGGAAAAAGGGCAGGCCATTCACGACAGCTTCATCCTTGATCAGGAGTTGACCCAGGAAGACCGGAAAACACTCAAGGCGTCTGTCCCCAAGGCATTCCTGAAGCTGGATCAGAAGTTCCACAAGCAGGCTGCACAGCTCTCGGAAGCAGGCAACGCAGAGAACACAAGGAAACAGAAAAAGGTCTTCGACCAGATGACCAACTCCTGTGTGAGCTGTCACAGCCGCTTCGTGAATGAGCGTTTCAGTGGTCTGAACCAGTAAGCCCGACTGCTCCCGCAGCCGGGCCGGCTGCTTCAGGCCTGGGACGCATCCAGCGCCTGTTCGACATCCGCCAGTATGTCGTCGACGTGCTCAATGCCGATGGCGAGACGGACCAGGTCCCGGGAGACACCGGCACTGGCCAGCTCCTCGTCATTGAGCTGGCGGTGGGTGGTGCTGGCGGGGTGGCAGGCCAGTGTCTTGGCATCACCGATATTCACCAGGCGCACGATCATCTGCAGGGCATCAATGAATTTCGCGCCTGCCTCATCGCCACCCCTGATGCCGAAGGACAGGATACCCGACGCCCGGCCGTCCATGTATTTCTTCGCAAGCTCATGATACCGGCTCGATTCAAGGCCCGCGTAATTGACCCAGTTCACCGCCGGATGCTTCTCCAGATACTGGGCCACTTTCAGGGCGTTCTCACAGTGGCGCTCCATGCGAAGGTGCAGGGTCTCGATGCCCTGCATCAGCTGGAAAGCGTTCATGGGTGACAGGGCCGCGCCCATGTTGCGCAGCGGCACCACCCGACACCGCCCGATGAACGCCGCCTCGCCCATGGCTTCGGTGTAGACCACGCCATGATAGGAGGGATCCGGCTCGTTCAGCACCGCGAAGCGTTCAGGATAGTCGGCCCAGGGGAAACGGCCGGAGTCCACGATGGCACCGCCAAGCGTGGTGCCATGCCCGCCCATGAACTTGGTCAGCGAATGGATCACCACGTCAGCGCCATGCTCGAAGGGGCGCCACAGGCAGGGCGTTGCTACCGTGTTATCCACGAACAGGGGCACTCCATGGCGATGACCGATGGCAGCCAGCTTTTCGATGTCAACGATATTGCCTGCCGGGTTACCCACAGTCTCGCAGAAGATCAGCTTGGTCCGGTCATCGATCTGGGCCTCGAACGCATCCGGATCATCAGCGCTGACAAACCGGACCTCAATACCCTGTTTCGGGAAGGTATGGGCAAAGAGATTGAATGTACCCCCAATAGAGTTGGGTGGTGGTCACGATGTTATCGCCGGCTTCGGCAATAGCCTGGATTGCGGCAGTGATCGCCGCCATGCCGGATGCCATCGCCAACGCGCCCACGCCGCCTTCCAGCAGCCTGACACGCTCCTCCAGGAAAGCATTGGTCGGATTCATGATCCGGCTGTAGATGTTGCCCTCAACCTTCAGGTCAAACAGGTCAGCACCATGCTGTGTGTTGTCGAAAGCATAGGAGGTGGTCTGATAGATCGGGGTTGCGACCGCCTTGGTGGTGGGGTCGGGATGGAAGCCGCCGTGGATGGCGAGAGTGTCCGGTTTCATGGGTATCCTCAGATGCCAGTTGTTGTGGTTGTCGCTCACGATGCCAAGAATAGGACAGCCTGAAGCAGACTGGAACCATTAACCCAGTGGCAGAACCAGCAATGCCGACTACTCCCCGCCTGTTGACTCCAGGTCATCGGAAAGCCAGCCCCGGATGCGCGCGGAAACCCGTCTCTGCTCACGGGCCTGCCCGCCCCTGGGTATCGGGATAGCAGACTGAGTATAGGCCGAAAAACCGCCCCGTCGCGCGGCGGCCGAGCGCTTCTCAGCGCGCTCGGACTGGAGATCCCGGTCATACAGATCAAGAACGGGGACGCTGTAACCCTCCCCCAGCTCTGCGACCAATCCATCGCTGAACGGTGGTCTCAACCGAGCATCGACCCACACCATGCCAAACTGGCCCGGCGGGAAGGTGGCTCCGTTGGCACTGACGTAGCGCAGGACAAGATCCGCACCGTCACCAACACCCACAAGCGCGATGGGACCAACGTTCTCGTTCCGCAGGACATTCACCGCCGCCGTAAGACGATCCGTAGCCCGTTGCTGCCACTCATCATCTCGTGTGGGCGCCGCAGAGTCCTGGGCGACCCGGATGGTCATATCCGGCGGCTTGGAGGCCTCATCCCCACCCTGATCCTCACCACTGCCGCTATCCCCTTCCGCGTCATTTCCGTTCTGGGCTGTCTCCTCTCCATCATTGCCCTCATCACCTGCGCCAGGCTGGACGGGTTCCAGAACCCGCTCGGGCAGGTCCGCTACCGGCTCCGCCGGTTGAGCAATCGAAAGAGTCAGCCAGCCGGCATCGGTGAGCTGCGTTCTCACCGCACCCGCAACTCCCTGGTCAGGCGACTGGCCGGAAGGCGCCACAACCAGGACCCCACCATGGCGCTCAGAGACTGTCTCCCGCTTCAGAAGGCCAGTGAAGACGTTCTCACCCTGGCCCAGCTCAAGCGCCTGATCCGGGTACAGCGATGCCAGCGACCCACCCGCATCACCGGGCCCGTAGTGGACCATGGTGATGCTGGGCGGCTCGACGCCCTGCTGGGTATCCTCACCCGCCGCGTTGTCCTCTCCCTCCGGGGCCTGGCCAGCGTCCTCCTGCTGGCCTATGGCTGGCAATGCAGCCGCACCAAGGCAAATACCGATCAGGGCAATGGGTACGGAGCGACGGAACACGGAACCTCCTGTGGTACGGAATAAGCCGGAAGCGTTAAACTGCTGCCTTTCGGCAACAGTCTATCAACAATGGCGGATCTTCCCATGAACGAGCCCCTTATCGCGCCCTCCATCCTCTCAGCGGACTTCGCCCGGCTGGGCGAGGAAGTGGACAACGTCCTGGCCGCGGGCGCGGACATGGTCCATTTCGACGTCATGGATAACCATTACGTCCCGAACCTCACCATCGGCCCCATGGTCTGCGAAGCCCTGCGCAAGCATGGCGTGACCGCTCCCATCGACGTGCACCTGATGGTCAAGCCGGTGGACGACCTGATCCAGATGTTCATCGATGCCGGCGCCAGCTACATCACCTTCCACCCGGAAGCTTCGGAACACATCGACCGCTCCCTGCAGATGGTGCGCGAAGCCGGGCTCAAAACCGGTCTGGTCTTCAACCCCGCCACGCCGCTGCATTACATGGACTACGTGATGGACAAGATCGACATGATCCTGCTGATGTCCGTGAACCCCGGCTTCGGGGGCCAGTCCTTCATTCCGGGCACCCTCGACAAGCTGCGCGAGGCGCGCCGAAAGATCGATGCCAGCGGTCGTAACATCCGCCTTGAGGTGGACGGCGGTGTGAAGGAAGACAACATCGGGGAGATCGCTGCAGCGGGCGCGGATACCTTTGTTGCCGGTTCCGCCATCTTCAAGAAGGATGATTACAGCCGCATCATCACCGATATGCGGGAACGGATCGCCGAGGCGCGATCAGCGTGACCCGCACGGCGCTCCCCGAAACACTCCTGCTGGACCTGGACGGCACCCTGGTGGACAGCGCCCCCGATCTGGCCGCCGCCGTGGATACCATGCTGGCGGAGCTGGGGCGTGCCCCCGCGGGTGTTGAGAAAACCCGGCTCTGGGTCGGCAACGGCGCCCGCAAGCTGGTGGAACGGGCCCTGGCTGATGCCTTCGACCCCGCCACGCCCGGAGACAAGGGATTTGCCGACCATGCGGAGTCCCTTTTCTACAGGGCTTACCACGCCTGCAACGGGCATCACAGCCAGCTCTATACCGGCGCCATGCCTTTTCTGGAGGCAGGCCGGGCGCGGGAGTCCCGTCTGGCCATTGTCACCAACAAGCCGGCCGAGTTCACGGAGCCGCTGCTGGAACGGCTCGGCATCGCCCGTTACTTCGGGGCCACTGTCAGCGGCGACAGCCTGCTCGGTGACAACGGCACCGTCATCCGCAAACCCGACCCGGCCCACCTGCAGCTGGCGCTCGACCGGCTCGGCGCTCCAACGGACAGCGCCTGGATGATCGGGGATTCCGGTTCGGACATCCTCGGGGCACGCAATCTCGGTATCCCGAGCGTGGCGGTTACCTACGGCTACAGCCAGGGGACGCCGGTCGCGGATTACGGCCCGGACTGGATCGTGAACGACCTGACGGAACTGCTTTAGACACTTCTAGCTGCGCGCCAGCCGCCGGTTCAGCGCCCAGAGCGACAGGGGCGCGAAAACCAGTGTAATCACGCCGGCCCACACCAGGGACCACAGCGCCGGTTCCAGTACCGGCCCGCCACTGAGCAGCCCACGGGACGCCTCCGCCAACAGGGAGACCGGATTGGCTGCCACCACCGCTCGGATAAACGGCGGCAGCGTGTCCAATGGCACGAAGACGTTACTGAGAAAGGTCACCGGGAACAGCGCCGTAAACCCGAACAGCTGCACGTGTTCCGGATCCCGCGCCACCACGCCCACCAACACCATGATCCAGGACATGGCGAAAGCGAACACCAGCAGCAGGGCCAGCATTACCAGCACGCCACTCACCGGAGCCCCCAGCCGGAATCCGAGCAGGAAGCCCACCACCAGCAACAGCAGGACACACCAGGCCTGCTTGACCATGTCCGCCAGGATGCGCCCGGCCAGCGGCGACCAGCGCGCAATGGGCAGGGCCCGGAAACGGTCGAACACGCCCCGGGTCAGGTCCGTGTTGAGCCCATGGCCAACGTAAACGGTCACGAACACCAGGTTCATCACGATCACGCCGGGCAGGATGAAGTCCAGGTAGGCTGCCGTGGAGCCCGCGACCGCACCGCCGAAGACATACAGGAACAGCAGCAGGAACAGGATCGGCTGGATGCTGAAGTCCATCAGTTCCCAGGGATTGCGCCGCAGCTGAAGCAGGGAGCGCCAGGCGAGGGTCAGGGTCTGCTGGAGGCTGCTCATGGGGCTGCCTCCGCATCTCCGGCCGGCGTCTCGACGCTGGCGTGGCGACCGGTCAGTGTCAGGAAGACATCATCCAGGCTCGCACCACGCAGCGTCAGCTCCCGGGCCACGATGCCGGACTCGTCCAGGCGCCGGACCACGGCCGGTACCAGTGCCGGGTCACTGACCGGAACCCGCAGCCGGGCCCCATCCACCTCGGGCTCGCGCCCCACGATCTCCGTCACGATCGACAGCGCGGTCGCCATGTCCGACTCGTGCTCCGGCGCCAGCACCAGGGTCTGTCCACCGATGCGCGCCTTGAGCTGATCCGAGGTGCCACTGGCAATAACACGCCCCTGATCGATCACCACGATCTCATCCGCCAGGCTATCCGCTTCCTCCAGGTACTGGGTCGTGAGCAGCACCGTGGTGCCCTGGGCCACGAGCTGGCGGATCAGGTTCCAGAGATCCAGGCGGGCGCGCGGGTCGAGCCCGGTTGTGGGCTCGTCCAGGAACAGAATACGGGGTCGGCCCACCAGGCTGGCGGCCAGGTCCAGGCGCCGGCGCATCCCACCGGAATAGGTCTGGACGGGCCGATGGGCCGCGTCTTCCAGGCCGAACTCCGCCAGCAGCTCGCCCGCCCTTGCCCGGGCATCCCGCCGGGGGAAACCCAGCAGGCGGGCAATCAGGATCAGGTTCTCGCGGCCGGTGAGCTTTTCATCCACGGAGGCGTACTGGCCGGTAAGGCCGATGCGATTCCGGACCGCAGCGGCCTCCCAGACCACATCGAAACCGTCCACCCAAGCCTGCCCGGCATCCGGCGCAAGCAGGGTCGCCAGGATGCGGACCGCCGTGGTCTTGCCGGCACCGTTGGGGCCCAGCAAACCAAGAACGGTGCCACGCGGCACGCTCAGGTCGATCCCATCGAGCGCCCGGGTGGCACCGAACTGCTTGACCAGGCCTTCGGCGCGGATCGCTTCATCCATGGCCCTCTTTCCCCGTTTGGTGGAAAGCGGTCAGGATACCTGCGACGCGCGCCGGGCAACAGGTGCTGGACGCGACCCGCTCAGAAGTCGTAGGTCAGCGTGGCCTCGACACTGCGCTCCGCACCGTAATAGCACACGGATTCGCTGTAGCATGCCCCCACGTATTCCTTGTCGAACAGGTTCCTGGCGTTCAGGCTGGCGGTCACGCCCTTCATGCCCATGGTCGTGAGGTCATAGCTCAGGTTGGCATCCACCAGGGTGTAATCCGGCACTTCCAGCGTGTTGGCCTCATTCGCCCAGCTTTCACCGACGTACCGGAGACCGAGGGCGGCATCCAGACCCTGCAACGGCGCACTGCGGAATTCATAGGATCCCCAGAGAGACGCCATGTGACGCGGTGTGGCAACCGGCGTATTGCCCTCGTTGCCGGCGCTGGACTCCTCGACCGTGACATCGGTATAGGTGTAGCTCGCCATAACGGACCAGCCGGGTGTCAGCCAGGTGGTGGCCTCCAGCTCCAGCCCCTCGGACCGGGTCGAGCCCACCGCGCGATAGGCCCGGATATCGCGGATGTAGTTGGCCACGTTGTCCTGGTCAATCCGGAATATGGCAGCGCTGTAACGATCCCGTGTGCCCGCGGGCTCATACTTGAGCCCCGCCTCGTACTGCCGGCCTTCCGTGGGTTCAATGAGGTTGCCATCCTCGCCCACATTGCTGCTGGGACTGAACGACTCCGAGTAACTGACATAGGGCGCGGCCCCGTTATCAAACAGGTAAAGCAGCCCCGCACGACCACTGAACTTGGACGCATCCAGCTCCTCGTCCCCGCTCGCACCAGTCAGAAGCGTGTCGTATTCGTTCGTCACATCCACCCAGTCGTGGCGACCGCTTAGTGTCAGCCGCCATTGGTCCAGGGCCACCTGGTCCTGGATATACACCCCCGTCTGCTCGAGCTGCCGCTTGTTGTCCTGATAGGGATTGATCGTCCCGGTATTGCCGTACTGGGGATCAAACGCATTGATCGGGGGAATGGTAGAGCTGAAATCGGGATTGTAGCCGGCGGTCCAGTAGGCATCCGTATCAACCCGCTGGTAGTCCAGGCCGGTCAGGACCCTGTGCCGGCTCCCTCCAATGCCGAATTCCGCGATCAGCTGATTGTCCACGGCAAAGGAGTCGAGCGTCTCGTCCGCCCCGAAAAAGGTCCGTGCAAGCTCATTACTGTTACCGACCCAGCCGCCCGAAACATAGACCTGGCCGTATTCCACGTCCGTGTTCATATAGCGCAGGTTCTGACGGGCGGACCAGGTGTCATTGAACCGGTGCTCGAGCTGGTAGCCCAGCATCATCTGTTCCCGGTCGAATTCCTCAAGTGACGGCTCACCCTCGTAGAAATCATTCGGGATGGTCCGGCCATTCCGGGGTTCCAGCGTCCCCTCTGCCGGCAGGGAGCCGTAGTAGCCGCCTTCCGGATCCTTCTGGAGCTGGGCCAGCAGGGTGAGGGTCGTCGAGTCCGTCAGATCCACGGTCAGCGACGGCGCCAGGGCGTAGCGTTCCTCCTCCACGTAGTCCCACTGGGTATCCGATTGCTTGACCCGGCCCACCAGGCGATAGGCTGCGTTCCCGGAATCACCGACCTCATTGCTGAAATCAAAGCCCAGGCTCCTGTGGCCCTGGGTCCCAACGGACGCCTGGACCTGATACTGCGGCGTGAAGGTGGGCCTCTTGCTCGTCATGGCGATCAGGCCGCCTGGCGCGGAGCGTCCGTACAGCACGGAAGAAGGCCCTTTCACCACCTCAATGCTCTCGAGGAAGTAAGGGTCAATCTGCATGATGCTGTAGGTCCCCTTATCGTTCAGAACCTTGAGGCCATCCAGGTACTGGTTGTCCGTGCTGTCACTGCCAAAACCCCGGAGCTTGATCGCATCATAGCGGCTCGCCGTCGCCCCATACTGGTTGGTGAACACACCGGCGCTGTAGCGTGTCGCTTCCTGGACACTCCGGGCCCCCTGCTCCTCGATCTGCTCGCGGGTAATGGTGGAAATCGATTGCGGCGTCTCGACAAAGGGGGTCTCCGTCTTCGTCGCCCCCCGGGGCGCTGTAATCTCCAGCGTCTGCAGAACGCCGATGTCAGCCTGGTTTTCCTGTGCAGCGATGGGCAGAGCGGACCCGGCCCCGGCGACAGCCACCGCCACGGCAACCGACAGTCTGGAAGGATGAACCATACAGCAAGCCTCTCTTAATCTCTGAATGAATAATGCGAATTATTCTTCTTTAGATCCATAGAGAGGTATTCAAAGTGCCAGATTATCTATGCGGACTGCCAAAACCACTCAGGTCAGGTCCCTGGGCGATACCCCGAAATAGCGGCGGAAAGCCGTCGCGAAATTGGACGCATACCGGTAGCCACTGCCATGGGCAGCCTGCTGGACACTGTAGCCCTGCTCAAGATGACACCGCCCCAGCTCCAGGCGACACTGGCGAAGATAATCGAACACCGAGGTCCCGTAAGTGGCACGGAACTTGGCACGCAGACCGCTGGAGCTCATCGCGGCCCGCTGGGCCAGCGCCTCCAGCGTATAGTGCTCCGTCGGGGCGAACGCCAGCAGCTGCCTGACCGACTCAAGCCGCTTCTGCTCATGGGACAGGGGCACCTGCCGCAGCGGGCCGCCAGCTTCGTCACCATCAAGACCATACGCGGCCAGCTGCAGCGCCAGCCCCTCGAGAAGGAGCTTCTTCTGGAGCTCGGCCAGGGGGGATACCAGGCTCTGCTCAATGGACTGGATCAGCGCGGCCGGCATCCGCCAGAGGCGGAAAGGGTGCTGGATGTTGCGAAGGAGAGCGCTCAGGGCCGGGCTGACAGTGCCCGTGCTGCCTGCGGCGACGGGATCGAAAGCCAGTGTCAGGGTCTTCAGGCGCTGTCCCGCCGGCTGGAATGCCTGGAGCGCGTATTCAGGGCACAACTGGAGACTGACTGCCATACCGCCTTCAAGCTCCCGCGACACGGCCCCCACCGAGATACTGACCCGGCCTTCAAGCACGATGACGATCAGCAGGGGCGCATGGCCCAGGGACGCCGACTCATAGGACTGGAAGAGTTCCAGCTCGGAGCGGGTGAAGCGGAAGCCGGAGGGCAGTGCTGTTTCCGTGATGCTTCCCCTTGCCACGGTCACGTCCGGGTCGGACCGTCCGGAGGACGGGATATCGGGAAACCGGTAATCAATGCCGTAGTGCTTACCGAACGCCAGGAAATCCCTGACCCCGAAAGAGCGTGAAGGCTGGACACTGGACTCAGGTTGCATGGACGAGACCCTTGTCGCGTAAGACGGGTATCGTACCAGAAAATCCAGATAACGCGAACGATAACAATTTACATCCAATATCTCCCACAACACGGCCTATCCCGCTCCAGACGCCATGCAGCTGCTGTATTCGCCGTCAACGCAAGGCCGCGTGGTAGAGTCTGACAGAGCGATGATCACCCACCGGCCCGGTAACGTACCAACCTCCATGGAAACAGCTCGGAATCCAGACAGAACCTCGGTTTTTCTCGTCGACAACGGCTCGCTGCGCCCCGGCGCCACCCTCAACCTGAGGCGTGTCGCCGCGGCGCTGGGGGAACGCACCGGCATGCCGGTGGAGGCCCGCTCCCTGCTGCACTCCAACAAGGTGCCGGCGGAAGAGCTGGATGGCGTGCCCGCCTCAACGCTCGGCCCGGCCGCTACCTGGCGCGCCGAGCAGGGCGTCACCGAGATGGTGGTGCTGCCGTTCTTCTTCGGGCCAAGCCGGGCACTCAGCGGCTACCTGCCGGAGCGACTGGGGGAAGTACAGGCGGCTCACCCCGGGGTCCGGGTCCGGGTCGCGTCTCCCCTCATCGATCTCCAGGCTCCTACCGACCTGAGGCTGGCGCGCATCCTCCGCGACGGCGTGGCAGAGCAGCTCCGGCAGCTGCCGGCGGGCTCAAAACCGGCAGTGGTGCTGGCGGACCACGGAAGCCCCATCCCGGAGGTAACGGCGGTGCGCAACGTGCTTGCCGGCCAGCTGGCAACACTGTTGGAGGATCAGGTCCGCAGCGTAACGCCAGCCTCCATGGAAAGGCGGAAAGGCGACGAGTACCGCTTCAACGAACCGCTGCTTGAAAATCTGCTGGACGAGCCGGGCTTCAACCAGGGGCCGGTCATCGTTTCCATGCTGTTCCTGTCTCCCGGCAAGCACGCTGGTGAGGGCGGTGATGTGGTCACAATCTGTGCCAAAGCCGAAAGCCGCAACCCTGGACTGGAAACCCGTATCACGCGGCTTGCCGGTGAACACGACGGCATCCTCGCCATCCTGGCGGACCGGCTGGAAGAGGCCATCAGCGGTGAGCGTTACCTGCTGGACCTGCCGGCGCACGGTGCCTGCCCCCAACCGCCTCTTACGGGCGCACCAGGTTGGTGCTAGGGTTTTCCCTGACGCCTGCAACCGGTGAACCGATGAGCGACAACAACAATACCTCCCCCCGGATCCTGATCTTCGGCGCAGGCAGTGTCGGCTGCTACGTGGGTGGCCGACTGCTTTCGGCCAGCGCGGATGTGGTCATGGTCGGGCGCGAACGCATGGCCGCCACTCTCCGTGACCACCCCCTGGTCGTGACGGACTACGAGGGCTTCCGGCATGAGACCCGGCTTGCTCCAGAGCGTTATCAGACGGAACCACAGGCAGCGGCAGAGGCGGACCTGGTCCTGGTCACGGTCAAATCCCAGGCCACCATCGACGCCGCCCGGCAGCTGGCCCCGCACCTGAAACCCGGCACCCCTGTGATCAGCCTCCAGAACGGTATTTCCAACGCCGAGCGGCTGCGCGAGCAGCTCCCGGAGTCCAGGGTCCTTGCGGGCATGATCCCGTTCAATGTGCTCCAGAAGGCACCGGGACACTTCCACCACGGCACCGAGGGCCACCTGATGGCCGAAGGCGATCCCTCTCTCGCGCCGGCATTGCCCTGGTTTGAGCAGGCGGGTCTGGCACTGGAACAGCGGGACGACATGCACTCGGTGCTCTGGTCCAAGCTGCTGCTGAACCTGAACAATCCCATCAACGCCCTCTCCGGCAAACCCCTTCTGGAAGAGCTCTCCACCCGGGACTACCGGCGCTGCCTGGCGATGGCCCAGGCGGAGACCCTGCAGCTGCTCCGGCGCGCGGGCATCCCCACAGTTCGGCTCACCCCCCTGCCCATGGCTCTGATCCCACCACTGATGAAGGCCCCGGACTGGCTCTTTACGCGTCTTTCCGGAACCATGCTGGCGATCGACCCCATCGCCCGCTCCTCCATGTGGGAAGACCTGGAGGTCGGGCGCCGGACCGAGGTGGACTGGATCAATGGCGAAGTGGTACGGCTGGCGGAGCAGCTGGGCACGACAGCCCCGGTCAATGCCAGGCTGACCGAGCTGGTACATGACTGCGAGCAGCAGCGACGGGAATGGCCTGCCGAGGCACTCCTGATGGCCCTGAAACAGGCCCGCTAGAACGCCCGTTCAGAACCGGTGTGGTTCGAAGTCAACCGACTCGGTTCGCTGCCCCAGCAACACGATCCGCCCGCGATAGCGCCCGTCGCCGGTGGCCGTGAAGTCGAAGCTGAACGTCCGCCGCAGACGCAACCGCCCTTCCCGGTCCCGCTGCACCCCTAGCCCACTCAGGCACACGCTCTGATCCAGCAGATCCACGTCCGCGCGCTCACAGGCCCGCCGGGCCGACTGCAGGGCCAGCTCCTTGGTACCCAGAGCCCGCCACCAGTACCAGCCCCCAAACCCAATGGCAAAAAGGATTGAGAGCGTTGTCAGATCAAGCTGCATTCTCACCCTAAAAATCAGAACTGTTATTTGACAATGTTTCCTATTCGCTAATTGCCAATCCCACGCTATCACGGGCCCGCCGCTACCACGGACTAGGACCATCTCGAGTTACAGGGCTCCAACAATACATCCCTTATCATCCCATGTCGCTTCAGAGCCCATAACGGCCGGCACCTGCTGGCAGAGCACCTGCAGATTGATGACCAGGATGGGCGGCAGCCGGTCACATTTGAACAGGCCCTGTTAAGTGGCCACTCCATCAACGTGCGCCCCAAAACAGAGGCAACATGGACAGAGGGGACGGTCGGCGGTACGGCCCGGAATACGGCGGCTTCTTCTACCTGGCCTGTTACAGCGTGGACCAGGAGCACTGCGGGCGCGGCTCCCCTAGGGGCACTGCGTTCTTCCCTACATCCGTTCCAGCACGAGCGCTTCCAGTTGTTCCAACTGCTGCTTCCGACCCTGGAAGAGTCCTTGGGGCTTGGTCGAGACTTCCTGCTGGCAATGCCAAAATTATACGTGATAATCATTTGCATTAGTGTTGCCATCTGGTAACCTCGCCAACCCGCGTAACCCGACAATCAGGAGTGTTTGCAATGCGCAGAACAATCCCCCAACGAACGGCATTCCAATTGGGTGCCTCCAAGCTTGCCCTGGTCACTGCGCTGACCGCATGCCCGACGCTCTCCTTTGCCCAGAAAAGCGGTTCCGAGCCGGAAGTCGAGATGGGGATGGCGCCCATCACCATCTCGACCACCCGAAACCGGCAGGGCAAGCTGGCCGAGACACCCGGCTCAGTCCAGGTGATTGATTCCGAAGAACTCGAGCAGCAAGCCCGAATCAGCAGTGACATGGGCGAGATCCTGTCCAATCTCGTTCCAGGCCTCGGACAATCGTCTGAAAACCTGACCAACGTCGGGCAACAGATGCGTGGCCGTGACTTCCTGGTGATGATCGATGGCGTCCCGCAGAATTCCTCGATCCGTCAGACTTCCAAATTCGTCCGGACCATTGCACCGGAAGCGGTAGAGCGCGTTGAGGTGATCCGGGGAGCTGTCGCCAACTATGGCTTTGGCGCTACCGGCGGCATCATCAACTTCATTACCAAGAGCGGCGAAGGCGCAGAGGATACAACCTTCCAGAGCACGGTCGGCGTCAGCGGCCAGGAAGAGGACGGCAACAGTCTCGGTGGTCGTGTCTATCAGGGTGTTCGCGGCAGCCGCGGCAACCTGGATTACAGCGTCAACCTCAGCGCAACCAAGACCGGCGTTTTCTACGATGGCGAGGACGACATCATCCCGGCGGATGGTCTGATCCAGGGTGGCAGCCTGTCGGAATCGACGGAGCACAATGCCCAATCCAAGATCGGATACCAACTGACACCCGACCAACGCCTGACCCTGGCGGTGAACTACTACAAGCGTGAGCAGGACTCCGAGTACCGGGCTGACAGGAGGTCGATCGCGCCCGCCGGGAAAGGCCCCAAAATCCCGGCGATCAAACAGGAACCGCCAGGTAAGGATCCCCTGACCGAGAACCTCAATATCAGTCTCAACCACACCGCAGAGAATACGCTGGGCGGCACCTTTTCTTCGCAACTGTACTACCAGGACTATGAAACCCTGTTCAGTGTCTACAACGGCTACGAAACCGGCAGCGGACAGTCCCAAGCCACCGTCAACCGTATTGGCGCGCGCGTGAGCCATGACCGTTCAGTGATGGGTCTTGCCAATGCTGTCTACGGGCTCGACTTCGAACAGGAAGAAGGGGATCAGGGGCTTATTGATGGCCGTACCCGCGTTCCCAAAATCGAGGAAACCAGTTACGCGCCCTTCGTCCAGTTCAAGATTCCGGCCGGCGACCAATGGCTGTTCCAGGCAGGGGTTCGCCACGAGCGAGTCAACATGGACATACCGACCTTCCAGGACGAAACACTTGCTAATCCTGGAACCGTCCAAGGCGGTGAGCTGGACTACGAGGAGACCCTCTTCAACGCTGGCGCGATCCACTTCCTTACGGATGAGCAGGAAGTGTTCCTCAATTACAGCGAGGGTTTCACTGTCGGCGACGTGGGACGGGCGCTGCGTAAGCGCGAGGAGGATGTTTCCGCCGAGCAGGTTGACCCGGAAGCCCAAGTGGTCAAGAACTATGAGCTGGGTTGGCGGGGGCGCTTTGATCGGCTCCAGGCAAGCGCCACTGTCTTCATGAACACCTCAGACGAGGGTGTCACATTCGGCGGCCCCCCCAATTTTGAGCTTCAACAGCGTGAAGAACGCGTGCATGGCCTGGAACTGACGGCGGATTACCAGCTTACCAATGCCGTGACGCTCGGAGGCACCGGCAGTTACCAGGAAGGGCGTCAGGATGCTGACAGCGATGGTGACCTCGACACGGACCTTCCGGGGACACGCATCAGCAATCCGGAAATCACCGCCTATGCGGGTTATTCGCCCTCGAGTGCCTGGTCCGTTCGGGCGCAGGTCAAGCATCTGTTCGATCGAAAGGAACTGGGCGACCAGGGGTACCCCAATGGCGACGTGGAAGGCTTCACTCTGGTGGACCTGACAGGCGACGTGGATGTCGGCCCGGGTGAACTGCGCATGGGGATCAGCAACCTGTTTGACGAGCAGTACATTGTCCCCGTCTCACAGGCATTCAACCTCAATGCGCGAACCGTCGCGGGTCGTGGTCGCGCCTACTCACTTGAGTACAGCCTGACCTATTAACCCTCTCCAGGTACGGCACTTCCGGCCCGCTGGCATACCACCGGCGGGCCGGACATCCTCCCGCTCCATTCGGGCCTTTACTCCCCTACCCCAGACGCCGCCGCGTCAGCAGAAAAATGAAGTAGCTCCCGCCGAGCAACGCCGCCATCAGGCCGGCCGGCAGCTGGTCCGGGTAAAGCAGTGTCCGCCCCAGCCAGTCGGAGAGCGTCATCAGCCCCATCCCCACCATGGCCGCCAGCACCAGCTGCGGAAGAACCCGCCTTGCTCCCAGAAGGGCTGCCACATGCGGCGCCAGCAGGCCCACGAAGGCCACCGGCCCCATGAGCGCGGTCACCAGAGCACAGAGCGCGCAGACGACCAGTAGCAGGACCAGCCGGGCACGGGCCACGTTAACCCCGCGGGCACGGGCCATCGGGTCGCCGATGGAGATCAGGGTCAGCCAGCGGTTGAATACCAGCACCAGAAGAACCAGCGCCGCCACGCCAGCCGCCAGCATGAGGGACCTGTCGGCGGACGCCCGGTAGGTGGAACCGGAGAGCCAGCCCAGGATGATGTGCGCGCTCTGGGTGCCCTGAGCCAGGACAAAATGCACCAGCGCCTCCATCAGCGCCGCGAGGGAAATGCCCACCAGGATCACGATCCCCGGTGCGTAGTGGGAGCGCCGCCCGATCACGAGCAGCACCGCCAGCACCACCAGGCTGCCCAGGAAGGCCACACCGGGGCCTGCCTGGTAGATGGAGGTGCCCGTCCAGAGGGTAAAGATCACCAGCGCCAGGGTAGCGCCCGCGGACATGCCCAAGATGTCGGGGCTGGCCAATGGGTTGCGGATCAGCCGCTGCAGGATGAGGCCAGCAACGGCCATGCCGATTCCCGCCGCCGAGGCGGTCAAAAGGCGCGGGGCACGCAGGGACCACACCAGGTCCGAGGGCCAGGCAAAGGGCAGGCTGAAAGCCGGGCCGGAGGCTTCCGGCGTATAGGTAAGGGTCAGCAGGACCAGCGCGAGCAGCACGCCGACGGCCAGCCCCCATGTCATCCAGGTGGTGCGGCGTGCCCCGTGCGGAAGACTCAGTGCCGTCTGGTCGCCATGGCTGAGCTTGTTGTGGGCAAAGATCACCAGGGCAGGCGCACCAACCAGGGCGGCGGCGGTGCCGCTGGGAATCAGTTCACCGAACCAGTCCCCGGCGGCCTGGGCCAGGGAATCCGTGGCCAGCAAGAGCATGGCGCCCAGGAGCGCGCTGGTGCACAATTCATCGCCGGCACGGCGCGCGCCCATCGAGCGGGCGATATTGGGCGCGATCAGCCCCAGGAAGCCAATGATCCCGACCGCTGTGATACTGGTGGCCAGGATCCAGAGCGCCCCAATGAGCAGAACAACCAGAACAGGGCCGTAACTGAAGCCACGCCCCCGCGCTCCGGCCTCGCCCAGGCGCATCAGTGTGAGCGGCCTGGGCGCCAGCATCAGGATCAGCGGCAGGACCAGGAGCCGGGGCCAGAGCCACTGCACCCAGTTCCAGTCATTCTGCGTCAGGTTGCCGGTGCCCCAGATGAAGACGCCCTGCGCGGCCTCCTGGTTCAGGAGGATGATCGCGGAAGCCGCGGCCCCCATCAGCAGGTGGGTCGCCATGCCCGCAAGGATCACGGGGAGGCCGCTGATGCCATTGCGCCCCGCGATGATCAACACCAGCCCCACGGAAATCGCAGCCCCGACCATGGCGACAAGCGCACGCTCATCCACCGCCAGCGCGGGCAGCCAGACACTGGCACACACCAGCGCCAGCCAGGCACCGGAAGAAGCCCCGATCGTCAGGGGCGAGACCAGGGGGTTGCGGGTGACCTGCTGGAGAAGACTGCCAACAGTGCCCAGAACCGCCCCTACCAGCACGGCAAGGATGACCCTGGGAAGGGCCGCATAATAGTAACGGACCTCCTCGAACCCGTCGGGTTCGCCCCCCGTGACCAACTGCCACTGGGCGGCGAGAGGAAGTTCGTTATCCAGCTGGAGGTGGAGCACCCCAAGGGCGAGAACCAGGCCCGCCCCGACCGCATACCGGGGCAGCATCAGGGTTCAATGGTCAGCAATGCGTCCGTCATATTCTCGGCCAGGTAGCGCAGCGACATGGCGCCGCCATAGACCCAGCTGGGTGCCACTGGCGCCACACGTCCGGCCTCCACCACTGGCAGCGCATTCCAGAGCGGTTTCTCAAGGAGATCCCCCGCCAGGACCGTGGGCTTGAAGTACAGCAGCACATCCTCCCTGTTGAGCCGTTTCAGGTCAGCCACTTCCCTCTGGGTCTGCCCCCATTGGCTGCGCGGCTGCGGCATGGCGGACTCAAGGCCCAGCTGGCGGAGCGCATACCACGGCATGCCGTTCCGGCCAAACACCCGGACCACGGTCGGGCTGGCAAAGCCCACACTGGTCACCTCCGGCAGCGTATCCCCGAAATGGTCACGGATCCGGCCACGCAGCCAGATAAACCGGGCCTCCAGCATGTCGAGCTGATGCTGCGCCTGCTCCTCGCGTTCCAACAGGCGTCCCAGCTCCAGGAAGATTTCCCGGGCCTTTTCCGCATTACTGTGGTCCTTGCGGAAGGCGTCAAAGAACAGGACCGGCGCAACCCGGCTCATCTTTTCGGCCAATCCGGACTGGTCCGTGGAGAGGATGATCACGTCCGGATCCAGCGACGCGATCCGCTCCATGTTCGGTTCCGAGCGCTTACCAACGTTGACCACCGACTCCGGCAGTTCCGGCTGTACGACCCACTTGCGGTAACCGGCCACGTCCGCCACGCCCACCGGGGTAACGCCGAGCTCCACCAGATTCTCCGCCATGGACCAGTTCAGGGCGACAACCCGCTCGGGCACCGACTCAAAGCTCTGTTGGCCCCGGCTGTCCGTAACGGTGATCTCCGCCTGGGCGGTGAGGGTCAGGCAAAGAGCGACGACCAGAACCAGCTGCTGTTTCAGTTGCAGAACCATGGGTGACGATGACTCCTGTCAGGCGACCACCGCAACCGGCCGCTGTGTGCCGGGCTGGGGGATCAGGTTGATATCAATACCGTAGAGGGTGGTGAGCAGATGCGGCGACAGCATGGCCTCGGGCGTGCCGTCGAACGCCACCTCCCCGTGCTTGAGCGCGATCACGCGATCGGCGTAGCGGGCTGCCAGGTTCACGTCGTGGAGAATCACAACGACCCCGCGCCCCGCCGAACGGTTAAGGTTGCGCAGGAGCGTCATGGACTCGTACTGGTGGGAAAGGTCCAGCGCGGAGGTGGGCTCATCCAGCAACAGCATGGGGGCTTCCTGCGCCAGCAGCATGGCGATCCAGGCACGCTGGCGTTCACCACCGGAAAGCTCGTCAACCAGGTGCGTGGCGTAGTCCGCCATGCCAGTCTGTTCCAGGGCCCAGTCCACGGCCGCTGCATCCCCGCTCTGCCAGCGCCGCACCAGCCCCCGCCACGGGAATCGCCCCAGGCGCACCAGCTCGCGCACATCCAGACCCGCCACTTCCGGGAGCTGCTGGGGCAGGAAGGCCAGGCGCCGGGCAAGATCCCGCTGGCCATAGCGCGCCAATGGTTCCCCGCCCAGCCGGATCTCGCCTTCGTCCGGTCTCATCTGCCGCGCCATGAGCTGCATCAGGGTGGACTTGCCAGACCCATTGTGACCGAGGATGGCGGTGAACTCGCCGTCACGCAGGGTCAGTTCCTCCAGGCCGAGTATCGTTCGCCCGTCACGGTGAACCCGGATATCAGACAGCGACAGCTTCATGACTCAACTCCTCCAGTTGGCGCCTCTCCCGCTCCGAACGCGCCAGCTTGGGGCAGGACGAGCAGTAACAGCCGTCATCCCGCCGGTAATGCATACAGCAGGCGCGGCGCTCCAGCCCCAGCACTTCCCGTTCGTTCTGGAGCTGCAGGGGCAGATACCCGCTCTGGTGGCGCAATCCGGTTGCCGCAAGCCATGCCTCACCCAGTAACTGCAGGCGCTCGTTGCTGAACCCGGTTTCGACCATCGCCAGGCGCTGCAGGGCAAGCAACAGAATATCCGCCATCAGGCGGTTGGCTGTCAGTGGCTTGATCCGGGCAACACGCCTCAGATCCTCGAGAAGCGCATCCCGAACCCTGAGCAGCCTTGCCGTGGCGTCCCTGATGAGCTCCTCCTCCACAGCCGGCGCGACAGGCCAGTGTTCCTGCAGCCTGAAACCCGCGACGATGCCCTCTTCGACTCTCTGCCATAGCCGATCAACCGGGACCACGACGCCATGGCCATGCACGCCCAGGACCGAGAGGAACACGGGCTGCCACATCAGAAGCGTCCAGGTTCGCACCGAGGAATACGGCTCCCCGGCTTCTGGATAGGCCTCCGCCCAGACACTGTGAATCGCGTCGATCACCCGGGCATTGTCAGCACCGTGCTCAAGGCCCGGTTCCGCAGACGGCGCCGCTGCGCCGTTGAGCCCCGGGTGAACCCGAGCCGCAAGCGCAAGGAAAGCCGATTGTTCACAATGATCCGATGCCTGCATAAACCGCACTCGCGGGTCCGGAGACCGGGTGGACAAAACTCCGTGCCATTGTGCAGTCCCGGGAGAAATAGCGCAAATACGAATCCGTATCATTTGTGGAGAGCGGATGACGACGGTTGCTTCCCAGGAGCCTCTTCGCTAACCTGAGATCGTTATTCCAACCATCGGGAGAGCGGCCGTGACCGCCGGACTGAAAGAAGCAACTCTGATCGTGCACCCCGCACGCTGGGCGAACCCGCGCTGGCGATGGTGAACCGCCACCACTGAGCGCCCGTGGCCGACGCCACGATTCCACAACGCCCATGCTTTTTTCAGGACAGATCCATGACGCCCGAACAGTTCGACGCCTATGCCGGCGAAGGCTATAACCGCATCCCCGTCCACCGGGAAGTGTATGCGGATCTCGACACCCCACTGAGCACCTATCTCAAACTGGCCGATGGCCCCTATTCCTACCTGCTGGAGTCCGTCCAGGGCGGCGAGAAGTGGGGCCGTTATTCCATCATCGGCCTGCCAGCCCGCGAACGGGTACGGGTGAACGGCCATGAGATCGTGCACGAATCCGACGATGGCGTAATCGACTCGCTCACCGCCGAGGATCCGCTGGCCTACATCGAGGCCTTCCAGGCCCGTTACCACTCCCCGGACCTGCCGGACATGCCGCGCTTCAACGGCGGCCTGGTGGGTTACTTCGGCTATGACACGGTGCGCTTCATCGAGCCCCGGCTGCGGGACAGCGTACCGCCGGACGAGCTGGGCACACCGGATGTCCTGCTGATGGTTTCCGACGAAGTGGTGGTGTTCGATAACCTGCGCGGCAAGCTCCACCTGATCGTCCAGGCCAGCCCGGCAAGCGCCGGAAGCTATGAAGCGGCCGTTCAGCGGCTGGATGAACTGGAAAAACGGTTGCGCGAAACCCGTGTCACCAGCCCGGTTTCCGAGGCCACCGGCAATCGCATCGAGGAGCGTGACTTCCACTCGGACTTCACCCAGACCGACTTCGAAGCGGCGGTGGAGAAGATCCGGGAATACGTGTTGGCCGGCGACGTCATGCAGACCGTACTCTCACGACGCATGTCCGTGGCCTTCGAAGCCCCACCGCTGAACCTGTACCGTGCTCTGCGCTGCCTCAATCCCTCGCCCTACATGTACTTCCTCAACCTGAAGGATTTCCACATCGTGGGCTCCTCGCCGGAGATCCTGGCTCGAGTCGAGGATGAGGAAGTGACGGTGCGCCCCATCGCCGGCACCCGCAAGCGCGGCGCCAGCCGCGAAGAAGACGAGGCGCTGGAACGGGAGTTGCTGGCCGACCCCAAGGAACGCGCCGAACACCTGATGCTGATCGACCTGGGTCGCAACGATATCGGCCGTGTGACCGAAACCGGCTCGGTGACGCTCACGGACACCATGACGGTCGAGCGCTACTCCCACGTCATGCACATCGTCTCCAACGTCACCGGCAAGCTGCGCGAGGGCCTCTCCTGCATGGACGTGCTGCGCGCCACACTGCCGGCGGGCACGCTCAGCGGCGCCCCCAAGATCCGCGCCATGGAGATCCTGGACGAGCTCGAACCGGTCAAGCGCGGCGTCTACGGCGGCGCCGTGGGCTACCTCTCCTGGAGCGGCAACATGGACACGGCCATCGCCATCCGTACCGCGGTCATCAGGGATGAGACCCTGCATATCCAGGCGGGTGCCGGTGTGGTGGCGGATTCCGTGCCGCGCCTTGAATGGAAGGAGACCCAGAACAAGGGTCGCGCCATCTTCCGGGCCGCCGACATGGCCCTGACCGACTTCGACCACTGAGGCGAGGGAGACACCATGCTGCTGATGATCGATAACTACGACTCCTTCACCTACAACGTGGTCCAGTACCTGGGCGAACTGGGCGCCGACGTGGAGGTCCACCGCAACGACACCATCAGCCTCGACGAGATCGAGGCCATGGCCCCCGAGCGAATCGTGATCTCCCCCGGCCCCTGTTCACCGGACGAGGCCGGCATCTCGCTGGAGGTGGTGCGCCGCTTTGCCGGTCGCATCCCGCTTCTGGGCGTGTGCCTGGGTCACCAGTGCATCGGCCAGGTCTTCGGCGGCAAGGTAATCCGTGCCGGCCAGGTCATGCACGGCAAGACCTCGATGATCCATCACCGGAGCGAGGGCGTTTTCGCCGGGCTGGAGAATCCGTTCGAGGCCACACGCTACCACTCGCTGGTGGTGGACAAGGATCACTGGCCCGACAGCGAACTCGAGATCACGGCCTGGACCGAGAATGAGGACGGCTCCATGGAGGAGGTGATGGGCCTGAGGCACCGTACCCTGACCATCGAGGGTGTGCAGTTCCACCCGGAGTCGATCATGACGCGCCACGGCCATGAGCTGTTGCAGAACTTTCTGAACATGACGAACCGGGGGTAGACCACCATGGACATCCAGACCGCCATCGCCAAAGTCGCCGAGCGACAGGACCTGAGCACCGAGAACATGAAGGCTGTGATGCGCACCATCATGCAGGGCGAGGCCACGGACGCTCAGATCGGTGGCTTCCTGATCGGCCTGCGCATGAAGGGCGAGGCCATCGACGAGATCACCGGCGCCGTGGAAGTCATGCGGGAGCTGGCCACCGGCGTCACGCTGGATGTGCCCAATGTGGTGGACATCGTCGGTACCGGCGGTGACGGGGCCAACCTGTTCAACGTCTCTACTGCGGCTACCTTCGTTATCGCCGCGGCCGGTGGCAACGTGGCCAAGCACGGCAACCGCTCGGTTTCCTCGCGCAGCGGCAGCTCAGACCTGCTCGACCAGGCCGGGCTGCGACTGAACATGACGCCGGAGCAGATCACCCGCTGCGTGCACGAGCTGGGCGTGGGCTTCATGTTCGCCCCCAACCACCACACGGCCATGAAGCACGCCGTGGGGCCCCGCAGGGAGCTGGGCATCCGCACCCTGTTCAACATCCTCGGGCCCATGACCAACCCGGCGGGCGTGAAGCACCAGGTGATCGGTGTGTTCAACGGCGACCTCTGTGTGCCCATGGCGGAAGTCCTGCGCCGGCTCGGCAGCGAGCATATCCTGATTGTCCACTCCGAGGACGGGCTGGACGAGATCAGCCTGGCCAGCCGGACCCGGGTCGCGGAACTGAAAGACGGTGAGATCAGCGAATACCATATCCGCCCGGAAGACATGGGCATCAGGGCCCAGCCGATCTTTGACCTCCAGGTGGCCGACGCCGCCGAGTCCCTGGCCCTGATCCGGGAGGCCCTGAGTCCGAGTCCGGGTGAGCGCGCCGCCGTCGCCCGGGACATGATCGCGCTCAATGCCGGAGCCGCACTCTATGCCGGCGACCTGGCGGAATCACTGACCGAAGGCGCCCGCAGGGCCCTGGCCGCCATGGAAAACGGCAGTGCCCTGGAACGCATGGAGCAGCTGGCCGAACTCAGCCAACGAATGGAGCAGGCGGAATGAACGACGGTACGCCCACGGTTCTCAAACGCATCGTCGCCCGCAAGCATGAGGAAGTGGCCGAGCGCCAGCGGCGGTTGTCTTTCGAGGACTGCCGGAGCGAAGCGCGGGAACAGCCCGCCACGCGTGGTTTTGCCGCCGCACTGCAACGGCGGATCGATGCCGGTGATCCAGCGGTGATCGCCGAGATCAAGCGGGCCTCGCCCAGTGCCGGTGTGCTTCGCGACCCCTATGACCCCGCCGCCATCGCCCGCGACTACGAGGCCCACGGCGCAGCCTGCCTCTCCGTCCTGACCGACAGGGACTTCTTCCAGGGCGGTGAAGCCGACCTGTTGGCCGCCCGTGAAGCCTGCACCCTGCCCGTCCTGCGCAAGGACTTCATGGTGGATGAATACCAGATCCACGAGAGCCGCATTGCGGGCGCCGATTGCATCCTGCTGATCGCCGCCTGCCTGTCTGTTGCCCAGATGCAGGACCTGGCTGGCATCGCCCGTGAACTGGGCATGGATGTACTCGTGGAAGTCCATAATGAAGCGGAGCTCAACCAGGCCCTTCAGGTAGAGAGCCCCCTGCTCGGTATCAACAACCGCGACCTGCACACCTTCGAAGTCTCACTCGCGACCACCTGGGAGCTGCACCAGCGCTTAACCAGCGGGCGCCTTACCATTACGGAAAGCGGCATCCATACCCGTGAAGACGTCAACGCCATGCGCGAACGCGGCATCCACGCCTTCCTGGTAGGGGAGTCCTTCATGCGGGCGGGCAGCCCGGGCTACAAGCTGGGTGAGCTGTTCTTTTAAAAACCCTGACAAAAAGCCCTGAACGCGGCCGCCTACACCATCGTAAACCTACAATATCTGCTATGTTCAGCCTGTCAGACGACCCCAATAGGCCAGGCCATGAGACCTGTACTGCTTCGCCCGATCAAGTGCGCTGCTCTCTGCGCACTTTTCATTGCCACGTCCGCTTTCGCCGAACCGCTCACCATTACCGTGATCAATGAGCGCACCGACGAACCGGTCGAAAATGCCGTGGTTACCCTGCCCGGCGCGGGCAAACCCTCAACGGACACGTTCACCATCGCCCAGGAGAACCGGGCCTTTCGTCCCGGCTTACTGGTGATTCCGGCCGGCTCCGAGGTCAATTTCCCCAATCGCGACAATACCCAGCACCATGTCTACTCCTTTTCCGAGGCAAAGACCTTCAATATCGAGCTCTACGCCGGCGAGCCGGAAGCCCCCATCCAGTTCGACCAAAGCGGTATTGTCGAAATCGGGTGCAACATCCACGATCATATGCAGGGCTTCATCCTGGTCACGGACCGGCCCCATTACGCGTTGACCGACACCAATGGCCAGGCCCGTTTTGATGTTGCATCCAGTGCCGGCAAGCAGCCCGTTAAGGCCAACATCTGGCACCGGCGCTTCGCCGACACTGATCGTTACAGCCAACACACCCTGACACCGGATTCCCTTTCCGAGATGCGCGTCCGTGTGACACTCGAGCCACGAAACGACGGTAATGACGAACTCGACCAGATCCAGCAGGAGTTCCAGGATCTCTGATGGCATTACTGCCTGAAACCGGCTTCCGGGCACGACTGATGCTCGCCATGCTGGCACTGGTGGTCCTCGCCAGCGGCAGCGTGGCCGCGGTATTGATGTATAACCTGTTCGAGGAAGAGAAAGCCCGGGCGGAAGAGCAGCTGAACGTCGCCGAGCGGGTTGCCAAAGAGGTGATCGACGCGCGCACGGACCTGCTGGTCTCCAACCTCCAGATCCTGTCGCGGGACTTCGGCCTAAAATCGGCCATCGCCTCCAGGGA
This sequence comes from Halospina sp. K52047b, assembly GCF_008709855.1. NCBI lineage: Bacteria > Pseudomonadati > Pseudomonadota > Gammaproteobacteria > Halospina > Halospina sp. K52047b. The sequence goes on along the minus strand of NZ_VYJH01000003.1, from coordinate 231,919 downwards.
CATCGCGACCATTACCAGCGCGCTCGAGAATCACAGCTCGCGGGCCAATACCGATCTTGCAATGATTGCGGACGATGACGGCAGGCTGCTCGCCAACCTGGCAGACCTTGATAATGGCAAGCCAGTACCCTTCAGTAAGCTGTTCCAAAAGGCCCACCAGGAAGGCAGCGTGTCGGCCGTGACCCGATGGCGTAACCAGGTCCACCAGGTTCTGATGGTCCCGATCGAAGGCGCGGGACTGAAGGCCTGGCTGATTGCCGGTTTTCGTCTTGATGATGACTTCGCCCATCTTATCGCCGATCTCACCGCCACTGACATCGTGTTCCAGGCCACCGGAGACCATAACCGGATTCTCGGGACCAGTCTCCCCGAGTCGGAACTACCCTCCCGGGCGATGGCATCAACACCAGTGGCGGCCTCCGGTATGCGCGAAAACAACCGGTTCTTCATGCGCTCCATGGACCTGGAAAGCATCGGGCAGCCGCCGGCACAGGTCTGGCTTCTCAAGGACAGGGCCAGCGCTCTCTCGCGCTACTACTCGCTGATCCTGGAGATGGCTGTGGTGCTGGCTGTGGTCCTTGCAATTGCCAGCGGCGTGGTCCTTGTAACCGCCCGCACCCTCGGGCGCCCCATCTTCAGGCTCTCCCGATTCGCCCAGGCACTGGGCGAGGATCGCCATGCCGCACCCCCCGAGATACGGGTCCCCGGGGAACCCCGGATCCTGCTCCGGTCCCTGCTGAACATGCGCAGCAGCATCCTCCAGCACGAACAGCGGATTGAGCATGCGGCCACCCATGACAGCCTGACGGGACTCCCCAACTGGAACTGGCGGGCCATCAAGGAGAGGCTCCAGCGCTGCCTGGACAGCGGGGAGCAGGCCAGCGTCATTGGTATCAACATGCCCGACATCAAGACCATCAACGAGATGCTGGGCTTCCGCTTCGGGGATGAAACCCTGATCGCCACCGCCCTGAGACTCAACGGTGTGCTGCTGAGCCCCGGGAATCTGGGCCGCACCGGCGGCAGCCAGTTCGTCGCCATACTGCCGCATCTGGAAGATGACAGCCTGCTGGAACGTCTCACCTGGCTGAAACAGCGTATCGAGACCTCCGTGGAGGTTTTCGGCAGCCCGGTCCAGATCCACGTGGATCTCGCCGCCCTGAGGATTCCGGAACAGGCCGGGACCATTGACGAGGTCCAGCGGCGATTGGACCTCACGCTGGAACGCGCGCCCCATACGACCAACCACATCGCCCTCTACACCCCGGGTGGCGACGAGGAGCACCTGCGTGAGATCCAGCTGATCCGCGACCTCAACGATGCCATCCAGAACCGCCAGCTCCACCTGAACTATCAACCCAAGCTGGCGCTGGATACCGGAGGGTTCGTCGGGGTGGAGGCCCTGGTTCGCTGGCACCACCCGGAGCTTGGGTTCATCGGCCCCGACGAGTTCATCCCCCTTGCGGAAAGCTCTGGCCAGACCCTGCAACTGACCGAACTGGTGATGGCCATGGCGGCCGAAGACAGCCGGGACTGGCAGGGCCGTGGAATGGACCTTAAGCTGGCCATCAACCTGTCGGCACTGGACCTGGCCGATCCGGGTCTGCCGGAGAAGGTCCATTACCATTTCCGGCACCTTGAGGGCGAGATGCACCGCCTGACGTTTGAGATTACGGAAAGTGCGGTTATGAGCGACACAGGCGTTGCGCTCCAGACCCTGGAGAAGCTGCGTGCGCTGGGCGCGAACATTTCAGTGGATGACTTCGGAACCGGGCAGTCATCGCTTGCCCAGCTCCGGCAGTTACCGGTCCAGGAACTTAAGATCGACAAGTCCTTTGTCCTGAACATGAGCCATGAGGAGCAGGACCAGTTGATCGTGAAATCCACCATCGACCTGGCCCACGGGCTCCAGCTCCGGGTCTGTGCCGAGGGCATCGAGAATCACGAGAGCTGGCGACTGCTCCAGAAGTGGGGCTGCGAACAGGCCCAGGGGTTCTTCATGGGGCGTCCCATGGCCGGTGCGGACCTGCCCGACTGGGCCGCCCGTTATGAACAGTGGGCCCGGGAACAGGGGCTCGACAAAAGCGGAGATCCACCATGAACAAGGTATGGACACTCACGGCACTGGCGTTCGCCCTGGGGTCAGGGATGGCGCCAGTAGCCAGTGCCGAGCCCCCCGGAAGTCGCCTCTGGGGCACGGGCGGCGTGACCAGCATCGAGGGCAGCGCGGGCGGCGGGATCAGTCCCTGGGCCACCCTCGCCGGCTACGCCAGTGATGAGGAGTGGGGTGGCACCGTTGCGCTATCCAGGGCGAATACACAGGACTACACGCTCAACGTCCAGGGCGCCGCTTTCAACTGGCGCAACCGGATCGAGGTGAGCTTTGCCCGCCAGGAGCTCGAAATGGACACGCTGGCCTTCGCGCTGCCGTTCGGAGAAACGGATCTCAAACAGGACATCTTCGGTCTCAAGGCACGCTTGGCAGGCGATCTAATCTACAGCCCCTACGGCCAGTGGAGTCTTGGTGTACAGCACAAGCGCCATCGGGTCTCAGAGATACCGGCGGCCGTGGGCGCCAAGGATGACACCGGCACCGATGTCTACCTCAGTGGCAGCAAACTCTTCCTCGCCGGGCCCTTTGGCCGCAACCTGGTGGTGAACGGCACGCTCCGCACCACCCGGGCGAACCAGGGTGGCCTGCTGGGCTTCGGTGGTGACCAGCGGGACAGCCACGAGCTGGTCGCCGAAGCCAGCGCCGGCCTGTTCCTGCGGCGTGACTGGCTGATCGGCGGGGAGTACCGCGAGAAACCGGACAACCTTGGCTTTGCCGCGGAAGACGACTGGTGGGATCTCTACGTTGCCTGGATCCCGGACCGCCGTCTCTCGATAACCGCCGCCTACGTGAACCTGGGCGACATCGCCGGCCTCGAATCCCAGGACGGCGCCTACCTGTCCATCGAAGGGAGTTTCTGACCATGCGAGTCCAACGCCAGATGCTGCTTGCAGTGCTGCTCAGCGTCTTTGCGCTGATGCCTGCCCACGCCCAGGAACAATCCGGTGAACTCTATCAGGCCCTGGGCGAACGCTCCGGCATCGAGACGATCGTGAAGGAACTGCTCGGCCGCATCGCGGATGACGAGCGCATCGCCTTCCAGTTCAAGGGCATCGACGTACGGCGCTTCCACCGCAACCTGAGCGACCAGCTCTGCCAGCTCAGTGGCGGCCCCTGCACCTACAGCGGCGATGACATGCGCTCGGTCCACGCCGGCATGGGCGTGACCGACACCCAGTTCAATGCCCTGGCGGAACAGCTGGTCCGGGCCATGGAAGAGGAAGAAGTGCCCACCTGGGCACAGAACCGGCTGCTGGAGCGGCTGGTGCCGCTGCATGAGGACATCGTGGACGTGCCGGCGGAAGCCGCGCCTACCCGGTAGGCGCGGGCCCCGGCTCTGTCAGACCTTTGCGGACTCGCGCTGGGAGATGCGGTCGTACCAGGCCTGAAGGTTGGTCTGGTCGGCCTGGATACCGATCTTGTTGACCTTGTTGAAGTCGACGGTGCACAGAGCACTGATGTCCGCCGCGGTGAAATGATCTCCCACGATGAACTCGCGCCCTTCCAGGTGCTTGTTCAGGAAGTGCATGAACTTCTCCACACCCTTGCGGCATTCCTCGCCCCATTCCGGGATCGGGGTCATGCGGTCTTTGAAAACACCACTGGTATGCTGGAAACACATGCCAGTGGGCATGAAGAAATAGAGCTCGAGCCAGCGCAGCCACTGCTCAACTTTTGCCTTGTCCAGCGCATCCTTGCCCAGCAGCGGCGGCTGCGGGTGGAGTTCCTCAAAGTAACGGCAGATGGCCATGGTTTCCGAGATACAGGTGCCGTCGTCGAGCTCCAGCACCGGTACCTTCTTCATGGGATTCTTCTGTGCGAATTCGGGCGTGAGGTTCTCGCCCTGCTGAAGATCCATCTCAACAAATTCCGCCTGGTCGAGAATGCCCTTCTCGGCCATGAACATACGCACACGCCTCGGATTGGGCGCCTTTTTCATTTCGTAGATTTTCATCATCGGGTTCCGTAAACAACCATGGTTTTGCCGGAGACCTGTACCAGGCCCTGGTCTTCGAGTGTTTTCAGGACTCGGCCCACCATCTCGCGGGAGCAGCCCACGATGCGGCCGATTTCCTGGCGGGTGATCTTGATCTGCATGCCGTCCGGGTGCGTCATGGCATCCGGCTCCTCGCACAGGTCGAGCAGCGTGCGCGCGACCCGGCCGGTCACGTCGAGGAAGGCCAGATCGCCAACCTTGCGGGTGGTCTGGCGCAGGCGCGACGCCATCTGTTCGCCGATGAAGTACAGGACCTTCGGGTCTTCCTGGGAGATCTCGCGGAACTTGGTGTAGCTGATCTCGGCAACCTCACACTCGGTCTTGGCCTTCACCCAGGCGCTGCGCGAGTCCATGTTGTCGAACAGGCCCATTTCGCCGAAGAAGTCGCCGGCGTTGAGGTAGGCCATGATCATCTCGCGGCCGTCGTCGTCCTCGATGATGACGGTGACAGAGCCCTTGACGATGTAGAACAGTGAGTCGCTCTTATCGCCGGCGTAGATGATGGTGCTCTTTGCCGGGTAACGCCGCCGGTGGCACTGGGACAGGAAGTAGTCCAGGTGCTTGGTCTTGTTGTCGACGGGTCTGGCAATACTGGTCATGATGGCATCCTGATTCTGTTATGGACGTTTCCGTTCTGGCCCCGGCGGGGCATCTCCTTTTGATAGCACCCAGTATAGAACAGCACAAGGGGTTCGTCGTCCGGTGCGATACCCTCAAGATTTAAGGCTGTGGTAGCCTGCTCCTTTCCTGCAGGGAGGCGCAGTCTGGCGGTGTTATCCGGGAATCGCTATGAATCCATCCATGGACGCTGCGCGGTCGCCTGGCACACTGCGCTATCCTGCTCCGTGTGCCAGTCCTGGGTTGCCATCCGTGGCAACCCGTCAGACCTTTCGGCCTGACCCCTGGCGACCGAGCTTCCCGTATAACACCGCCAGACCACACCTCAATCCAACGTTTTGGGAGATCGCCGCTGTTATGGCCATGAACACCACGATTAACTGGACCGGCGCCGCCAGCTTCCGCGCCACCACCGGCTCCGGCCACGACATCCAGCTGGACGGCCCGCCCGACCACGGCGGCGAGAACCAGGGCGCACGCCCCATGGAAATGATGCTCGTCGGCCTCGGCGGCTGCACCTCCTTCGACGTCATGAGCATCCTCCAGAAATCCCGCCAGAACGTCACCGACTGCCGCGCTGAAATCACCGCCGAACGTGCGGATTCGGTTCCCTCCGTTTTCACGAAGATCCATATCCACTTCCACGTGACCGGACAGGATCTGAACGAAAAGCGCGTCGCCCGTGCCATCCAGCTTTCGGCCGAGCAGTACTGCTCGGCTTCGATCATGCTGGAGAAGGCCGGGGTTGAGATCACGCATGACTACACTATTCATGAATAATAGAGACCAAGGGTCTCGAGCCAAAGAAATGAGCTAACGCTACCTGCAGGACTTGGGGTTCAAAGGCTGCGGGATGACTTGGAGGGAAGCTCGGTGGCCAGGGATGGCCACCGCGCAGCCTACATGGATGTACTTGTGGCGATTCCCGGAAAGTTATCCCGCAGCCTTTGAAACCGGCAAAAGCATCCGCATTCTTGTGACAGAGGACAGAATCAGTCCGGGAAATCCCTGAGCAGACCAATGGTGTTCAGCGCAGAGCGACGCAGGCATAATACGCGGCTTTACCAGCACCGTGTGCAAGAGAGTGGAGGGGCATGCCGATGGAACCCAAACTGGAACTTCACGGCTTCAACAACCTGACCAAGTCCCTCAGCTTCAATATCTACGATATCTGCTACGCGCGCACCGAAGAGCAGCGCAAGGCCTACATCGAGTACATCGACGAGATGTACAACGCCGAACGCCTGACCCAGATCCTCACCGACGTAGTGAAGATCATCGGCGCCAACATCCTCAACATCGCCCACCAGGACTACGACCCCCACGGTGCCAGCGTCACCATGCTCATCGCCGAGCACGAGGAAGCCCCCGAAGGCAACATCAGCGAAGCCTCCCCGGGCCCGCTGCCGGAAACCCTGGTCGGCCACCTCGACAAGAGCCACGTCACCGTCCATACCTACCCGGAAAGCCATCCGTACGAGGGTATCAGCACCTTCCGGGCGGACATCGACGTTTCCACCTGCGGCCTCATCTCACCGCTGAAGGCGCTCAACTACCTGATCCACAGCTTCGACTCTGACATCGTCACCGTCGACTACCGCGTACGCGGTTTCACCCGCGACGTAAACGGCAAGAAGCACTACAGCGACCACGAGATGAGCTCCATCCAGGACTACCTCACCGAGGACACCCGCGCCGCGTACCAGATGATGGACGTGAACGTGTACCAGGATAACCTCTTCCACACCAAGATGATCCTGCGCGAGTTCAACCTCGACAACTACGTCTTCGGGGTAAACGCAGCCGACCTGGACAAACAGGAAGCCGACGACATCCACCAACGGCTGCAGAAAGAGATGCTCGAAATCTTCTACTCCCGCAACCTTCCCTGACACCGCCCCAGCCACCGGCTCCAGACAGTATTATCCCAGCTGACCCGGCGCCCGGTCCCGGGCGCCAATGCGGGCACCCACCCTCATACCGTTACATCAGGCAATGTCACTTTTTGCAGTGAAAGACTTTACACAGAGGTATACATTCGTCTACCTTTGTAGACAGATGTATACAGGCAGTGAGGGGAGGTATCCCATGGCCCAGCAACACGGCACCATCGCGACCAAACACACCCAGGTGGCCATCATCGGATCCGGTTTCTCCGGGCTCGGCATGGCCATCCAGCTCAAGGGCGAGGGCCGGCACAGCTTCCGGATCTTCGAGAAGGACGACGGCATCGGCGGCACCTGGCGCCAGAACCACTACCCCGGCTGCGCCTGTGACGTGCAGTCCCACGTCTACTCCTATTCCTTCGAGCCGAACCCGGAATGGACGCGGATGTTCGCGCCCCAGGAGGAGATCCGCCAGTACCTGGAGCACTGCGCCGACAAGTACCGGATCCGCCCCCACATCCACCTGAACACACCGCTGACCGAAGCGAAATGGGACGAATCCCGGGCCCTGTGGCAGCTGAAGGACAACCAGGGGCGCGAGTTCACCGCCAGCGTTCTGGTCTCCGGCATGGGCGCCCTGTCAATCCCGGCCTACCCCAACATCCCGGGCACGGACCGTTTTCAGGGCAAGGCCTTCCACTCCCAGGACTGGGACCACGACTACGACCTCACCGGCAAGCGCGTGGCCGTGATCGGCACCGGCGCCTCCGCCATCCAGTTCGTTCCCGAGGTGCAGAAGGAGGCCGGGCAGCTCTACCTGTTCCAGCGCTCCGCGCCCTGGATCATGCCCAAGCCGGACCGCGAGATCAGCGAGAAAGAGCGTGGCATCTTCCGCCGTCTGCCCATGGTCCAGCAACTGGAGCGCAAGGCGCTGTACTGGATGCTGGAGAGCCGGGTCGTGCCCATGCTCATCAACCCGAAGCTGCTCAAGGCAGCCCGGCATATGGCGAAATCCCATATCCGCCGCCAGATCAGCGACCCGGAGCTGCAGCGCAAGGTCACCCCGGATTACGAGTTCGGCTGCAAGCGGGTCCTGATGTCCAACAACTATTACCCGGCGCTGGACCAGCCCAACGTCGACGTGGTGACCGACGGTATCCAGGAGATCACGGAGACGGGCATCGTGACGACGGATGGCCAGCACCGTGAAATCGACGTGCTCATCTACGGCACTGGCTTCAAGTCCACGGACCCGGTCCCGAAGGGACTGATCAAGGGCCGTAATGGGCAGGACCTGAACGAGCTGTGGCAGGACGGCCCGGAGGCCTACAAGGGCGCCGCCATCTCCGGCTTCCCCAACCTGTTCATGGTCATGGGACCGAACACCGGCCTGGGGCACAACTCCATGGTCTACATGATCGAATCCCAGATCCAGTACGTGATGGATGCCATCCGCACCATGGAAGAGAAGGACATCGACTGGGTCGATGTTAAGCACAGGACGCAGAGGCAGTACAACCAGCGGCTACAGGGCCGCCTGGATGGCTCCATCTGGAATGATGGGGGCTGCACCAGCTGGTATATCCATCCGGAGACGGGCAAGAACGTGGCCCTGTGGCCGGACTTCACCTTCCGCTTCAGCCGCCAGACACGCCAGTTCGACGCCGCCGCCTACCACGCCGGTACTGCCGGGGAGCAGGCCGGCACCGGATTCCACGACCAGGTATCATCAACCAAAGCCAACCTGGAGGAACAGCCCGCATGAAGTCCTTTTCCGGCAAGGTAGCCGCCGTTACCGGCGCAGGGTCCGGCATTGGCCGGGCCCTGGCCTGCGCACTGGCAGCCGAGGGCTGTCACCTCGCACTGAGTGATGTGGACGCGGAGGGCCTGGCTGAAACCGCCCGCCTGTGTGAAAACCGGGGCGTCAACGTGACCAGCGCCACGGTCAATGTGGCCAGACGCCGCGAGGTGGAAGACTGGGCCAAAAACGTGGTCCGCGACCACGGCCAGGTCAACCTGATCTTCAACAACGCCGGCGTGGCCCACGCGGGCTCCGTGGCCGAGTCCAGCTACACGGACTACAGCTGGATCCTGGACATCAACTTCAAGGGCGTGCTCTATGGCACCAAAACCTTCCTGCCCTACCTGAAGGAAGCCCCCGGCGGCGGCCATGTGGTCAACATCTCCAGCATCTTCGGTCTCTTCGCCCAGCCCGGAATGAGCAGCTACAACGCCACCAAATTCGCGGTGCGCGGATTCACTGAATCCCTCCGCCAGGAACTCGACATGGACGGTGGCAGCATCTCCGCCACCTGCGTCCACCCGGGTGGCATCAAGACCAACATCGCCCGCACCGCGCGCATGGACGCGAGCATTTCCGATCTCATGGGCGAGGAAACGGGCACGCTGACGGCCAACTTCGAGAAGCTGTTCCGGACCACTGCGGATGACGCTGCACAGGCTATACTGAAGGCTGTAAAGCGTGACCGCCGCAGGCTACTGATCGGCACAGAGGCGCATGCCGCGGACTGGATGCAGCGACTGCTGCCCGCCGGCTACCAGGGCCTCGTGACCGGTGCGCTGAAGCTCAACCGCCAACGCCAGAGCGCAGCACGGAGAAGCTGATGGAAGCGACCACCTTCAATGCGATACTGGACTCCCTCCAGGAGGTAAGTGACTCCTACCTGAAGGCACCCTCGGCCCAGCCGGACCGTGCAACGCTGGATCGCTGGCAACCAGCGACCAGCGCCTGGCAGAAGCTTCAGGCCATCAGTGGCTGGATTCCCGGCATCCAGGCGGAAAGCATCGAGATCGACGGACACCGCATCCAGCATTGGCGCATCGGCTCGGGGCACGGAACGCCGGTGGTTCTGCTCCATGGTTTCGGCGCCAGCAAGGAGAACTGGGCCAGCCTGATTCCGGCCATCCGACGCCGCAGTATGACGCTCTACCTGCCGGATCTGCCCGGGTTCGGCCAGAGCGACTACCGCGCGGACGCCCGCTACACCTACGAGGTCCAGGCCCGGCGCATGGCGGAATGGGCCAGGCATCTGACCCTGCCCCCGGCGTTCTGGATCGGCTCCTCCATGGGCGGTGCTGTCAGTGCCACCCTGGCCGCGAACCACCCCGAACACGTCGCCGGCCTGGTCCTGATGAATGCCGCTGGAATGGGCAGTGCCCGCCACAGCCCCATGGAAAGCCAGCTCATCGAGGGACGGAACCCGCTGATCCCCGGTAACGCGGACGAAACCCGCACTCTCTTCCGCTACGCCACCTGGCGGGGTCGCGGGGTCTTCAGCCGTGTCATGCCCCTGGCGATGGGGCCGGAAATGCGCCACCGGCGCCCGGTCAACCAGCACCTGTTCATGGACATGATGCAGCCCCGCGAGCGCATCCCGGAGCTTCTGGAGCGGGTCCAGGCGCCGGCACAGGTGATCTGGGGCGAACGGGACCAGGTCCTGGACGTTTCCTGCGCCCACCACTACGGCGCACTGCTGCCCAATGCGGAAGTGACGGTGCTTCGGGGTATCGGCCACCTTCCGATGCTGGAAGCGCCAGTACAGACAGGCCGGCTGGTCCGCCGCTTTCTGCGCGACCACGGCTGAACACGGGCGCTACCAGGCGTAGCGCTTGTGTTCCATCAACTCCAGTATCCGTGGCCTGAGGATCAGATCGATGGCGAGGGGCAGCTTGGGCCCCGGAATCACGATCGTGTCCTGGCGTGACATGAAGCTCCCCGGAATCATCTGCAGAAGCCGCTGAAAATCCACATCCGCGTAGTGGCGGAAATGGACCACGATCATGCTCTCATCCGCGGACGGCACCTCCCGCACCACGAAGGGGTTCGAGGTGTCCACCGTGGGAACACGCTGGAAATTGATGTGGGTATTGGAGAACTGCGGCACGATGTCCTGGACGTAGTCGTCCATGCGGTTGATGATCGTCTCCACCACCTCATCCTGGCTGTAGCCCCTGTGGTGGGTATCCCGGTGAATCTTCTGGATCCATTCAAGATTGACGATGGGCACCACCCCGATCAGGAGATCCACATGGCCGGCCACGTCGTGCTGCTCCGTCTGCACGCCGCCGTGCAGCCCCTCATAGAACAGCAGGTCGCAATCCGCCGGCAGGTTCTGCCAGGGCGTGAAACTGCCCGGTTCATGACCCTCGGCGATCAGCTCGCGGTCGTCATCGTGCACGTATTCCCGGTACTGCCCGGTGCCGGTACTGGCAAAATCCTGGAACAGGGCTTCCAGCTTATCGATGTGGTTGGCTTCAAGACTGAAGTGGTTGAAGTCACCATAGTCGCCGCGCTCGGCAACCAGCGCCATCTCCTCCCGGGTATAGCGGTGAAAGCTGTCCCCGCTGACTGTGGCCGCATGCAGGCCCTCACTGACAAACAGCTTTCTGAAGGCACGCCCGGTAGTGGTGGTGCCGGCACCGGAGGATCCGGTGACCGCGATGATCGGGTACTGGCTGGACATGATCGAATGGCCCGCTCTGCACTGGGGATCCCTGTTTCGGGAATCCGCTATGGTGCATGGGGGACCGTCGACTGGCAAGCCTCAATGATGCAGCAGCCGTGGCCGGGCGATGGCACTGCCCTGAGCATAGTCCACACCGAGCTCGCGCAGCCGCTCAATCCGTTGCGAACGGCTGACCCCGGAAACAACCACTTCCGCTCCCAGCTGGTGGGCCGCCGTCACCACCGCCCTAAGCCTGGGCTCCCTGCCAACTTCATTCTCCTCCTGGGATCTGGCACGCACACGAATCAGATCCACAGGCAGCCGCCTGACCAGGTACGCCAGCCCAGCATCGGTTTCATCCGCATCCAGACAGATGCGACAGCCCAGCTCCCGCACCTCGCGCATGAACAGCGCCACGGTATCCGGATCCGCGAGAGCGTCCGCGTCCGAGATGCAGAACCAGAGGCGGTGCACGGGGCAGGGCTGGATCCGGAAAACCTCGTGGATGAATCGCACCAGCCCGGGCTCCGTGAGCGTGTAGCCCAGCACCGGGATACAGATGCCCGGATCGGCTTCCGGCAGCGTCTGCATCGGGCGTGACAGGCAGTCCAGTACCGCCTGCATCAGCCACTCATCCAGATTCCGGGCACCGGCGAAGCGCTCCGCCAGGGGAATCAGCTCCCGCGCCATCATCAGGTTGCCATGCTCATCCGGAAGGGTCATCAGCAGCTCGTACTGCGCTGCCATACGGGTTGCCCCGTGAAGTGGGATGATCCGTTGGGCCTGAAGCATGAGTTCCTCCTGCCGCAGCCGACCATTGCCCGCCAGCCGATCCACCAGGCGGCGTATATAGCGGCTGCGTTCGGCGGGGACACTGGCAAAACGGAAGGCGGGCGGGTACTCGAACGGCGCCGTCCTGGCGGCTTCCTCCGCCAGGTCGTACCAGCGGGATGCCGTCACGATGGCTGGATCACCCACGGCCACGCCAGCGCAGACGTGATTGCCGCCATCCGCGACCAGTGCATTGCACCGCTGCATCAGCAGGACCAACCAGGACTCAAGGTTCGCCCGCTGGCACCGGAACGCCATCCGGCGAACGCCAACCTGCCCGACCATACCGCCCTTCCCGAGCTCCCGACGCACTTCCCCCGCCAGGGCTGCCGCATCAGCACTGCGATCCCATGACAGCACCACCAGTGCCTGCTCACGGTCCAATGGCGCGGCGTGCAGGACACGCTCCAGCCATCCCAGGAAGGTCTCACGATCCGCGAGTCCGGTCTCGGGATCCAGCGTATGCTCACGGATCCGGCGTTCATAGAGCTGTTCCAGAAGCCGCCCCAACGCCTCTTCCACGAGAGACTGCTCCTGGCGTTTGACCGGGATAAGCGCGCCCTCAGCCACCTGATGGGCAAGCTCAACCAGACTGAGGTCATACTGTTTGCGCCCCGAGGGCGTTACCAGCACAAACCGGCGGCGCCGGGCATTGGTCCAGGCCAGGCGCACCGGCGGCTGCCCATGGTGTCCGTCCATGAACCAGCTGCCGAGAGGCATTCCTTCGAGCCCGGGACGCCACAGCTTCAGCCACTCATCATCCGCTGACTCGTCCGCATCCTGCGCGAACCCCTCGCTCAGACGTACCAACTGCTGAACGCCCGCTTCCCGTAGACAGGCGTTGAGCATGGCACGAGCTGAATCACAGTCGCCCTGAACACCACAGATGGCCTCAAGCTGCGCACTGACATCGTGGCCGCTGCACTCACCCGGATGCCGATGATACGCCAGCAAAGCATCCAGTAGCGCCAGCGCCTTCCGCCATAGGGTACTGGACTCCCCTTCATGGAGATGCAGAAGCACCAGACGGTTGCGCCAGTCATTCTCGACAAACCGCAATACCGACAGAGGAATCGGTCCTCCCAGAAGACGGGCATCCAGCGCACTGTCGGTGGCTGCCTCTGCTTCCCGCAGGCGCTCGCTGCCCGCCACCGCCTTGGTCACCCGGCGCAGATTGCGCTGGTGCGCCTCATCGCGCTGCTGGAGCTCCGCGCTGAGAATCCCGGCCGCCTCGGCCAGGGCCTCCTCATCGGCCCCCTCCGGAGAACGCAGCGTTCGGAGCAACGCATCAGGCCAGGGGCCCGGACTCTCATAATCCGCGGTTTCGAGGTCGCCGATCCGGTTGAGCAGCTTCCGCAGGGGGTGGTCCTTGAGAGCCAATGCCTCGGGGTTCCTCGCCAGATTCCGTTCGACCACCGGCGTCAGCCAGTCGAGCAGCGTCCGGCCGCGCCCGGTCATACGGGGGCTCTCGCCCATTGTCCGGATGAGGTCCGGAACCAGCTCTCCCGGAAAGACGCCGGAGCCTGACTCGCTGTCCCCGTAAAGACGGGCAATGGCCTCATGCATGGCAACCCCGCCCAGAGGCTCCTGGCGCATGGCTTCAGGCTCAATCAACGAGGGTACCGGTGGGATCGCAGCCTGCCGGACTGCCGCCTCCGCCTGGCGCCCACGGGCGCTGGCGGACGGGGCCCGGCTTGGGACCACACCCGGAGCCTGATGGGGCTTGGAGGGAGCAAGCCCGGACTGGGCCAGCAACATCTCGAAACCCTGAAGGGCATCGTCGGCGAAGTGGATTACCAGGAACCCGGGCCCCGAACGGACCACGTACCCACGGATCGTCTGCCAGCGGTCCAGAGTCCCGTGATGGAACTGGAGTCGGATACAGTCCCCCCCTGACTCCAGCCAGCTCCGGACCGCAGGTTCGCGCGAGGCGGGGTAGCGTATCGAAACCGCTTCCGAGGAGAAATCGGTCACCTGACAGAGCCAGGAGAGCCCCTGGGGCGTCACGGCCCTTACAGCGAGGCGGATATTGTGCCGGCGCGTATCGCGTCGATCAGCGTTACGGCTGAGCAGTCCTGCGTTTCCCCTTTCCATGAGGTTGTTCCCTGCATTTCCGATAACGGCAGCAGCCTACGGTGATACCACATGGAGAGACCATTACGGGTTTCCGTATCGCGGTAATCCGCAGGTCAGAGTTGCTTCACGAAAATCCGGGAATTGCGACCTGTGTCATAGCCTCGGCGTTTTTCCGGTGGCAGGGCATCCGCGCCAACCAGTTCAAAGCCGCGCTCCGCAAACCAGTGTGAGGTCTGCGTGGTCAGGACGAACAGCTCGCCCAGCCCTTCCGCCCGAGCGTGGCGTTCGGCCATGGCCAGCAGACGGTCGCCGCGTCCTCCCCCCTGGTAGTCCGGGCTCACGGCAAAGCACGCCAGCTCCATCATGGCACTGGATGGATAGGGGTAGAGGGCAGCGCAGCCAACCACCCGGCCGTCGCGCTCGTCCACCAGGAAACGGTCAACCTCGGTCTCGATCAGATCCCGGGGGCGGCTGACGAGAATGCCCCTGGCCTCCAGCGGCTGAATCAGTTCCTGGATGCCACTGATGTCCTCCGGCGTTGCGAAGCGGATGTGCTCGTAGTCGTCGTCGGTCACCAGGGTACCGAGACCATCAAGGGTGAACAGTTCCTCCAGCAGTGCGCCTTCACGCCCATAGCTGATGATGTGCGCACGGCGGACATTGCGGTCGCAGGCATTAGCCGCGGCATCGAGCCCGGCCGCGTCGTCCTCGCCCAGATGGCCTTCGCTGAGCAGCTCCCGGGCACGGGCAACGCTGATTTCCCGCATGAGCTCACCGCTGGCATCCGGGATGCCACTACGACCACTGAACAGGATGAGCTTATCCGCCTCCAGTGCCGCCGCGGCTTCCCCGGCCACCTCCTCGTGGGAGAGATTGAAGGCATCACCGGTGGCGGAGTAGCCCAGCGGCGGCAGCAGGACCACCTGCCCCAGCGACAGCTGCTCACGGATACTGGTGGCGTCCACCCGGCGTACCCGCCCGGTGTAGCCGTGATCCACGCCCCCGATCACGCCGATGGGACGGGCAGTCAGCCAGTTGCCGCTGGCCACCCGGATCTGGGCCCCATGCATGGGCGAATTGGCCACTCCCATGGAAAGGTGGCTTTCCAGCAGCGCCCGAACCCGACCAACCGCCTCAAGTACCAGCGGCAGCTGGGTTTCCGTGGTCACCCGCAGCCGCCCCTGGTAACCGGAGGTCTCACCCGCCTCATCCAGGCGCTCGCGGATCTGCGGCCGCGCCCCGAAAGCTACCACCAGCCGCACCCCCAGACTCGCCAGCAGGGCGATGTCATGGATGATGGTGGTCAGGTTCGGATGCGCCAGCGCGTCACCGCCCAGGGTGATGACAACCACCCGGCCGCGATGGGCATTGATGTACGGCGCGGAATGGCGGAACCAGTACAGCCAGTCTTGGTCACTCACCCCGGATCTCCTCCCTTGGCGCAGCATTGTTCGATCAAGCCGGTCAGTATAGTCACCATGGGCTCGATCTGGGAGAGGGCCAGGAATTCATCCGGCTGGTGGGCCTGGTCAATGGAGCCCGGCCCCAGCACCAGGGTCTCCATGCCCAGCTGCTGCAGAAAGGGCGCTTCGGTGGCGAAGGCGACGCCTTCCGCCGCATGCCCTGTGAGCCGCTCACAGATTCCCACCAGCCGGGCGGTTTCCGGTTCCTCAAACGGAGGGACCCCGTCAAACAGGGGTTCAAACGTGCAGCTGAGGCCCCGCTGCTCTGCCACCGGCCCCACCCGCTCCAGGATGCCCCGACGGAGCGCCTGGGGATCCATCCCCGGCAGCGGGCGCAGGTCAAAGTGAAGCTCGCATTCCGCACAGATACGGTTGGGGTTGTCGCCACCATGGATATGGCCGGGATTCAGGGTCGGGTAGTCCACCCGGAATCCGGGATGGCGATGATTCCTCTGCAGCTCATCCCGGTACGCCAGAATGCGCGTGAGTGCCTCATTCATCCCTTCCAGGGCATTGCGCCCCAGCGCGGGGTTGGAGGAGTGGCCGGACTGCCCCCGGAACACGAGCCGTTCCATCATGATGCCCTTGTGCATGCGCACCGGCCGCAGTTCCGTGGGCTCGCCGATCACCGCATGCCGTGCCTTCGGGCGACCGGCTTCAATCAGTGCCCGGGCCCCGCCCATGGCACTCTCCTCGTCCGCCGTGGCCAGGATCACCAGCGGTTCCGCCAGGTCCTGCCCGCGCGTGCGCCAGGCCGCCTCCAGCGCCAGGGCGAAGAAGCCCTTCATGTCGCAGGTACCGAGGCCGTACCAGCGGTCATCACGCTCGGTAAGCGCGAAGGGATCACTCTGCCACCTCTGGTCATCGAAGGGCACAGTGTCCGTATGGCCGGAGAGCACCAGTCCGCCCGGCCCTTCACCTCGTGTGGCGATCAGGTTGAACTTGCCCGGCGCTCCCGGCACGGGCATGGTCTCCACCCGGAAATCCAGCTCCCCCAGCCACTGGGCCAGGCGGGTGATCACCGCTTCATTGCTGCGGTCCCACTCCGGGCTCACACTGCTGATCGAGGGCATGGCAACCAACTCGCCAAGCATTCCCCGGATATCCGGAATCGGCCGCTGCATATCAGTTCTCCCGTGAGTCGGATGCCGACGGAATCGGCTGCATCTTCCCGAGATCCGGGTTCAGGAAGTCCTCCAGCCCCGGTCCGCTGTCGCCATCGGATATCGGCCGGCCCATGTCATCGGCACGCCGCCACACCTCAAACCGCTCGACGTCTGTTACCGGGAAGGGCGCCACCACGGAGCCGCCCTCCAGGGTCCGCCGTATATGCAGCTGCTCCTCCTCCAGGGCCACGAGCTGCCCTTCCACCTTCCGACCCGAGCTCAGCCTGAGGCGTACACGGCGGTCGATCCAGGCACCGGCTCGCTCCGTATCGGACTCGCGGAAGGCCGGCTCCGGGGCGGGCTCATCCATCTGCACCAATGGGGCGCGCTCCGTCTCCTCCGGCGGGTCGCTGGGTTCACTCAGGCTGAACCCGATGTCGTCCAGCTCGCGGCCGTTATGGACAACCTGCAGCCCCGTTGTCTCACGCCACTGCGCCGCCGAGACTCCGTTCCCGGGCCAGCCCTCGCCAGCCAGCGCCCAAGTGAAAGCCAGCTCGCCTCCCTCAAGGAGCCATTGCCGGTAGAGTTCGGTAGTGGCCTCGGTTGGCGCCAGGCCCTGACCGGTCATGGCCTGGTTCCAGTGACTGGAGGCGCGGCTGACCCATTCCCCGACCGGTTCATCCTCCGCTGCCGCACAGAAGGAGGACAGGCGCCGCATCAGCCCGGCATCCCGGACGACCAGTTCCGCCTTCCGCGGGAAGGCTGGGACACCACTCCCGCCCGAGACCACCGGCACCTTGAGGTCGTCCGCCTGCCAGAGCAGGGAAAGACTTCCAAGACGACCGGCATCCATTTCCGCCCGGTAGCGGTATTCGCCGGAACCATTCCCCGTGTCCTGGAGCTCGATGTCACCGCTGATCCGGTCCACACCCATGCGCAGCAGATCCGCGGGCGTCAGCGCCGGCTGCTCACCGCAGCCGTGGAAGTGCAGGGGGTGGTGCTTCAGCGAAAGCGCCCGACGACTGCGGGCCCAGGGCCGGAAAAGGTCCGGCTCGACCACCAGCTCCATGTCATCCACACGCAACTGCCACCGGGAAGGCTGCTCGCCCCCCAGAAGCCAGGCCGGCAGTGCCAGCATCCCGGGTGTTTCCAGAGTCACCTGTTTGACGCGTACCGGCCGGGTGATGTCGAACCAGTGCCACCGCACTCCCTGGAGCGTCACGCGGCCATCCCAGGTTGGGCGGACCGCGTCCCAGTGGAGGTTGCCCCAGGGGCTGACAGCATCCTCCAGTTCCGAAGCGGCTGTCCGTGCACCGTACCAGAGCGTCGTGTACCAGGCGCCTGCGGCCAGGAACAGCAGAATCACAAGGGCGCCGAAGATTCGTTTCATGGTCGACCATCCGGGGTCATGGCGTGGCAGAACGTGCTGATCATCGTATCGTACCTGATCAATTGGCGATAATGCGGCAACCGTCGCACAAACCGGCCCTCTGCTGAGGCAAAAATTATGGAATTCACTATAGTAGGGGCAGGAGACAGATGATAACTGTCACCGATGATCAGGAGGCGCCATGAACGCGCACCAACACCCGGGCCGGACGTTCATCCGGCATCCCATCGACATGCCGATTGACGTGAAGCCACGTGAAGGCGAGCACTACCTTGAGGAGCTGCGCAACCTCAGCCTCGGTGGGGTTGCGTTCTCCTCAAAGCAGCCATGGCGCGGGGGCACGCCGATACGCATTACCATCAGCTGCTGCACACCCGCCGCCAGCATGGATGGCCATGTCGCCTGGTGCGAAGCCTGTGGTGATCACTATGAGGTGGGTGTCGCATTCGAGGACAGCGCGGACGCCTACCGGATGCGGCTGGTGGAGCAGGCCTGCCATATCCAGCAGTACCGGCTGGATCAGGTGGTCCATAACGCGCGTTACCTGACCCTGGACGAAGCCGCCGCGGAATGGATCCAGCAGTACGCCCCCTACTTCGCCCCACTGGAGAAGGGAACCTTCAGGTCCGCGTGATCAGGGTGCCGACGCCCTCGTCCGTGAAGATCTCCAGCAGCGTGGCGTGCGCCACACGCCCATCGATGATGTGGGCGGAGGTCACCCCGCCTTTGACGGCATCCAGCGCACACTGGATCTTGGGAAGCATACCGCCCTGGATGGTGCCGTCCGCGATCAGCTCGTCCACCCGTTCGGCGGTGAGCCCGGTCAGCACATTGCCCTCTCTGTCCTGAAGCCCTGCCACATTAGTCAGGAGAATGAGCTTCTCCGCCTGCAGCGCCTCGGCCACGTGACCGGCCACGGAGTCGGCGTTGATGTTGTAGGCCTTGCCGTCATCACCCACGCCAATGGGCGCGATCACCGGAATCACGTCACTGGCGGTGAGCATGTTGATGACCTCGGTGTTCACGGACACCACCTCGCCCACATGCCCGATGTCGACGATCTCCGAGCGGGTGACCTCCGGGGAGGGGTCCCGGACTTCCAGCTGCCGTGCCCGGATCAGGCTGGCGTCCTTGCCGGTCAGGCCGATCGCACGCCCACCGTGCTGGTTCATCAGTGACACGATCTCCTTGTTCACCCGGCCCCCCAGCACCATTTCGACCACATCCATGGTCTCGCTGTCGGTCACGCGCATGCCGTTGATGAACTCGGAATGGATCTCCAGACGCTCCAGCAGCTCCCCGATCTGGGGACCACCGCCGTGGACGATGATGGGATTCATGCCCACCAGCTTCATCAGGACGATGTCCCGCGCGAAGCTGTTCTTGAGCTCTTCGTTCTCCATGGCATTGCCACCATACTTGATGACGATGGTCCTGCCGGTGAAGCGCTGGATGTAGGGCAGGCCCTTGCTGAGTACCGAGGCCACCTGCATGGCTGTGTCACGATCCATGGTCATGGAATGCTCTGTCTCCTGAATGCTCAGAACGGAATCTTCAGTGACGGCTCCGCCCTGCCAAGCTGCTCCCGGAACACACCCTTGATGCGCTCCAGTGCCTCAACGTTCTGCGCTTCGAAACGCAGCACCAGGTTGGGCGTGGTGTTGGAGGCACGGCACAGCCCCCAGCCATCCGGGTAGTCCACACGCAGGCCGTCAATGTCGGTAATACTCGCCTCGCCGAAATCACCGCCGCTGGCAAGGCGCTCGATCAGTGCGAACTTGTCGTCATCGGCAACCGCCAGGTTGATCTCGGGGGTGCTTTCATCCTCGGGGAATTCCTCGAAAATGGCGTCCGCCTCACGGTCCTCGATCCCAAGGATCTCCAGAAGGCGGGCAGCAGCGTAGAGGCCATCATCAAACCCGTACCAGCGTTCGCGGAAGAAGATATGCCCGCTCATCTCACCCGCCAGCAGCGCACCCATCTCCCTCATCTTGCCCTTGATCCAGGAGTGGCCAGTCTTCCACATGACCGGACGGCCACCGTACTCGTTCACCACACTGGCCAGACGGCGCGAGCATTTGACGTCATAGATGATGTCAGCACCCGGGTTGCGCGAAACCACATCCCGCGCGAACAGCATCAGGAGGCGGTCCGGCCAGATGATCTTGCCGCTGTTGGTGACCACACCCAGACGGTCACCATCCCCATCGAAGGCAATACCCAGGTCCGCGCCTTCCTTCTTCACGGTCTGGATCAGGGACTCGAGATTCTCCGGTTTTCCCGGATCCGGATGATGGTTGGGGAAATCACCATCCACGTCACAGTACAGCGGCGTCACCTCGCAGCCGAGCTCGCGGATCAGCTCAGGGCCGAGTTCGCCGGCCACACCGTTGCCGGCATCAACAACCACCCGCAACGGCGCGGCCACGGCAATGTCGCCAACGATGGTATCAAGGTAGGCCTTGCGTACATCGCGCTCACTGCGCTGCCCCTGACCCTCCTCCAGCTGATGGTTGCGGATCCGGCTCAGCAGGGCCTGGATGGCATCCCCCGCCAGGGTATCCCCCCCGAGCATCATCTTGAGGCCATTATACTCCGGCGGGTTATGACTGCCGGTGATCATCACACCGGAGCCGGTCTCCAGGTAGTGGGTGGCGAAATACAGAACCGGTGTCGGCACCCGGCCGATACTGATCACATCCACGCCCGTTGCCAGAATACCTCGCGTCAGCGCTTCAGCCAGATCCGGGCTGGAGTGGCGCCCATCGTAGCCCATGCAGATGCTCTGCTGCTGGCGGCTCAGGGCCTCGCTGCCGATGGCGCGACCGATGGTCTCAACAATCTCCGGGGTCAGGCTGTCGCCCACCACACCCCGGATGTCATAGGCCCGGAAGATGGAATCCGGAACATCCACTGTTACCGCCGCACTTTCTTCAAGACCCATGCTGCCTCCGCTGCTGTCACTGCCTCCGAGTCCGAGCACGTCCTCGTCACCGTCGAGCATGTCAATGTCGAGCGCATCATCCCCGAACAGAGGCTCACTGTCACTATCGGATTCCCCTGCGGTCTCGGCCGCCGGGGCTGTTGAGGGCGCCGTTGCCGCGTCGCCCGGTGCGGCCTTCCTGGCGCCGGCACCGCCCGTGCTGGCGGATGCTGAGGGGCGCTCCCGTGCCAGCCGCTGCAGGGTCTCGGCCAGAGCCCGCGCGGCAGGGATACGCAGCTCCGGCGGCTTCGCCCGCTCACCCGCAAACGCTTTCTGGGCCCACTGGCTAAGGCCGGACACATCCTGCCGGAGCTGCTTCTGGAGCTGACCGAACACCAGCCATACGCCCGCCAGGATGACCACCGCCACGACAGCCAAAACGCCCCAGAGCGCCACAGGCGCGACCAGTTGTGGTGCCCCGGAAGTGGGCACATAGCGCACCGACCAGCCACTGACAGAGAGATCCCGGGCCACGCCTTCGCCCTGGCCGCTGCCGCGGGCAAAGACCGGCACATCACGCCCGTCCACCCGCTGACTCAGTACCACACGGCCTTCCAGAACCCCGGCCGCCGAGAGCACCGGATCCATCACCGAATCATCAAAGATCACCAGCAGGCTGCCACCACCGGTGCCGCCAACCGGCGCCGCGATCTGCACAAACCAGCGGTCGTCCCGCTGGAAGGCATCCATCCGCGCATCGCCTTCACGCTCGGCCTGGCGTGCCAGATCGATACTGGCGAAGCCCAGCTCCCAGCTGCGGTCCTCGGGCTGGCTGACATCGCCGGGTTCAAACAGGAAAACGGCTTCCGCGGCGGGCAGGGTATCCTGAAGGATCCGTGCGGCGTCCTCCCGGTCATCACTGCCACTGGTGGCAGTCCGGATGGATTCCTGGGCCGCAAAGGAGGCAACCACGTCGTGAAGGTAAGTCAGATGCTGATCAAAGCGCGCCTTGAGCACATCCGCCTGCTCCCGGGTATTGCTCTGCTGGACTTTCTGCTCAGCCGGCGCGACCAGGAAGAAGCTGATCAGAACCCCTGCAAGGGCCAGCCCGGCCATGGCCACCAGCGACTGCAACACTGGTACCCGGGAGAGGGAAAATGAACGGGCATCGGCTGATTCGGATTCCGGCCCTGAAGCGGCCTTTCTGAGTCGGAATTTCATGGTGTCATCCTTGGGTCTGGGAGGGCTCTGGAGGCCAGTATAGATGCCTGCCCGATGATTGCATCCTACTACTGGCCACCGGTGGAACCGAAACCACCCTCGCCACGTTCGGAGGCACTGAATGTCTCAACCACCTGGAAATCGGCCTGGACCACGGGCACCACCACAAACTGTGCGATACGGTCACCGGGATCGATGGTGAAGGTGGTATGGCCGCGGTTCCAGCAGGAGACCATGAGCTCACCCTGATAGTCCGAGTCGATCAGACCGACCAGATTCCCCAGCACAATGCCGTGCTTGTGCCCCAGGCCCGAGCGCGGCAGGATCATGCCCGCCAGGCCCGGGTCGGCAATGTGCACGGCCATGCCAGTGGGCAGCAGCTCGGTCTGACCCGGCTCCAGCGTCAGCGGTGTCTGAAGGCAGGCCCGCAGATCCAGGCCGGCGGATCCCTCCGTGGCATAGTCGGGCATGGGGATGCTGTCGCCCAGGCGCTCATCAAGGATCCGGACTTCTATGGATTGGTTCGCCATGGCAGGCAGGTGCTCCTCGTTAGGCTCGTTAGGATTGGGGTAAGCGGTTGCTCTGGTGTGACTGGAAAAGGCGGAGCAGGTCCCGGGCCAGTTCGCGTTTCGGGCGTGCCTCGAACCGCTCGCTGCCATCCGCCCAGAACACCTCAACCGCATTGCTGTCACTGTTGAAGCCGAGCCCGGGCGTGGCGACGTCATTGGCCACGATCAGGTCCAGCCCCTTGCGGGTGAGCTTGTCGCGGGCGTACTCGGCCACGTTGCGGGTCTCGGCGGCAAAGCCGATGGTCAGCGGCCGCTGTTCGGTGAGCGCCGCCACGCCGGCCAGGATATCCGGATTCTCTGCCAGTTCGATCACAGGAGAATCGGTACCAGCCTCTTTCTTCATCTTCTGGTCGGCCACCGCCACAGGCCGGTAATCCGCCACAGCGGCCGTGGCGATGAACCAGTCCGTGCCGGCCGCAACCGTCTGATCCACCGCCGTCTTCATTTCCTGTGCGGAGGTCACATCGAGACGCGTGACGCCCATCGGCGTGGACTGCTCAACCGGGCCGGCAACCAGGGTCACGTCCGCCCCCTGTTGAGCGGCTGCCTCCGCCAGGGCAAAGCCCATGCGGCCGGAACTGTGGTTGGAGATATAGCGGACCGGATCCAGCGCCTCGCGCGTGGGGCCGGCGGTAATCACAACCCTCAGCCCCACCAGCGGCTGCTCCTGCAGGGCAGCCACCTCCTGCACCAGCACCGCCGGCTCCAGCATCCGCCCCGGTCCGGTGTCGCCACAGGCCTGATCCCCGGCTTCCGGGCCCCAGAGCCGGAACTGGGGATCCGCCGCAAGCAGGCTGCGGTTGCGCTGGGTACGGGCATTGCGCCACATGGCCTGGTTCATGGCCGGAGCCAGCGCGATCTGGGCCTCAGTAGCGAGGCAGACGGTCGTGAGCAGATCATCCGCCAACCCGCAGGCCAGTTTCGCCATGATGTCCGCCGAGGCGGGCGCCACCAGCACCAGCTCCGCCCACTTCGCCAGCTCGATGTGGCCCATGCCGGCTTCCGCATCCGGATCCAGCAGGTTCTCGCGCACCGGGTTGCCGCTCAGGGCCTGGAAGGTGAGCGGCTGCACGAAGGCTCGCGCGCCGCCGGTCATCACCACCTGCACCTCATGCCCCTGGCGGCGCAGCTCACGTACCAGCTCTGCGCTCTTGTAGGCGGCGATGCCACCGGTTACGCCTAGAAGAATCCGTTTGCCCACTGTCGCCTCTGGGTGCTGTTTTGTCGTCAAAGATACCAGATCCCGAGGCGGTATTGGCAGCGGGAAGTGGTGACGCTAGACTCAAGGCTGACCGCCTGGAGGGCGGTGCCCTGAAGGATCAGGAACCATCAGCGAAGGAGCCGCCATGTCACTGAAAGACCTCCCTGTTACCGAACGCCCGCGGGAAAAGCTGCTGCACCTGGGCCCGGACAGCCTCACGGATGCGGAACTGCTGGCCATTTTCCTGCGCACGGGCAGCGCCGGCCGCCCGGTCATGACCCTCGCCCGCGAGCTGATCAGCGATTTCGGCAGCCTGCGCGCGCTCACCGGCGCCTCGGCGGAGCGCTTCTGCCAGACGCCGGGCCTGGGCACCGCCAAGTTCGCCCAGCTGCAGGCCGCGCTGGCTATGGCCCAGCGGGTCATGGAATCCCCCGTCACAAACGGCGAGCCCCTCACCTCACCGGCCGCCACCCGGAGCTACCTGAAGTCGAAACTGGTGACCCGCCACCATGAGGTGTTCGCCTGCCTGTTCCTGGATACCCGCCACCGGGTGATCCGCTACGAGGAGCTGTTCAACGGCACCATCGACGGCGCGGCTGTCTACCCCCGGGAGGTGGTGCGGCGGGCACTGGAGACCAACGCCGCCGCGGTGATACTGGCGCACAATCACCCCTCCGGCGTGGCCGAGCCCAGCAGCGCGGACGTGAACCTCACGGAACGCCTGCGTTCCGCGCTGGGCCTGATCGATGTGCGGGTTCTGGATCACATGATTGTGGGGCATAATGAGGTCACCTCGATGGCGGAAACGGGCCACCTCTGAGAACGAAAATCTTTGCGTCAACCGGCCTTTTCTGGTATAAAACCGGCCTTTTCCGGGAGCGTCAGGCGCGAGCCGTCAGCGGGTGCAACGAAGGCTGCGGGGCACCACCGGGCGCGGGATTCGATTTCAATCATTATGACCAACGCTCAGTTGGAGGCCGAATATGTCCAGAGTCTGTCAGGTGACCGGTAAGCGCACGGCCACCGGTAACAACGTTTCACACGCCATGAACCATCGCAAGCGGCGGTTCCTGCCCAATCTGCAGACCCACCGTTTCTGGGTGGAAAGCGAGAAGCGCTTCGTGAAGCTGCGCGTCTCCACCAAGGGTCTGCGCACCATCGACAAGAAGGGTATCGAAACGGTCCTGCAAGACCTGCGTGCCCGCGGCGAGAAGGTCTGAGGAGAACATCATGCGCGAGAAGATCAAACTGGCTTCCAGTGCCGGCACAGGTCATTTCTACACCACGACCAAGAACAAGCGGAACACCCCGGACAAGATCGAGATCAAAAAGTACGATCCGGTTGTCCGTAAGCACGTTCCGTACAAGGAAACCAAGCTGAAGTAAGCGGGTTTCCGACTGCCCCACTACCGGTGGGGCACTCCTTTCTAGTTCTCCATATCCTCCAGAGCCGCGGCATGATGCAGGAATGCCTGTCGTATCTGGCTCCGCAACTGTTCATCGTCCCAGGGTTTGGTCAGGAACTTGTAGATCGCCCCTCGATTGACCGCGTCGGTCACGGAATCCAGGTCGGTATAGCCTGAAAGGACAATGCGGATGGTGTCCGGATAGAGCTCCTTGACGCGACTCAGGAAATCAGTCCCCGTCATCTCCGGCATGCGCTGATCCGACAGAACCACCTGGAATTCATACAGGGCAAGCAGATTCAACGCCTCCTGCGCCGACGTAACCGTGTGGATCTCATACCCATCCCGCCTGAGGAGCCGCTTGAGCGATCTGAGGATATTGGGCTCATCATCAAGGATCAACAATCGCCGGCTGGCCTGATCGCCTGGCTCACGCCCGTTCACCTCGGCTAGCGCCTCCCGGGTCTCCGCGCTCAGCTCATGGGTTCGTAACTGTTCAAATGGCATGGGCGGCCCCGGCAGAAAGCCCTGCACCAGATCGCAGTGATTGCGAAGCAGGAATGCCAGCTGATAGCGATCCTCAACCCCCTCCCCCACAACCTGCAGGTTCAGCTTGTGGGCTAGCGCGATGACGCCCCGCGTGATCGCGGCATCGGCACTGTCCGAGACAATATCGCGGACGAAGGAGCGGTCGATTTTGATCCTCGAGGCGGGAACCTGCTTGAGGTAGTTCAGGCTCGAGAAGCCGGCACCGAAGTCGTCGATCATCAGGCCAATTCCCAGGGTACGGATCTCATCAAGGGCCCTGCGCACCGGTTCGTCAAACGACAGGAAGGTGGATTCAACCAGCTCCAGGTTCAGGCAGGCGGGTTCAAGGCCGGTGCTTTCCAATACGCTTTTCACCGATGAGACCACATCGCCACGCACAAAATGGTTGGGTGAGATGTTCACGGAAACCCACAGCATCCGGCCGGTTTCTTCCATGAGCCGATTGAGATCCGTGCAGGCCCGCCTGAGCACCCAGTCCGTGACCTCAACCATGAGGCCGCCGGTTTCGATCGCCTGAAGAAAGTCAGCCGGAGACAGCATGCCCTGCTCCGGGTGGTGCCAGCGCAGCAAAGCCTCGATGCCGACGACCTCCTGGCTTCGCGCCTCCACAACCGGCTGATAATAGAGCTCAAACTGCTGCTCGCTCAAAGCGTGCTGCAGCTGATTGTGAAGCTTGAGGGTCCATTCCACCTCTTCAGCGAGCAGAATACTGTACCACCGGTAGCTACCACCGCCACACTGCTTGGCATTCCTCAATGCCAGACTCGCATGGCTCATCAGTTCATCGGCGCCCGCGACATTCTCGCCAGTCCACGCGATACCGGCACTGGCGGTCACAAACAGCTCCTGCCCTTCCAGCCGGAAGGGAATGGACAGCACCGAAACCACGGAATCCACCAGCGAACTCACATCATGGCTACCCAGAACCTCGGTCTGGAGAATGGCGAATTCATCCGCACTCAGACGCGCCAGCAGATCACTGCGCCCAAGCAGTGGCGTTACCCGGTCCACCACAGCCTTGAGCAGCTGATCAGCAGCCCCAGCTCCGAAAGTGGCGTTAATCGCCTTGAAGTTATCAATATTGAACAGCGTCAGTGCCACGGCGTGCCGGTGATGCCCCGACTCCTCGCATGCCTGGCCGACACGGTTCCTGAACTGCTCAAAATTGGGAAGCCCGGTCAGGCCGTCATAACTGGTGCGATAGGCCAGTGCCGATTCCGCATCCATGCGCGCGGACACATCATTGATGACCCCGATATAATGGGTGATGTGACCGCCATTCTCACGCACCGGTGAAACCTGGAGCTCGTTTGAGAAGCGTGAGCCATCCCTGCGGTAGTTGCGCATCTGCACAAGCGCCGGCTTGCCGGCCCGAATGGCCATCCTCACCTGGTCCACCCCGGGCTGCTTGCGATCACTGCCCTGAAGAAAACGGCAGTTACAGCCGTGGACTTCCTCCGGCTCATACCCGGTAATCCGGGAAAAGGCCTGGTTGACATGAACGATGGGCATGTCATCGGCGCGAGCATCCACAATAACGATGCCGTTGGCGCTGGCTTCAACGCAGGCCTGAAACAGGGTTGAATGCTGCCACAGCCGGATCTCATTGAGCAGCTGCCCCAGCACCCGGCGCAGGAGCCCATCATCCTCGCCGGGCTCCGGAAGGCACCTCAGATTAAAGCGCTCCTCCAGACTTTCCGGCAGCGCACTGGCGCCCAGAATCAGGAAGGCGGTTGCCTGGTTTTCCGCAACCAGCTCGTCCGTCAGGATACGGGGAGATTCTGCCGGGTCATCCCCATTCCCCCCCAGGACCACAAGGTCAACCCCCCCATCATCGAGAAGCCCTATCAGCGACTCCCCGCTCAGCGCTGACGTCATCTCTGCACCGGGAAAACCGGCTCGCGCACAGGCTCTGGCAAGGCGATCGGCTTCAGGGCCTTCAAGGCCCCAGAGCAGCAGGCGGGGGAACGAAGCGGCGTGTTTCATGGCGTGCGGGCGCTGTCTCCATTTCCATTACCACCAGTGTAGCCACGCACAGCCGTTCATGCCTGTGACTGCAAAACATCACGCGTAGAAACAGACCATTTACACCCACGCCGGGCAGAATGCACAAAAGCATATAGACTGCCTGTAAGAACACATGATCAGCGGCCGGATACAGCCCCATGAGTAAGTACCAGCACTATCTCTGGTCCGAGATCCATGAATGGCTCAGGCATGTCCACCGGGAACAGCCCGAATTCCACCGTGAGCTTCTGACCCGGGCGAGCCTGCTGTGTGAAGGTCACGCCGGAGGTATCGCGCTGGACCCCAGCCACTGCGTTTCCTGGATCAGCCGGGACCTGACGCTGGAGAAGATACTCGAATGGGAGGAACAGGGCTACGGCCTCCTGACTCCGGATGCCCCCTGGAGTTGTCACTGCCCTGCGGGAGAAGAATCCCTCCCCCTTATGGCTGCCCCCTACCGCCAGGGCGAACAGCTTACTCTGACACTCGTACTGATCCGCAATGCCGGCAGCGAGCCCTTCACGCGCGAGGATGAACTCAACGCGAACCGGCTGATACAGGAGGCCATGAGTGCTATGGACAAAAACACCCTCCTCGATGAGCTCGCATCAAGCAACGCTGCGCTGCGCCAGCGCCAGAACGAACAGGATGAGTTGATACGCGAGCTCAAACAGGCCCGCGACCAGCTGATGCAGTCCGAAAAGATGGCAAGCATCGGGCAGCTGGCGGCCGGTGTCGCGCATGAGATCAACAACCCCATCGGCTATGTGCGCTCCAACCTGTCCTCACTGCGCGAATACACCGAATCCCTCCTGGCCCTGAATGATGCGTTTGCCGAGGCGCTGGGGGAAAAATTCCAGTCTCCGGAACTCCAGTCCCTGTGTCGCAGCCATGATCTCGAATTCATCCGGGAGGATCTGCCCTCCCTCCTGGACGAGTCCCGGGACGGCATCGAGCGGGTGGAAAAGATCATCCGTTCCCTCCGGGACTTCTCCCGCACGGATACCGGCGAAATGGAATCACTGGACATCCATCAGTGCCTGAACAAGGCGCTGGCAGTGGCCCGAAATGAAATCAAGTACAGGGCCACGGTTGAAACCGACTTTGCGGAGCTGCCAACGATCACGGGCGTGGACTCCCAGCTGGGCCAGGTCTTCCTGAACCTGCTGGTGAATGCGGCCCAGGCGATTGAGGAACAGGGCCTCATCACCATTTCCACGGAGCATCATGATGCGGATCACGTTGAAGTACGGATCGCCGACACCGGCAAAGGCATAGACCCTCACAACCTGGACCGGCTCTTCGAGCCATTCTTCACAACCAAGCCCGTTGGTAAGGGCACCGGCCTCGGCCTGTCGCTTTCCTATGGCATCGTACAGAGTCACCAGGGCGAGCTGAGCGTTGCCAGCACTCCCGGTGAAGGCACGACCTTCCGCGTTGTCCTGCCCATCAGGCAGACATCGAGTGAGGCTGTGGAATGAGCGATTACCGTTTCCGCATCCTGTTCGTTGATGACGAGGAACCCATACTGAGCGCCCTCCGGCGTCTCATGCGCCGCCACGACTACGACTGCTGGTTCGCGACCAGCGGCAGGGAAGGACTGGCGATCCTGGAACAGAACCCGATCGACCTGGTCATCTCCGACATGCGTATGCCGGAAATGGACGGTGCCCAGTTCCTGAGCGAGGTCAGAAAGCGCTGGCCATTCAGCGTGCGCTTTCTGATGACCGGGTATGCGGACATGAGTGCCACCATTGATGCGCTCAATCAGGGCGGCATCAACCGCTACGTCTCCAAGCCCTGGGATGACGAGGCTCTGATCGAGGCCATCGAAGAGGGCCTGCGCATCCGCAAGCTGGAGCGCCAGAAAAAGCGGTTGATCGACCAGACCCGGGAACAGAACCGGGAACTCCAGGACCTGAACAGGGATCTTGAACAGCGGGTACATGACCGCACACGCGCACTGGAATCCCGTACGGCCGACCTGCAGAAAGCTTTCCGCCAGCTCGAGAACAGTTACGACTCCTTTGTGCGCGTGTTCTCATCCGTCATTGCCAGCCGCCCCCATCTCGTGAAAGGCCGCTCCCGGGAGGTTGCGGACCTTGCCCGGCGCATTGCCCAGCGGCTGGAACTGGACACGGCCCGGCTCCGCTACGTTTACTACGCAGCCCTGCTGCACGAGGTGGGCAAGCTGAGCCTGAACGATGATGTCCTGGGACGCTCGGAAACCCAGCTGACCTACCGGGACCTGGCCGAGTACCGCCAATACCCCACACTGGGTGAAATGGCACTGATGCCGATCAAGGCCCTGCGCCCCTGCGCCGAGCTGATCCGCGCCCATATGGAGAATATGGACGGCACGGGCTACCCCGACGAGCTGGCCGGAGAGGCCATTCCCCAGGGAGCGCGCATCATCCGGGTGGCAAGGGACTTCGTGGGCCAGCAGACGCCTCTGCTCCGGGACCCACCTGTCTCTCCAGCGGAGGCCTTTGAGAGCATGAAGGAGCGCTCCGGCCGGTTCTATGACCCGGAAGTGTTGGCTGCGCTTGAGCCCATCGTCAATCAGTTCACGCTGGAGCCCCAGGACGATGAAACCGGAAGGATGCTGCCCATCTCGGAGCTGCGCCCGGGTATGGAGCTGACACGCGACATCGTCAGCGCCAACGGGATCCTGCTGATGGTCAAGGGAACGGTGCTCAACGACAGCGCCATCAAACGCCTTACCCGGATGAGCTGGGAGGACCGCCGACACCTCAAGGTGTCCGTGACGGTACCGGCCAGGGACGTCCACACCAACGAGGAGTGAGCCCATGTCGGAGGAACAGAAGCCCGTCATTGCACTGATCGACGACGAGCCGGAGATTCTGAGCGCTCTGGTGCGCCTTTTCCGTCACCGGAACTGGATCACCCTTACCTGCAAGGACGCCCGCAGCGCCCACGCTGAACTCAGACACCATCAGCTGGATCTGATCATCTCCGACTACCGCATGCCCGGCACGGACGGCGTCACCCTGCTCAACCAGTTCAAGCAGTCCCATCCTGACGCACTGCGGATCGTGCTCAGCGGTCAGGCGGACCTTGAAGGTGTGGTGAACGCCGTGAACGACTCGGAAGTGTATCGCTTCATCCTGAAGCCGTGGTCCAACGAGGACCTGCTGGTCACGCTCGACAATGCCCTGCGCTACAAGGAGATGGCGCTGGAGAACCAGCGGCTGGCGGAAAAGGTTCGGCGCCAGCAGCGCGAACTGGAAACCCAGAAGAAGGAACTGGAACGCCTGGAGTCGGAAGCACCGGGGATAACGCGGGTCGAGCGGGACCAGGACGGGTTCATCACGCTGTCAGACGAGGATTAAACGACCTCAGATGTCGATCTGACTGCCCAGCACCCGCAGGATCTCCGCCAGGTTCGTCTCGCCCGCCTCAACGCGGTAGCGGGCATCCGCGGCCAGCGTGACCAGCCCGTCGCTCTCCGCCTGCTCCACCATCTCGCGCACCGCTCCGCCTGAGGCGATCACGTGGCGCATGGACTCGGTCACGCTCAGAACTTCATGCAGCGCGACCCGGCCCTTGAATCCCTGGTGGTGGCACCGGTCACAGCCCCTGGAAACATGATCGTAGAGACCGGGGCTCGCGAAGGCTGGCCCCAGCAGTTTCTGGACCTCTGGATCCGGCGTGCTGGGTTCACGGCAGTGCGGGCACAGCCGGCGCACCAGCCGCTGGGAGATCACGCATTCCAGCCCATAGGCCACCACATAGGGCTTGAGCCCCAGGTCCAGCAGGCGGGCGACGGAGGCAATGGCCGAGTTGGTGTGCAGCGTTGAGTAGACCATATGACCGGTCATCGCGGCATGGAACGCCACCTCCGCAGTTTCCCGGTCGCGGATCTCACCCAGCAGTATGACATCCGGGTCCTGGCGCAGGATGGCCCTGAGCACCGAGGCGAAATCCAGCCCTACCTTTTCCCGGACCGGCACCTGGCCCGCCATGTCCATGTAGAACTCCACCGGATCCTCAATGGTGACGTAGTTCTTCTCCGGCGTGGCCTGATGCTGGAGCATGGCATAGAGGGTTGTGGTCTTACCGCTGCCGGTGGGTCCGGTGGCCAGGATGATGCCCTGGGGCCGGGTTATGACGTTGAGCAGCCGTTGCCGGTTGAGATCCGAAAGCGCCAGCTGATCGATGTTCTTGATGCTGGAATTGCGATCCAGCACCCGCATGACCACCTTTTCACCATTGAGCGTCGGCAGGGTCGACAGCCGCAGGTCCACAATCTTCATGGGTGTCTTCACGGTCAGGCGGCCATCCTGGGGCCTGCGCCTTTCGGTGATGTCCAGCTCCGACATCACCTTGATCCGCGAGACAATGCTCATCTGCATGGTGCTCGGAATACGGATCTTGTCCTGCAGAACCCCGTCAATCCGGTAGCGGACCACCACCACATTGGTACGTGGCTGGATGTGGATATCGCTTGCCCCCAGCCGCAGTCCCTCCATGATGACGGCGTTGACCACACGCACCGCCGAGGGCTGCTGGGTATCCGACAGCAACCCTTCCAGGTCCACATCGGAGTCATCGTCCTCGATGACCAGCTCGATGGTGTCACCAGGATCATTGGCATCGAAGACGGACTCGAGCTCCTCCATGCCTTCCCTGGGATCGCCGAACAACTGACCCAGCCGCTCCTCCAGCTCATCCACCCGCACCAGCACCGGCTCAATCTTCAGCCCAATGGCGAAGGAAAGTTCCTCGATGAGCGGCTGGTTGAGCGGATCCGCCATGGCAAGCACCAGACGGCGCCCCCTGACCCGCAGGGGCAGCAGAAGCTGGCCCTGGCAGACATCCGCGGGGATCAGGTCCAGGGCTTCCGGATCAACGGCGAATTCCGCCAGCGCGACCTCATCAAAGAGCAGCTCGTCGCGCAGGAGGCTGTAGAGCTTTTCCCGGGAGACCCATTCCTTCTCAAGCAGCAGCCGGATGGTCGCCACCTTGCGCGCCTGCTGGATCTTGTAGACCTCCTGGACCTGCTGGCGGTTGATGAGTCCATGCTTGTGCAGCATCAGCGCCAGCTGGCTGCGCTGCTGCTGATTCATCTTGCGGAAGACATCCAGATCCTTTTCCTGGCGACTGGTTGTCTTTTCCAGGCTGCGGTTCTTCTCCCGCAGCTCGTATTGCTCCAGCGCCAGGGCCACCGTCACGCGCAGGTCGTCATCGTTCCAGGGCTTGAGGATGAAGCGATAGACCGCCCCTTCATTGATGGCGGTCATCACCGCCTGGGTATCCGCATGCCCGGTCAGCATGATGCGCATGGTGTCCGGCGAGATCTCCCTGACTTCCCGCAGCAGGTCCGCACCATTCATACCGGGCATCTTGAAATCGGTAATCATCAGATGGAAACGCTCGGAACGCACCAGGGCCAGAGCCTCCTCAGCACTGGCCGCACACTGGATCCCATAGTTCTCCCGGTGAAAGGTCCGACGCAGGGAACTCAGCACATTGGGTTCATCGTCCACAAACAGCAGACGATACTGGCCTGTTTGAGGAGAGTCTGGCTCAGACTCGCCGGACTGTTTGCTGCTGGACAGAAAGTACTGGTCAAATTCGGACATGCAACACGCCTGGTTCAGCTGTCACCAGCAGATGGGTTCCCGGGAAGCCATACTGACACGTCGGTTCCGGAACCAGGCTCACTGCTGATCTCAATGCCTCCGCCGTGGGCCCGGATGGTGTCACGGCACACACTCAGCCCAAGACCAGTGCCAGCCCCTACAGACCTTGTCGTATAGAAGGGATCAAAGGCCCTGGCCAACACCTCCGGAGCCATCCCGTCACCATCATCCCGGATCCGCACGCGCACACCCTGCTCATGGCCCTCGGTTGCAACAGCCAGCCCTACCGGGCGTTCCGCCGCCAGTGAGGCATTCTCCATAAGATTGTAGAAGGCCTGACTGATCCCTGCCCGATCCACTTCAACCGTTGGAATGGATTGATCCAGCGCCCAGTTGACCGTCATATCCCCAAGGCTTCCTTCCGCCACCGCCCAGACGCCCTGCAGTAACTCATTGATACAGACAGAGGAGACACCACTTTCATCCGTGCCGGCAAAGCGGCGCAGTGCACTCACAATCGCCGCAACACGGGCGGAACCATCAATGGATTCATCAATCAGGTCCTGGAAATCAGGGACCACGAAATCCAGGTCCAGCTCGCGGGCCAGCTCTTCGCCCCCCGGCAGGGTGCGCAGCCGCTTCGACAGTTCGGAGAAAGTCCCCAGGTAATCCCGCGCCGAGTTCAGGTTGGAGCGTATGAAGCCAATGGGGTTATTGATCTCATGGGCAACCCCGGCCCCCAGGCGCCCCACCGCATTGAGTTTTTCCGACGCGTACAGACGCCGCTGACGATCCTCGATCTGTGCCACCTGAGCCTGAACGCGCTCCTCCAGCTGCTCTGAAAGCTCCCGGTACCGGGCCTCCGATGCCTGTAGCTGGGCGTGCTGCTGCTGGAGCTCCTGGTAATTGCGCTGGACCACATCCAGATGCAGATTGGCCGCCAGGTAATAGCGGGAGGCCTGATACAGCACCCGTTCCGCCGTACGGGCAAGCCCCTGGAGCAGGCCGGTTTCAAGATCCGCACTGACCCAGGCCACGGTCTGAAGCTGATGGCGAATGGGAGCAGCCGGCTGTTCTCCGGCGGCCATGACGATGGCAACCGGCGCCCCGGCAACCTGCGTCAGCGACTTCTCCAGCAGCGCCGTTTCGCGCTCGCTCATCAGATCATTCCAGCCGAGCTGCTCCAGCCTCGCTTCCAGCTCACCGAAGTCCCCAATCCCGGGCTCAACTGACGGCATCACTCTGCCCCAACACGTTCTGTACAAATGTCACGCGATCCAGGCCATGCTGTTCCCCCAGTGCGTAGTCACGGTCAAGCGCACCCCAGGTCCGCTCCAGAAGCAGTTGGAACGTCTCCAGAACCCCCTTGTTCTCCAGGGCAGTCGCCAGCTTGATCGGCCACCAGGGGCTGCTCTGCCACCGGGCAACCAGATCCGGCTTCGATACCACGTCCCCGAGATCCCGCTTGTTGAACTGGACGGCCAGCGGCAGCGCCCCGAAATCCAGCCCAACACGGCTGGCGTTCTCGCTCAGGTTCCGGAAGGATTCCAGGTTGTTCTGTTCCTGGTTACGCTGGGAATCGGCTACGAAAGCCACACCGTCCGCACGAGAAAGGACCGCCTTGCGTGTGCTGTCATGCTGGACCTGGCCGGGCACGGTATACAGTTTGAGGGTCACGGTCAGTCCGGAAGGCAGCTGAAAGCCGAGAGGGAACAGATCAAAGAAAAGGGTGCGGTCGTTCTGGGTCTCAAGCACCATCATATCGCCCTTGAGATCCGGCTGAAGCAGATCATGGAGAGCGGCAAGGTTCGTGGTCTTGCCACTGAGGGCTGGCCCATAGTAGACCAGTTTGATCTGGAGCTGATTACGCTCCTCATCGAATTCCGCCATGGTCAGCCCCGGGGCCGGAAAGAATCGCCGTTCTCTCCGAGTATAGCCCATAAGGTGATCCTGCCCAGCAGGGCCGACACCGGGAGTGGCCCCGTCTACCCGGTAACCCCAGGAATCTCGATCTCCATACTGACCGGCAGGTGATCCGACACCGGATAGTCCACAACCCGGGTGTCGTGCACATCCAGTGTCGGGCTCACCAGGATGTGATCCAGCGCCTTTTCCGGGCGCCAGCTGGGAAAGCTCATCGCCGAATCCGGAAGCGGAATCAGCTCTGCCGAGCGCAGCGGGGAATGGGTCAGAAGCTGCTCAGCATGGGCATTCATATCGCCCATGAGCACCACATGCCGGTAAGGGGCGATCAGTTCCCGGATGTAACCCAGCTGGCGATTCTGCGCCCCCTTGCTCAGGGACAGGTGCATCAGCACCAGAACGAGCGGATCCTCCGGGTTGCCGTAGAACGCCATCATGGCACCACGCCCCGGAATCAGCGCCGGCAGGCGGTGCTCCTCCACCCTCAGGGGCTGGTAACGGCTGAGGATACCGTTGCTGTGCTGGGCGATACGCCCGAGATTGCGGTTGAGCTGCTGGCGCCAGTAGGGGAAGCCGCCCTGGCTTGCCAGGTACTGGACCTGGTTGACGAAACCACTGCGCAGCGAGCCACCATCGCATTCCTGAAGAGCCACCACATCGTAGTCCCGCAACAGTTCCGCAATGCGGTCCAGGTTGTCCCGGCGCTGGGAATGGGGCAGCAGATGCTGCCAGCTCCGGGTGAAATAGTGGTGATAGGCTTCAGTGGCAATGCCCACCTGAATATTGAAGGTGAGCAGCCGTATCCGGCCCGTCTCGGCCAGGGAGGGGGCGCTGTTGGAGGTTGAAGCCGCTCCCCGGGGGCGGCCGGGGGCGGCCAGACGCCGGACCTGGTCACGCAGCTTCGGATACACAGTCAGTCGCCGGAGCGTTCCTTTTCCAGCAGGTGATCGGCAATGGCCAGCATATTCTCGTAGCTGCCGGCCGCCCTGACGGAGATGACATACTTACCCTCAACGACCAGGGTCGGGGTGCCGGTCACCTTGGCCCCCTGCTGGAACTGGCGGCCACGGCGCATGGCGGTGTCAACCGCAAAACTGCCCCAGGCATCCCGGACCTCCGAGGCTTCCGCCACTCCCTGCTCCTCGAAGAAAGCAGCAATGGCATCGACATCATTCAGGTCACGCCGTTCGCCAGCCAGCGCATCAAACAGCTCGGAATGGATC
This sequence comes from Halospina sp. K52047b, assembly GCF_008709855.1. Taxonomy (NCBI): domain Bacteria; kingdom Pseudomonadati; phylum Pseudomonadota; class Gammaproteobacteria; genus Halospina; species Halospina sp. K52047b. The sequence goes on along the minus strand of NZ_VYJH01000003.1, from coordinate 195,346 downwards.
CCGTCCACAACACCCAGCTGACGCGCGGCGTAGAACGCTTTCGCGTGGGGTGCCCAGTCACGCCTCAGCGATGCCGGTACATGACGCAGGTTCACATCATCGGGCTTGGTCTCCTTCCACTCCTCGATGACGGGCTGCATGCTGTAGCAGGAAGGACAGCCGTACCAGAAGACCTCAGCCAGTTCGAGCTGGTCCCCGGATCGGGTCTCAACAGGTTCGGAAAGGGTCCTGTAATGGGTGCCTTCCTCCCATTCCGCAGCCATTGCGGCCGGGACCATGGCGAGGAAGGCGATAAGTGCGATCAGGCTGCGGTAAAGCATGCCGTTCTCCTGCGGTCACTGAAAGTGAAAAGCGCCTCCCATTGAAGCGAACTTTGCAGGAGTCGGCAAGTAGCGGTTCCGCGGAAAGCCTCAGTAGAGCCCTTCGATGTACTCGGCCACCGCCGAGATCTCATCATCGTTGAGCTTACTGGCGATGTCGCCCATGATCTGGCTCTGCGCATTATAGACGCGCTCACCGGAGCGGTAGTCCTTCAGGGACTTGACCACATACTCCGCGGACTGGCCGCTCAGCCGCGGATAACCGGCAGGCTCATTGCCCAGCCCTTTCGGGCCATGACAGGCAATGCAGGCCGCCACATCGCGCGACAGGTCACCACCGCGGTAGAGGGATTCGCCGGCGTCCACCTTCTCCGGGTTCGCCTCGCCACGGGGCATCTCCTGCTGGTTGTAGTAGGCCGCCAGATTGCGCATGTCCTGCTCATCCAGCCCCCTCACAATGCCCATCATCTCCGGCACATTGCGATCGCCGCTCTTGATCGCGCTCAGCTGTTTGAACAGGTAGTCCTCACCCAGTCCGGCCAGCCGTGCGTAATTCGGCTGCAGCGGCTCAACGCCATTCTGTCCATGGCAGGAAACGCACTGGTTCTGGGCGATTTCTCCCCCGGCGCTCGGGTCGGCCGCCTGAGCCAGTCCGGCCAGGCCCACTGTCAGTACAAGACCGGTCAGCAGTTTTCTCATCGTGACACCACTCGGATTACACATTGTCCGTTCGGCCGGCTCCTTCAAAGGCGCCGGCCCCGCAAACTGGTGTGGTATTATACATGTTTCGCCACCGACTGAAATCAATGGACGCAGGCCGCGCCGTGACCGGACATACGACCCGTATCGCTTTCAACAGTGCCCGTTTTCTGACCAGCGCCGCACGGCTCGACCAGTGCCCCGAAGACACCGGGCGCGAGGTGGCCTTTGCCGGGCGCTCCAATTCGGGCAAATCCAGCGCCATCAATGCCATAACCCGGATCGGCAGCCTGGCTCGCACCAGCAAGACACCGGGCCGCACCCAGCTGATCAATTTCTTCTCACTCAGTACGCCCGGAACCCGGCTGGTGGATCTGCCCGGCTACGGTTTCGCGCGCGTCTCGCGCAATACCCAGAAGCAGTGGGAGAAACACCTGGGCGACTACCTGGCCCACCGGCAGTCGCTGGTGAGCATGACCCTGATCATGGATCTGCGCCACCCACTGTCGGAGTTCGACGCCATGCTGATCGAGTGGTGCGAGCATCACGGGCTGCCAATGATGCTGCTTCTGACCAAGGCCGACAAGCTCAAGAGCAACCCGGCGCGGCGACAGATTGAGAGCGTCCGGCGGGACCTCGAAGGCATTGAGTGCATTCACCACATCCAGCCATTCTCGGCCCTCAAGGGGCAGGGCGTGGAACCGGCCCGCAACCACCTCAGCGACTGGCTGCTCGGCGTGGAACCGGCGTCAGACTGACAGATCGGGCTCCTCCGCCCGGGAGCCCCCCTCCATGACACTGAGATCCGGCCGGTACTGCTCCCGGATCGCCGTCACACGCTCGTAATACGCCTCCGTCAGATACGGCATTTCCAGGGTGAGCACCTGGTAGATGCCCTGCTTGAGCTCCCGCTGGGTATTGCCGTCGCTGCCGCCGTCGGCACTCGCTGTCTTCAGGAACGCCATCCAGTTGGTCACCACCAGCCACACATTCAGGGCCATGGCCTCATGCTCCTGCTCGGAGTGGGGGCGGAGAATGCCCGCTTCCTGAAGCCCTTTCAGGACAGCCCGGATCTCTCCCAGGCAGTGGAAGGTGAACTCCCGGTAGTCGTGGCGCAGCCGCTCATCCATGGTCAGCAGGTACTCCAGATCGCGGTGGAAGAATCGGTAGTGCCACAGGCCGTCGAAAACGGATTCCAGATAGAACATCTTGTCTTCCACCGTGAGCGTGCGGTTGCGCGGCACCTTGAGATACCGGTCCACCAGCCCCCGATACTGCAGGAACAGCGAATAGATGATGTCCGCCTTGTTGCGGAAGTGGTAATAGAGGTTGCCCGGCGAAATGCCCAGGTGCGCGGCGATGTGGTTGGTGGTCACATTGCGTTCACCCTGTTCGTTGAACAGCTGGAGGCTGGCTTTGAGAATCCTGTCACGGGTTTTCATGGCAATCCTCGGCCCTGGAGACGCATTCCATCGGCGCTGGTGTATTGACTGCTAGAGCACATGCTCTAATATTGATCCTAGAGTACATGCTCTAGATCTGCCAGCAACGGATCCGCCACAAAGGATCAGCGGCAGAACTCCGGGACAATACAGGAGAACCAGCCATGGTCGCCAACGTTGTTCAGCTGACGGATAACCGTAAGCAGATCCAACAGATCAGCCGTGCGTTCAGCGCCCAGCGGGAGGCCTTCAGGGCCCAGCCCATGCCCAGCGGCACCGAGCGCCGGGAGCATCTCAAGCGTCTCAAGCGCGTGCTTCTGGCCAACCAGGATGCGCTGTGCGACGCCATCAGCGAGGACTTCGGCGGCCGCTCCCGGGACGAAACCCTGCTCGCCGAGATCATGCCCTCGATCCAGAACATCAACTACAGCCTGAGCCACCTCAGCAGCTGGATGAAGCCCGAGAAGCGCAAGGTGCACGTGCTCTTCCAGCCGGCCCGCAACGAGGTGCACTACGAACCCCTGGGCGTGGTCGGCATCATGGTGCCGTGGAACTACCCGCTGTTCCTGGCCGCCGGGCCCCTGACCGCGGCGCTGGCCGCCGGCAACCGGGTGATGCTCAAGCTCTCCGAGTTCACACCGGCCACCTCGGCCCTGCTCGAACGGCTGCTGCACGAGACCTTCCCGTCCGACCTGGTCACTGTCATCAACGGTGAGGCGGACGTGGCCCAGGCCTTCTCCTCACAGCCGTTCGACCACCTGCTGTTCACCGGCTCCACCCCCATCGGGCGCATGGTGATGAAGGCGGCCGCCGAGAACCTCACGCCGGTAACCCTGGAGCTGGGCGGCAAGTCGCCCGCGATTATCTCCCGGGAAGTGCCCATGAAGGATGCGGCCGAACGCATCGCCTTCGGCAAGTGCATCAATGCCGGCCAGACCTGTGTGGCACCGGACTACATCCTGTGCCCCCGTGACCGGGTGAACAGCTTCGTGGACAGCTTCCGGAGTGCGGTGGCCCGCATGTACCCCACGATCAAGGACAACCCGGACTACACCAGCATCATCAACGAACGCCAGCACGAACGCCTGACGGGCGTGCTGGATGACGCCCGCGGGAAGGGTGCCGATATCATCCAGATCAACCCGGGGAACGAGTACTTTGGCGAGGACACCCGCAAGCTGCCGCCGCACCTGGTCCTGGGTGCCACGCAGGACATGCAGGTGCTGCAGGACGAGGTCTTTGGGCCGCTGCTGCCGATCGTGGCCTATGACCAGCTCGAGGATGCGCTTGATTACGTGAACAGCGGCCCGAACCCGCTGGCCCTGTACTACTTCGGCTATGACCGCAGCGAGCAGCGCCGGGTGCGGGAACAGACCCATTCCGGCGGCATGTGCATCAACGACACGCTGGTTCATGTGGGGCAGGATGACCTGCCGTTCGGGGGCGTCGGCCATTCCGGCATGGGCGCCTACCACGGCCGCGAGGGCTTCGTCACCTTCAGCAATGCGCGGGGCGTCATGAGCAAGCAGCGGCTCAACAGCGGCAAGGCCATACACGCACCTCACGGCACACTGTTGCACAGGGTGATCTACAAACTGTTCATCCGCTGACAGGAGCCTGGCCCATGGATTCATCTTCCCCCGACCCGGATCGCCGCCAGTTCCTCCGCCTTGGCTTCCAGGGCGGGGTGGCGGCCGGCGGCGCTCTGGTTCTGGCCGGACTCGCCGGCTGTTCCGCCCGACCCACCCACGACCCGATGATCCCGGCCACCACCGCCGACCCAGACCGGCATTGGCGCTTCATGACCGAGGAGGATCGGGTGGTCATGGCGGCATTGCTGCCCGCCATTGTGGGCCCCGGCATGCCGCGGGAGGCGGAGGCGAGGAACAGCGCCCTGTCGGAGACCCTGGTCGCCATGGACGAAGCCTTCCACGCCATGGGGCCGCCCAACCAGCGCCAGTTCCGCCAGCTGTTCGACCTGCTGGAATCCTCCATCACCCGGCTGACCCTGGCCCGCGTTTCCTCCTACTGGCCCAATGTCTCCGGGGAGCAGGCCGAGGCCTTTCTCCAGCGCTGGCGCGGCAGCATGTTCAACATCTTCAACCAGGCCTACCTGGGGCTGATCCAGGTGAGCAATGCAGCCTGGTACGGTCAGCCGGCACACTGGGAACAGATGGGCTACCCCGGACCGCCCGCCTACACCTATGACGCACTGCCCCAGATGCAGAAGGCATCCGCCTGAACTGACCCCGACATGACGGACACGGAGCCCCGATGGCCAATTTCAATCTGTATGGCAAAGGCATAAATGACGGCTGGGACGTGGTCGACGCGGCCCTGCTGGAAGAAGACCGCACACTTGAGGCGGATGTGGCCATTATCGGAACCGGAGCAGGTGGCGGCACCACCGCCGAAGTGCTCGCGCGCGCCGGCCTGAAGGTGATCATGGTGGAAGAGGGCCGCCTGTATCACGACCCGGACTTCACCATGGACGAACACAAGGCCTACAGCCGGCTCTATCAGGAAGGCATGACCCGCGCCACAGCCGACGCCAGCATCGCCATCCTCCAGGGCCGGTGCGTGGGAGGATCCACCACCGTCAACTGGACGTCCAGTTTCCGGACACCGGAACAGACCCTCCACCACTGGCAGAACACCCACGGCGTGCAGGACTGCGATCCGGAAACCCTGGCCCCCTGGTTCGCCAACCGGAAACAGGCCCTGAACATCCAGACCTGGAACGTGGATCCCAACCGCAACAACGACATCCTGCGCGACGGCTGTGAGCGCATGGGCTGGGACTGGAAGACGATTCCCCGCAATGTGCGCAACTGCTGGAACCTGGGCTACTGCGGCATGGGCTGCCCCACCAACGCCAAGCAGGGCACACTCGTGACCAGCGTGCCCTCAGCCCTGGGTGATGGCGCCACGCTGATCCACTCGCTGCGCGTGGACCGGCTCAATCACCAGGGGGATCGGGTGCGCGAACTCCGGGGCACGGCCCTCGGCAGCGACGGCGTCACCGTCACCGGCCGCCGGATGCGCATCCGGGCCCGGCACTTCGTGGTCGCCGGCAGTGCCATCGGCTCTCCCGGTATTCTGCTGCGCTCAGAGGTTCCCGACCCCTATGACCGCATCGGCCGCCGCACCTTCCTGCACCCGGTCAACGCCACAGTGGCGCGCATGCCGGAGACCGTGGAGCCCTACTACGGCGCGCCCCAGTCCATCTACTCGGACGAATTCCTCTGGCGCAACGGCGTCACCGGCAGCCCCGGCTACAAGCTGGAGGTGCCGCCGCTGCACCCGGTCATGGCGGCTGCCGTGCTGCCGGACCACGGCGAGGCCATGGTCGAACAGGCGCGCCACTTCCCGCAGACCCAATCCATCATTGCGCTGCTGCGTGACGGCTTCAACAGCGACAGCGAGGGCGGTACCGTCACCCTGCGCGACGACAACAGCCCGCAGCTGCATTATCCCATCAGTGACTCGCTGTGGTCCGCCTTCCGGCATGCCTGGCTGCGCATGGCCGAGATCCAGTTCGCCGCCGGCGCCGAAGCGGTGCGCCCGGTACACATGGATGCGCCCTACTGGCACAGCTGGAAGGAAGCCGAACAGGGCATCCGGGAGCTGCCCCTGGCGGAACTCCGGGCCCGCCTGTTCACGGCCCACCAGATGGGCGGCTGCGCCATGGGCGATGATCCGGCCCGCAGCGTGGTCAACAGCTGGGGCGAGCACCATCACCTGAGCAATCTCTCCGTGCACGATGCGTCGATCTTCCCCACCAGTCTGGGTGCGAATCCGCAGCTGACCGTGTATGCTCTGGCGGCACGCAACAGCCACAGGCTGGCTGGGCGACTCCAGAGCAACGCATAAGGCATTGGAGAAACGCTGATGAACACTGCCATCTACCCGGGCACCTTTGACCCGGTCACCAACGGCCACACGGATCTGGTCCAGCGCGCATCCCGCATTTTCGACGAAGTCGTGGTCGCCGTTGCCTCCAGCACCAAGAAAGGCCCCCTGCTGCCCCTGGAAGAACGGGTCCGGCTCTGCGAACACGTCCTCTCGGACCTGCCCAACGTCCGCGTGATGGGCTTCAGCAAACTGCTGGCGGACTTCGTTAAGGAACAGAACGGCAACATCATCCTGCGGGGCCTGCGCGCAGCTTCGGACTTCGAATACGAGTTCCAGCTCGCGGACATGAACCGGGAACTGGCGCCCGGGGTCGAAAGCATTTTCCTGACACCGGCCAACCACCTGTCCTTTCTCTCCTCCAGCCTGATCCGGGAAATCGCCGGTCTGGGCGGGGATGTCAGCGGCTTTGTCGACCCCGAGGTGTCGGAGAGCCTCCACCGCCATTTCCAGCAACGCAACGGCTGAGGAGACACGCCATGAGACGCATCGGCAGCCTGTTCACCGCAGCGCTCGCCGCGCTGCTCATGACCGGATGTGCCCTGAGCGGCGGGCAGCCCGAGCCCAACGCCGGCGTTGCCTCGGCCCACCCCATGGCCACCGAGGCCGGGCTCAAGGTCCTTGAGAACGGCGGCAATGCCGTGGATGCGGCCGTCGCCACCGCTGCCGCCCTGGGCGTAGTGGAACCCTACAGCTCGGGCATTGGCGGTGGCGGCTTCTGGGTTATCCGGCAGGCCGACGGCGAGACTACCGTCATCGATGCCCGGGAAGAAGCGCCTGGTGACGCCCACCCCGAACTCTACCTCAATGAAAAAGGCGACGTCCGGGAAGGCAAGCCCTCGCTGAACGGCGCCCTGGCCGCAGGCATTCCCGGCCAGCCCGCGGCTTTTGACCACATGGCCTCGGAATACGGTCAGCTGCCGCTCACCCGCAGCCTGGCCCCGGCCATCCGCCTTGCCCGTGAAGGCTTCCCCGTGGATGAGCGTTACCGCAATCTCGCCAACTTCCGCCTGGAGGTCATGCGGGAGTACCCCGGCACCCGTGACCTTTTCCTGGAGGACGGCAGAGTCCCGGATAAAGGCCATGAAATCCGTCAACCGGCACTGGCACGGACACTGGAAACCCTGGCCGATGAAGGACGCGCGGGGTTCTACCAGGGACCGGTCGCGGAACAGCTGGTTGAGGATGCCCGCGAGGCCGGCGGCATCTGGACCATGGAAGACCTGGCCGGCTATGAACTGATCGAGCGCGATCCTGTACGCATCGATTACGGCAATGCCACCCTGCTGACCGCCCCGGCACCCTCCTCGGGCGGCATGGCACTGGCCCAGCTGTTCGGCATGCTGGAGCAGCGGCCGGTTCCCGAGGACGCAGACCGGGTCACCCGCGTACACTGGCTGGCCGAAATGATGCGCCGGGCCTACCGGGATCGCGCCGTGCACATGGGCGACCCCGCCTACACCGATATCCCCCGGGAACGGCTGCGCGATCCGGCCTACCTGCGAACCCTCGCGAGCAGCATCAACCCCCAGCGCGCAACGCCCAGCGCCGATCTGGGTGGCCCCGGCACCGACGGCCACCACACCACCCATCTGTCGGTCATGGACGCCGAGGGCAACATCGTATCCGCCACCCTGAGTATCAACTATCCGTTCGGCTCCGGGGTCACCTCCGAGGACACCGGCGTTGTACTGAACAACGAGATGGATGACTTCAGCATCCGCCCCGGGCATGCCAATGCATGGGGGCTGGTCGGCGGTAAGGCGAATCAGGTGGAAGCCGGCAAGCGCCCGCTTTCCAGCATGAGCCCGCTGATCATCCGCAGCCCGAAAAGGATCACGGCGCTGGGCGCCCCGGGCGGCAGCCGGATCATCACCATGAACTTCCTGGCCGCACTGGATGTGCTCGATGGCAGGCCCCCTGAAACCGTGGTCAGCCGTACGCGCTTCCACCACCAGTATGAGCCGGACCGGATCGAGCATGAGCCGCAGACCTTCTCACAGGCCGAGAAACAGGCACTGCGGGCCAAGGGTCATGAACTGCACGACGTGGACCGCACCTACGGCAACATGCAGTTGATCCAGCGGGACAGGAGCTCGGGGCTCATCCGGGGCGCCGCCGACCCGCGCGGCATCGGCAGCGCTGGCCTCATCCACCTGCCGGCGGACTCAGAGTAAGGGGGGCACCTCGAAGCGGGCGTCGTTGACCCGGAGCTGCATCGATTCCAGACGCAGGTCCAGGTGATAGCGCCCGTCCCGGGGCGTGACCACGTTCTCCCGCTCGAGCCGGCCGAGTAGGCGTCGCGCGACCCGCGGCAGGGCCCAGACCATGCCGCGGTCCACATACAGGACACCCTCGGCCCTGGCATGCCGGAGCAGACTCACCGGCTGCTCCCACTCCGACTCGGGCCGGCGCGGGTAAGCCAGGAAGCCCTCCCCTTCCACAGTGCCATCCGGCAGCGTCAGAAGCAGCTCCTCCAGGCTCAGGCGCCCACCACGCGCGGACAGCGTCTGCAGGTTCCGGGAAAGACGGGTGTACCGGTCCATGAGTTCCTGGCCCTGCAGTCCAGTGCCGTCCCCGGCATCCGCCTCGGCCGAGCGCAGTTCCATGAAACTGTCCACAGCGTTGTTGAGACTGGTTGTATGAAGATCCTCCGCCTTCAGCACCAGCGCCTGACGACCGAAGGAATGCCCCGCGTTACGCAGCTCCCCGATCACAGCCTCCAGGCTGGCATCCAGATAGCCTTCCTCGTCTCCGGCCCGGAGCCGGAAACGGACATCCTCGGCCACGATCGGATCGTCCAGAACCGGGTCCACCGTCAGCGAAGCCACATCAAGCCGGCTTTCGCCCTGCCAGAGACGCTCACCCAGAGGGCCGAGCCGGTGATCGAGCTTAACGCTGTCCACCTCGATGCGGGCGTCGCCCAGATCCATGGAAAGACCCGGCCACTGCATACTCAGCCGGTGGTGATTCCCCCGCGACCATTCCCCGGTCAGATCCACCGGGGCGACCTCGCCGCTGGACCCTGCCAGCTCGGGGACCGGCGTGTCCGGCCCCCATTCAAGCCGGGGAATACGCATGCGGATATCAGCGCCACCACCGACGCCAACCTCGACCCGGAGCCTTGGCTCCTGCCCCTCGGGCATCAGCGGGGAAAGCGATTCAAGAGCGTCGTCCGTCAGGCGCGTTACCGCCCGCACATCCGTCAGCCCATGGTTGAAGCGCGTCACCAGCGGAAGCACCTGCTCCCGGCCATCGCCCGAGCGCCAGCGCAGCTCATACCGGGCAACCGCATTGAGATAGCCGCGCTCGTAATCCAGATTGGTCAGCCGCCAGTCATGGCTCTCCCGGTCGAAATCACGCACAACCGAACGGAACCCGGATTCCGTGAGCGCCCCCAGACCATAGGGAGCACCCCCAGCAATAGCGACCAGCAACGCAAGCGCGATCAGGGGCAGCCAGCGCATGGTTCAGCTGGACCCCGTGAGCCGCTGCATCAACGCCTGCTGACTGGCCACACGTTTCTCCCCGGCAGCCGGCTGGCGCTGAATGTAACTGCCGTCGGGCTGAAGTTCCCAGCTCTGGGCGTTGTCCCTCAGGTACACCTCCAGATCCCGGCGCAGCCGCCGCGCCAGCCGCCGGTCCTCAATCGGGAAGCAGGTTTCCACCCGGCTGATCAGGTTGCGCTCCATCCAGTCGGCGCTGGAGCAGTAGACCTCCGGTTCCCCGGCATTGGCGAACCAGTAGACGCGGCTGTGCTCCAGGAAGCGCCCGATGATGGAAACCACACGGATGTTGTCGGAGAGCCCCTCGACCCCGGGGCGCAGGCAGCAGATGCCACGCACGATCAGATCCACCTGGACCCCGGCGCAGGAGGCCCGGTAGAGCGCCCGGATCACCTCCGCCTCGGTCAGGCCGTTGACCTTGACGATGATGCGCGCGCGTTTGCCGGCCAGCGCATTGGAGGTCTCACGCTCAATCATCTCCAGCACCCGCTTGTGCAGGGTAAAGGGCGCGTGCAGCAGCTTCTGGATGCGCAGGGTCTTGCCCATGCCGGTCAGCTGCTGGAAGATCTTGTTGACGTCGTCGCCCAGGGCGTCGTCGCAGCTCATGAAACTGTAGTCGGTATAGAGCCGCGCGTTGCCGGCGTGGTAGTTGCCGGTCCCCAGATGCACATAGCGCTTCAGGCGCCCGTTCTCCCGGCGCACGATCAGGATCATCTTGGCGTGGGTCTTGTAGCCCACCACGCCGTAGACCACGATCACACCGGCCTCCTGGAGCCGACTCGCCAGCTCCAGGTTTTCCGCCTCATCGAAACGGGCCCGCAACTCGATGACCGCCGTCACTTCCTTACCCCGTCGTGCCGCCTCGGCCAGGGCCTCCACCATCTCGGAGTCAGCGCCGGTGCGATACAGGGTCTGACGGATGGCCAGCACCTGCGGATCCCGGGCGGCCTGGCGCAGGAAATCCACCACGGGCGAGTAACTTTCGTAGGGATGCAGCAGCAGTATGTCCTGCTGACGCACGGCATCCAGGGTACTCTCACGGCCCTTGAGGGTTTTGGGCAGACCCGGCGTCATGGGGGGATGCTGCAGGTCCGGGCGGTCCACCAGATCGCTGACGGCGGTCAGGCGCGCCAGGTTCACAGGACCGTTGGCCCAGTAGAGTTCGCGCTCCGTCAGGCCGAACTGGCGCAGCAGGAAATCCGCCAGGTGGCGGGGGCAGTTGTCCGCCACCTCCAGGCGTACCGCATCGCCAAAGCGCCGGCTCAGAAGCTCACCCCGCAGGGCGGAGGCCAGATCCTCCAGATCATCCTCCAGTTCCAGGTCCGCGTTGCGCGTGAGGCGGAACTGGTAGCAGCCCTTGATGCGCATACCGGGAAACAGCAGGTTGGCGTGCGCGTGGATCATGGAGGACAGGAACACCAGGTTGTCGCCACTGGTGCACACCTCGTCCGGCAGCCGCACCAGCCTGGGCAGCGAACGCGGCGCAGGCACGATCGCCATGCCGGTCTCCCGGCCGAAGGCGTCCTTACCGTCCAGTTCCACGATGAAGTTCAGGCTCTTGTTCACCAGTCGCGGCAGCGGATGGGATGGATCCAGCCCGATGGGGTTAACCACCGGCATGATCTCATCCCGGAAATAGCGTGCCACCCAGTCCGCCTGGGCCCGGGTCCAGTCCCGCCGACGCACGAAGTGGATGTCCTCCTCGCGAAGTTCCGGAATGATCCGTTCGTTCAGGATCCGGTACTGTTCCTCCACATAACGGTGGGCAACATCGGCGATCTCGCTCAAAGTCTGCTGCGGCGCCCGCCCATCCGGGCCGGGCACTTCCCGACCGTACTTGAGCTGCTGGCGCAGACCGGCGGCCCGGATCTCAAAGAACTCGTCCATGTTGCTGCTGAAGATGCAGCAGAACATGAGCCGTTCCAGCAGCGGATGGCTTTCATCACAGGCCTGACGCAGCACCCGGTAGTTGAACTGCAGGTGGCTGATCTCGCGATTGAAATAGTTCTCCGGCGCCTTGAGGTCCGGCAGCTGCAGGCTACTGGTGTCGGTTACCGCCTGGTTCATGATGCGTCCTTATGCGTTGGTGCCCCTGAGCAGGCGTGCAGCCCTGACCGCGAAATAGGTGAGTATGGCATCGGCACCGGCACGGCGCAGGGCGGTCAGGCTCTCCATCATCACCGCATCGGCGTCCAGCCAGCCCTTCTCGCCGGCGGCCATGTGCATGGCGTACTCGCCGCTGACCTGGTAGGCGAAAACCGGCACCCGGAATTCATTGCGCACCTGGTTGATCACATCCAGGTAGGGCATACCGGGTTTGACCATGACCATATCCGCGCCCTCGCCCAGGTCGAGCGCCACCTCTTCCAGGGCCTCACCCAGATTGCCCGGATCCATCTGGTAGGTCCGCTTGTCGCCGCCACCCAGGTTGGCCGCCGAGCCCACCGCATCCCGGAAGGGCCCATAGTAGCTGGAGGCATACTTGGCAGAATAGGCCATGATCCGGGTGTTCACACAACCTTCATCTTCCAGCGCCTCACGGATAACGCCAATGCGCCCGTCCATCATATCCGAGGGCGCCACCACATCCGCCCCGGCCCGGGCGTGGGAAACCGCCTGGCGCACCAGCGCTACCAGGGTTTCATCGTTGAGCACATAACCGCTGTCATCGATGATCCCATCCTGGCCGTGACTGGTGAACGGATCCAGAGCCACGTCCGTCATGACCCCCAGTTCCGGGAAGCGCTGCTTGATCGCCCGCACCGCCTGCTGGGCCAGACCGTCCGGATTCCAGGCCTCGGCGGCGTCCTCACTCTTGCGCTCCGCAGGCGTGACCGGAAACAGCGCCACTGCCGGTATTCCCAGCTCCACCACCTCTTCCAGATGAACCAGGAGCCGGTCAATGCTGTGGCGCTCAACCCCCGGCATGGAGGGAACCGGCTCCGTCTGCCCTTCGCCCGGCAGCACAAAGACCGGGTAGATCAGGTCATCCACGCCCAGGTGCGTTTCGCGCACCAGGCGACGGGAAAATCCGTCACGACGGTTACGGCGCATGCGGGTTGCTGGGAACTCTCGGCTGTGGCGGGTCACTGTCCGTCTCCTCTTGCTGCTCATGGCCTTGCTGGCACCATTATGCCAGAGAGCGCCTGCAAGCCGGGCAGGTTTCCGGCCAGCCGGAGGATGTGATTTTTTGTTGCAGCGCGGGCCCGGGCCAGCTGCAGCAGCTAGACTGTAAGTCAGGTCAGGGGCCTGAACGCACCTGACCGCTATCCCTTGAAGTACTGCTCCGCCGGGCCTCTGTGCCCGGCTTTTTCACGGATTCCTCTTATCTCCGACAGAGCTTGACGTAAGAACTGAATTGTTATTCAATCATTGTAGATTGCCCCGGATTCAGGAGCATCCATGGCCTATCGCGAAACGCCACGCATGCGGGCCCGCAAGGAAGCCACACGCCAGCGCATCCTCGATACCACCCAGAGTCTGGTCGCTTCAGGTGGCTTCGGGGCCGCCTCCGTAGCGCGGGTTGCCGAGGAATCCGGTGTCGCCATTGGTTCTGTCTACCGCCATTTTGAGTCCAAGAGTGACCTGTTTGCGGAGGTTTTCCGGCATGCAACCGAAGTGGAGGTCAAGCGTGTCGGTGAAGCGCTGAACACCACAGGCCCTGCTGATGAGGCACTGGCCAAAGCGCTGGAAGTCTTTGCCAGAAGAGCCATCCGCTCGCCCACCATGGCATGGGCACTGATTGCCGAGCCGGTTGACCCCCTGGTCGACGAGGAACGCCTGCGTTACCGCCAGGCCTATGCGGAACTTTTTGAACAGACCCTGGTCCGGGGCATACGCGAGGGATGCTTCCGCCCGGATCAGAACCCGAAACTCAGCAGTGCCGCCACGGTCGGTGCCATTGCCGAAGCACTGGTCGGTCCCCTGTCACCCGCCGCCGACGGGCTCGACAGGGAAAAGGCCGACCAGCTGATCCATGACGTCGTAAGGCTCTGCCTGCAGGCCGTACGAGCACCCGGAGGACAACAACAATGAACGCCCCCCTTGAGACCAACCAGGACAGCACCTTCCTGGCGGACACCCACGAAGTCTTCAATCAGCCCCCCGCACTTGAGGATTACAACCTCTACCGCGAGGACCTGGCCCTCCAGGAAGCCATCCGGCGCGAAGGCGCCGCGCGGGCAGAGAGCGAACTGGACGTCTACGGCGCCATCACCGGCCGCTCGGATGTCATTGATCTGGGCCACAGCGCCAACGCCAACAAGCCAGAACTCCATACCCACGACCGCTTTGGCCACCGCATCGACGAAGTGCGCTTCCACCCCGCCTATCATGAGCTCATGACCATGGCGCTGGAAGGCGGCCTGCAAAGCGCCCCCTGGACCGACCCCGGCGAGGGCGCCCACGTGGTTCGTGCCGCGCGCTACTACATGCACAGCCAGGTGGAAGCAGCCCATTGCTGCCCCATCACCATGACCTTTGCCTGCGTACCGGCGCTCCGGAAACAGCCCGAGCTGGCGGAATACTGGCTGCCCAAGATCCTCAGCCGCCACTACGACCCCCGCAATGTGCCGGATTCGGAAAAACAGGCGGTCACCATCGGCATGGCCATGACCGAGAAACAGGGTGGTTCCGACGTACGCGCCAACACCACCAGGGCTTACCCGCTGGCGGAGGAGGGCCCGGGGAAGGCGTACCAGCTGGTAGGACACAAGTGGTTCGTATCAGCGCCCATGTGCGATGCCTTCCTGGTTCTGGCCCAGGCCGCGGGCGGACTGAGCTGCTTCCTGATGCCGCGCTGGCGCCCGGACGGTACAAAGAACGCGATGCAGATCCAGCGCCTGAAGAACAAGATGGGCAACGTCGCCAACGCTTCCAGCGAGGCGGAACTGAGAGGCGCCCACGCCTGGATGGTGGGCGATGAGGGCCGGGGCGTGGCCACCATCATCGAGATGGTCGCCATGACCCGCTACGACTGCATGATCGGCTCCGCCGCCGGCCAGCGCCAGGCCGCGGCCCAGGCGCTGCACCACTGCGCCTACCGGGACGCCTTCGGTGGCCGGCTCAACCAGCAGCCGCTGATGCAGAATGTGCTCGCAGACCTGGCTCTGGAAAGCGAAGGCTCGGTGGCACTGACCATGCGCATGGCTCGCGCGATGGACAACCAGGATGACCCGGAGGAACGCAACCTGGTGCGCCTGGTCACGGCGGTGGGCAAGTACTGGATCTGTAAGCGCACACCCCAGCACGCCTACGAGGCCATGGAGTGCATCGGCGGCAGCGGGCTGATGGAGGACTGCATCATGCCACGCCTGCTGCGCGAATCGCCGGTCAATGCCATCTGGGAAGGCAGCGGCAACGTCCAGTGCCTGGATGTTCTGCGGGCCATGAACCGTGAACCCGGCGTGCTCGACAGCTTCTTCGCGGAAGTGAACCGGGCCCCGGGCATGAACGCGGACTTTGACGCGTTCACCAGCGAACTCGAGGATGAGTTCCGCAACAGCGACAACCTGGAATACCGCGCCCGCAACCTCACGGACCGCATGGCGCTGGCCATCCAGGCCTCGCTGCTGCTGCGCGGCGAGAACACGACGGTCGCCGAAGGCTTCTGTGCCGGCCGACTCCGCCATCGCGACCACTTCCAGTTCGGCAACCTGCCGGACGACGTCGACTGCGCGGCCATCATCGAGCGCGCGACGCCCAGCGTGGAGGACTGATGGAGCACCCGCACCTGGGCGTCATGACCCTGCATTTCCAGGTCTACGGCTGCGAAACCGTGCGGGACAAGAAACGCGTCTTCTCGGCCATGCGCCGGATCTGGGGCAGGGAACCGGATCTGGCCGTGGCCGAGATCGCCGACCAGGACGACCCCGGCCTGGCCACCTGGAGCGTGGTCACCACCGGCCCGGATCCCCGACTGCTCCAGCATCGCCTGCAGGAAGTCGAAAAAGCCATCCTTGCGCGGATTGATGCCCCCATCCTCGACACCCAGGTCGAGATCGACTGAGGCAACCAGCTTCGCCTGCGCGAGGAACGGTAGCGCCGTTACTCGTCGGTACTCTCCTCGATACCGTCTCCGGCTTCCTCGGCTGCCTCACCCATTTCTTCCCCGGTTTCCTCGGCAGTCTCTTCAGCCTGCTCCATGGCGTTTTCCTGGGTGCCAGTCATATCCTCGGTGGTTTCCTCCGCACTGTCAGCGGTATCTTCCGCCATTTCTTCCATCTCTTCACCGGCTTCCTCCATTGAGGAATCATCACCACAACCGGCGAGACCCAGTGCAGCCACGAGTGTTAGGCCAATAATCCATTCGCGTTTCATAACGACACTTTCCTTCTGACTTGGAATGTGCCGCAGACTTTTACATTTGTTTACGCACGGCAGCAATAACCGCCCTATTACCATTAATTCAGCTTATTCAGGGCGTTACCCAGGATCGCCCGACTTGCAGCCGGGCGCCATGCCTCACAGATCGTCGTTCAGAGAGATCATCTGGGTCTTGCTGATCTTGTGCCTGTAGATTTCGCGCAGGTACTTGATCGCCTTCTTGATGTTGTCCCGGTTCAGCCGGATGTCGTTGATCGAGACGAAGTTGCTCCGGTCGTGGCACATCTCCCGGTACTTCTTCTCATACATCGGCTTGATGGCGTACCAGTTGGTATCGAGGATCTTGGCCGGGTTCTCGAACTCGTTGAGCATCTGATCCACCAGCTCTTCATCAAACTCCTCGTTCTTGATGAACTGGAGCATGCTGCGATCCAGGGTGTCATCGAAGCGCGAGCTCTCGTTGGCGAAGCAGCGCTTGATGTAGGCCGTGATCAGGGTCAGGAAGTCGTCGCTCAGGCACGGGCTCTTGACCACCAGGGTGGTCAGCGAGAGGTTCGCCGAAGCCCCGATCACCAGTGCGTAGCGCTTGAGCGTGGTGTTCGGGAAGAGCGCGTTGAGGTGTGTCTTGAGCCGGTTCAGGTCCACATAGGAGAGCTTGTAGTCCTTGGGCAGTGACACGATCGAGACAATGGACGAACAGTTCTGGAAGAAATGCAGGTCACTCAGGGTCTCGGCGTTGTAGCCGGAGTCCCGGAAGCGCTTGAGCCGCTCACGGTAGCGCTCGGACTCGATCGGCAACAGGCTCACGCCCTCGATGGCCTGGGTTACCTTGTTGAAATGCGGCAGGTCGATGGAGCGGTAGAAGAGGTCATCGATGTCCAGACGCGACTCCTCATCAAAGCGCTTACGGTCGCTGACATCATGGGGCGTGGTCGGTACCACGGACTCCGCATAGGCCACGGCCACCGGCCCGGCCAGGCTCATGAACAGGTCGTTGGCGTCCAGGCGGATGGTCTCGCCGATGTCCACGCCGGCACGGCGGAAGTAGTCCTCGTCGTAGTCGGTAGTCACCGCCTGGGCCGTGAGGATGTTGAAGATCTGCTGGGAGATGTACTGGTTGGCGTACTTCTCCATCGCGTTCACATCCACGTACTGGATGTTGCCGTCATCCGTCTGCTCCGCGTAGCGCATGATGTCGTTGGAGATCAGCATCATGGCGTTCCAGGGCCGGATGCGGTTCATCATGTTCTCATCGCTGGTCTCCTCCGTGTCGAAGTTGTAGGAGAAGTCCCACTCCTCGGAGAGATACTTGCACAGCAGGCGACCGGCGTTGATGTGCAGCGCCTCGGACATCTCCACCTGGTTGTCCTGGATGTTCGGCAGGATGCAGATGCCACTGGTGAAGATGGGCTCGAAGATGAAGGCGTGATCCTGATTCTGGATGCCAGTGTCCTCCAGCTTGGGATCAAAGGTCTTGCGCATGTAGGCGTACTGCTGCGCCAGCCCGAACTCTGAGGCCATGCCGGAACCGGTGCCGCCACCAGCGGAGAAGATGTAGAAATACAGGCGTGACTGGTTCGCCTTGATACCGCAGGAGTCGATCAGATAGGAGTGGATGAACTTCCAGTCCTCGTTGCTGAACTGCTGGGTATCCTTGTTGAGGATGATCTTGGCCAGGTACTGGCCGAGGATGGGCGCGTTACCCGCACCACCGGCGTGAACCTCGGAAAGATCCATGATCTTGAGCTTGTTGTAGTCGTCCAGGAGGTAGTTGTCGTCCTCCTTGTTATGGGTCAGCTGGATGCGGCCCTCAATGTCCTTGTCCAGATCACCGAGCATCACCATGGGCTCGATCAGGAATACCGGCTTCACCGAGTTCGGCGTGGGCAGGTTGAGGCTGTTGCGGATCCAGCGCATCGGGCCCACTTCCTTCTCACGGCTGCGCCGCTCCTCGCTGTTCAGCTCCTGCAGGTAATAGGTGCGCGCACTGTGCACCAGCGCGGCAACGTCCAGCGCGATGTTGGAGCCGCACCGGCCCAGCCCGATCAGGCATACGGACGGGAAAACCTGGTCATTGCGCCCGGTCTTGTCCGGCGCCGCACCGGTAATGGTATTGGGGAACACATTGGCCCGGAGCTCATCCAGGTTCGACAGGATCTGGTCAAGATCCTTCTCGGTGAAGTACATATAGGGCTCCGGTGACGTACTGCTCTGGCCACCAGTGCCTGAACGGCGGCGCGTCCCGCCCGACTTGCCTTTGCCGCTGGATTTGGCCTGGCTGGCACGGCCGGTCTTCTGGTCGCCGGTCGGCTCCCCGGCCGACTGCTCCGTGTGATCTTCCCCGGTCGTCGTGTTCGACTCGCTCATGACCTGATACCTGTCTCTGTGCCGCGCTGAATGGAGGGCAGATTACTGGATTTTCACCCTCCATCAAGATAGCTTGTCCAGCGCAATTCGCAATCCATCGGTTGCAATTCGACACATACCCGAACCCAGCGCCGCAGGCGGCGGATGCTGGTCTGGCGTACGCTCAGTCCTTATACTTTCTGGTTTGGGCACCTGACGATGAACGCCCTGCAACCCACCGGAGCCCGAGCAGTCATGAGCGGCCAGAGAAAAACCGCACAAGCCAGTCTGGAGGCGATGTACCGGATCTTCACCATCCCGGAAGCCCCGGACTCGACGCTCAGCCGTCTGGACCAGGACATATCCAGGAACCTGACCGGCTTCCTGCAGGACCACATCGTGGCCGTGGAACGCGAAATGGGTGAAATGGAGAAAGACTTCCAGGACCCCCGCGTTCCGGAGAAACCCATCTTCGTTTCCGAGCAGGCCCAGTTCCTTCTGGACAAGCTGGTCTCGCAGTCCGTGCACACAGCATCACCCAGCTTCGTGGGGCACATGACCTCGGCGCTGCCCTACTTCATGCTGCCGCTGTCCAAGATCATGATCGCCCTCAACCAGAATCTGGTGAAGACCGAGACCTCCAAGGCCTTCACTCCGCTGGAGCGCCAGGTCCTGGGCATGCTTCATCATCTGGTCTATGGCTGCGAGGACGCCTGGTACCGGCAGTGGATGCATGACCCGCATCACGCCCTCGGCGCCATGTGTTCAGGCGGCACCATTGCCAACCTCACGGCGCTGTGGGTCGCACGCAACCAGGCTTTTCCGCCTGAGGGCGGGTTCCGGGGCGTTCATCGAGAGGGGCTTTTCCGCGCGCTGCGCTTCTACGGCCATGAAGGGGCTGCGGTGCTCGTTTCCTCAAGGGGGCACTACTCGCTCACCAAGGCAGCCGATGTGCTCGGGATCGGCCGGGACAATCTCATCCCCGTGGCCACCGATGCCAACAATCGCATCGACCCGGACGCACTGCGCGACCGTTGCCTGGAGCTCCAGCGCCAGAAGATCAAGGTCCTGTCGATTGTGGGCATTGCCGGCACCACGGAAACCGGGCACGTGGACCCACTGGAGACCCTGGCGGATATCGCCCAGGAATTCCGGGCCCACTTCCATGTGGATGCGGCCTGGGGCGGGCCCACGCTGTTCTCCCGCCAGCACCGGCACCGGCTCAAGGGCATCGAGAAGGCGGACTCCGTCACCATTGATGCCCACAAGCAGCTTTACACGCCCCAGGGCGCGGGCATGGTGCTGTTCCGCAATCCGGCATCGGTGAGTGTGATCGAGCATCACGCCCAGTACATCATCCGCAAGGGATCCAAGGACCTGGGCAGCACCACCCTGGAAGGCTCACGCCCCGGCATGGCCATGCTGATCCATTCCGGGCTGCGCATCATCGGACGGGAAGGCTACGAGATCCTGGTCGACCAGGGCATTGAGAAGGCCCGGTCCTTTGCAGCCATGATCCGCGAGCACGATGATTTCGAGCTGATCACCGAACCCGAGCTCAACATCCTCACCTACCGCTACTGCCCGGCCCGCACCCAGGAAGCACTGGCGCGGGCAGACGGGGCTGCGGCGGAACGCATCAACGCCAGCCTCAACCGCATCACCCGATTCATTCAGAAAACCCAACGGGAGCGCGGCAAGTCCTTTGTCTCACGGACCCAGCTGGAGCCGGCCCAGCACAACCACTATCCCTGCGTGGTATTCCGGGTCGTTCTGGCCAACCCGCTGACCACACACGACATCCTCAGTGACATGCTGGAGGAGCAGTCGGGCATCGCGCGCGAAGAGCGTATTGCCGGGGAGCGCCGGGCGCTGGAGTCCGCCGTGGCGTCGGTTCTGGAAGGCACGGAACAGGCGGCTCAGTAGAGCGCCTGCTCCTCTTCCAGTACATCCTCGATCACGTCCAGGAAGATCTCATCCGCCTCACTGTGGGCCTCTGGAATCCGCACAATGGTCTCGGCGCTGATCTCCCTGGCGATCCGTTCCCGGGCGTCGCGCTCCTGGCGATGCTCACGGGCGATCTCCATGCAGCGCGCAGCCACTGTAGGTTCGCTCAGAACCTTGCGGATGAAGCCCCTGAGTTCATCAATGACCTTCTGCTGGCGGCTTTCAGTCGGCGTTGTCATCAATCTCTCCTGGCTTGGGGCGGTTACTGGATGGATTCATCCGCCCCAGTATAGCAATGCATCAGACGAAAATGCCGCGCAGCGTGAAATAGAACATGGCGGCCAGCAGCCCGGAGGCCGGCACCGTGATCACCCAGGCGGCCACGATCTTGAGCATCAGGTGGCGCTTGACCATCTCCTCCTGGTAGATCTTCTTCAGGCGCTTGCGCTCTTTCTTCTTCAGGCGCACTTCCGTCTGCTTCTCCTTCGCCTGGCGGATCATGGCCTCCATCTCCTCAACGGACGCCCGGCGGAAATCATCCAGAAACGCCTGAAGCTGTTCCCGGTCGTTCCCCTGGTGATGCTCCAGGATGCCGTGAAGACGGCTGGCGTAGTTGGTCTTGAGGAACTCGCGCAGGAAGCCGACGCCGAAGACGGCGCCCAGCGCAATGTGGGTGGAGCTCACCGGCAGCCCCAGCTGGGAGGCGATGATCACGGTAATGGCCGCTGCCAGTGCAATGCAGTAGGCGCGGGTCTTGTCCAGTTCCGTGATCTCGCTGCCGACAGTTTTGATCAGACGAGGCCCGTAGAGCGCCAGCCCCACGGCCAGCCCCACGGCCCCCAGCAGCATAACCCACAGCGGGATGGGAGCCTGGCCAGCAATGTCACCGCTGGTGATGGCCTCGTTGATGGCCGCCACCGGGCCAATGGCATTGGCCACGTCATTGGCGCCGTGGGCAAAGGAAAGCAGCGCCGCCGCGAAGACCAGCGGGATGGTGAACAGGCCGTTCACACCCTCAATACTGTTGGCCATGGTCGCCGCCTGGCGCACAATGCCGGCCCGCACCACCTGGAAGGCAATGGCTGCGATCACCAGGCCCACGCCTGCGGCCTCCAGGAAGCTGGCGTCCCAGATCTCAGGCAGCGCCTTGATGACCAGATAGGTGGCGAAAGCCCAGGCCATGACCGCGATCAGCCAGGGCACGACCCGCCGGGCCGCCATCACCCGATCCTGCTTGTAAAGCACAGTCAGCTTGATCAGATAAAGGAAAGCCGCGGAAATCAGGCCACCCAGCATCGGCGAGATAACCCAGGACGCAACGATGCTGCCCATCACGCCCCAGTTCGCAATGGCCAACCCTCCGGCGGCCAGCCCGGCCCCGAGCACGCCACCCACGATCGAGTGCGTGGTGGAGACCGGCGCCCCCAGTATCGTTGCCAGATTGAGCCACATGGCACCAGCCAGCACCGCCCCGGTCATCAGCCAGATGAAGTTGCGGGGGTCGCCCACCATCTCCGGGTTGATGATGCCACCCTTGATGGTGCTGATCACCTCGCCACCAGCAATCAGCGCGCCAGCAGCCTCGAAGATGGCGGCGATGATGACGGCCCCGGTCATGGTCAGGGCCCCGGAGCCCACCGAGGGCCCAACATTGTTGGCTACGTCGTTGGCCCCGATGTTCATGGCCATGTAGCCGCCGAAAAGCGCGGCGACCAGCAAGAGCGGGGAACCGGGAACGGTCAGCCCGCCGAAATGCATGAAGGCCCATATCAGGAGCAGGAACAGGCTCCCCACGCCCAGACGGAAAAGACGGGCGGCGGAGGCATCGGAGGCAAGGTAATCGGCAGCGGAGTCAGGAACGGCTGGCTGGGTCATGAGTCGTCACCACTGGGCACGTCGAATGGTTGTTCGCACGCGCACTATAATGGAGCCTGTCACAGAAATGAAACCTCCGTCACGCTCTGAAGACGGTGGCGCCTTACCCCTTACGCTGTCGAATCAGCGCCTCCTGTGCCACGGAGGCCACAAGCTCACCCCTGCGGTTGAAGAGCGTGCCCCGGTTCATGCCCCGCCCGGAAGAAGCACTGGGGCTGTCCATGTCGTAGAGCAGCCAGTCATCCAGGCGCAGGGACCGGTGGAACCAGAGCGCGTGATCCAGGCTTGCCACCTGCATGCCCGGCGTTGAGAACCCGGCCCCGTGGGGTCGCATGGAGGTGGCGAGCAATCCGAAGTCCGAGGCATAGGCGAGGATCGCCCGGTGCAGGACCGGATCGTCCGGAAGCGGACCACGCGCCCGGAACCAGCTCTGGCGCGCGGGATCCGCGGGTTCCGGCCTGAGCGGATCCTCGGGCTCGACCGGGCGGATGTCGATGGCGCGCTCTTTCATCATCTGCTCGCGCCGTTCCTCCGGGATCAGGTCACGCACCTGTTCCCGCAGCGCCTGCTCGGAAGTCAGCGTTTCCGGATCCGGTGCAGTGGGCGCATCAAACTGATGCTCAAAACCTTCCTCTTCGATCTGGAAGGAGACCATGGCAGTGAGGATCTCACGCTCATCCTGGCGGGCGATCACCCTGCGCACGCTGAAGGTTCCGCCATCACGTACGCGCTGGACCTCATAATCGATGCCACGATGCGGGTTGCCCGGACGCAGGAAATAGGCGTGCATGGAATGCGCCAGGCGCCCCTCCACGGTACGGCTGGTGGCCATCAGGCCCTGGCCGAGCACCTGGCCGCCGAACACATTGGGAAAGCCGAGATCATCGCTTTCACCACTGAAATGGTCGTCGCCGAGCGGCGCGACATCCAGCAGCCCCACAAGCTTGCGCGTTACCTCTTCCATACCACCGGTTCCCGTTATCAACCTGATTCTCAGGCCGGCAGAATGGCCGGCACTTCCTTCGACAGCGACTGCTTCTCGCCCGCACAGTCACCGGTGACCGCGAAGCCGAGCAGATCGCCGTTTTCCGACCGGAACAGGACACGCAGGCTGCGGCCCTCGCCCTCGACGTGCCATTCGCCGGCCGCATCCGCCGGGGGCGGGCACACGGCCACGGGGCAGGCAGGCGTCTTCACCGTCACCGGCATGCTGCCGTAGTGCACCGGGGTGCGCTCGCCGGTAAGGCTCTTTGCCAGCGCTCGCGCCGCTGCCATCAGGGGCATGACGTAGGGCAGCACGTGCCCGCAGACCTCGGCGCAGTCCCCCAGGGCATAGACACCCGGGGCGCTGGTCTCCAGATACTGGTTCACCCGGATGCCCCGACCACACTGGATGCCAGCAGCGTCCGCCAGCTCCGTCCGCGGTTGCAGGCCCACGGCCGCCACCCCCAGATCCGCCTCAATCACGCGCCCGTCATCCAGGGTGACAATGACACCCTCACTGGTTCGATGTACCGCGCTGGCACTGTGTTGCAGGTGGAACCGGACCCCGGCCTCTTCCAGCCCGGCCCGTACCGCCTCCGATGCGGCTTCCGGAAGCAGCGCCGGAAGAACCCGCGGATCCGGCGCGACCACCTCCACCTCGAAGCCACCGTTGATCAGGTCATTGGCGAACTCACAGCCGATCAGACCAGCCCCCAGGATCACAACCCGGCGCGCCCCGGCCACACCCTCACGGAAGTGGCCATAGTCCGTAAGGTCATTCACCTGATAGAGGGCGTCCATGCCATCGCCTTCAAGTGGGATACGGATGGGGTTCGCGCCCCAGGCCAGGATCAGACGGCCATAGTCGAGTGTTCCGGCGTCCGTTGTAATCCGGCCAGCCTCCGGATCAATGCCCTCAACCCGGGTATGGGTCATGATGCGTGCATTGAGCGCCTGAGCCTGGGTATCCGCGTCCGCCTGGGCCAGTTCGTCCGCGGTCTTGCCCTTGGCAAAGCCGTTGGAGAGCATGGGCTTGGAATAGCTGCGCCCATCGTCGGCCGTGATCAGCACCAGCGGCGTTTCCGTATCGAGCTTGCGCAGCTCCCGGGCCAGGGTGTAGCCGGACAGTCCGGTTCCAATGATGACGATGGGCAGGGTCTGATTATGGCTCATGGGCGGGCTCAGTCGATCTCGACCATCTCGAAGTCTTCCTTGCCCACACCACAGTCCGGGCAGGTCCAGTCCTCGGGCACGTCCTCCCAACGGGTGCCCGGCTCAATGCCATCCTCGGGCCAGCCTTCCGCCTCATCGTAGATGAATCCACAGACTACGCACTGCCACTTTTTCATGGCCTACTCCTTAACGAATGACAAATATGGAGCGCATTCTAACCAAACACTACCCCCGGATTACACCCGACAGTGTCAGAATCGGGACAATCCGGCACCGCGGCGTTATACTCGCGCCTTTCAAATCCACCCCTGACCGCGGAGAGCGCGTCCAGCCATGTCCCGGAACACAGCTGAAATGCAACAGGTTTTCGACGAGGCCGACTGCATCTACACGGAAGGCCAGGTCAGTGAGGCCATGGATCGACTGGCCGGTGAAGTAACCGCCACCATCGGCGACCAGGACCCGCTCATCCTCTGCATCATGAACGGGGGTCTGGTGGTTGCGGGCCAGCTTCTGCCCCGCCTAGCCTTTCCATTGCAGCTGGACTACGCCCAGCTCTCCCGTTACCGGGGCAACACCACCGGCGGGGAGCTGGAGTGGAAGGTTCACCCGCAGACCCGGCTGAGCGGACGCACGGTGCTGATCGTTGACGACATCCTCGACGAGGGCGACACCCTGGCCGCGCTGACCGAAGCCTGCCAGACTGAAGGCGCAGAACGGGTCTGGACACTGGCACTGGTGGAGAAACATCACGACCGCAAGAGCCAGCCGGGCTTCGAGGCGGACTTCATCGGCCTGCAGACCCCAGACCGTTACCTGTTCGGCTACGGCATGGACTACCAGGGCTACTGGCGCAACGCACCGGGCATCTACGCGGTCCGGGGCCTGTAGGCCAATGGAGGGAACCACCATGGGGTTTCGCCCGCGCCCCTGGCACTGGCTGCCCCGATACCAGCGCCGGGTGGTCCGGCATCGTGGTTCCCTGACACGGCTGCTGCGTGGTTTGACCCGCCACCGTTTCCGGGTGCGCGTCCTGCGCGAGGGTTATCGCCTTCCGAAAGCGGACGAAGCCAGGGAACTTGGCCTTCCAGCCCGCCAGAAGGCGTGGATTCGGGACGTGCAATTGATTGGCGACGACACCCCATGGGTACAGGCGCGCACGGTCATCCCGCTCCACTGTCTGGAAGGCCCGAACCGTCGCCTTCGCCACCTGGGTAACCGCCCATTGGGCTCCGCGCTTTTCGGCCGCCATCCCTGGTCCCGTGAGGCATTCACCTGCGGCCAGGCACAGCCGCTCGGGCACGCCACCCAGTACCCGGCGCGACGCTCGCGTTTCCGCCGCGGCCAAGGTACCCTGCTGGTCACGGAGTGCTTCCTGCCCCCTCTGTGGGACGACATCAGGGACCAGGCCGTGCGCCGTCACCCGACCCACGGGGACAGCCTCCGACCACTCTAGTCACGGGCCGCAACGGACAGGGAACCATGACGACGACACGCCTTCAGCCGGCACTGGACCGGGCGCGTGAGCGCCTGCCGGATTTCATACAGCTGATGCGGATCAACCGGCCCATCGGCAGCCTGCTCCTGCTCTGGCCCACCTGGTGGGCACTGTGGCTGGCCGCCGACGGCTTCCCGAGCCTGGCCAACCTGGTGATCTTCACCCTCGGGGTCTTCTTCATGCGCGCCGCCGGCTGCGTCATCAACGACTTCGCCGACCGCAACCTCGACGGTCACGTCAAACGCACCCGCGAACGCCCCCTCGCCACCGGCCGTGTGCGCCCTGGCGAGGCCATCGCCCTGTTTCTGGGCCTCTGCCTGGTGTCCTTCCTGATGGTGGTGTTCTTCACCAACCGTCTCACGCTCTGGCTGTCCTTCGGCGGCGTGTCCCTGGCCTTCATCTATCCGTTCATGAAGCGTTACACGCACCTTCCCCAGATCGTGCTCGGGGCGGCTTTC
The DNA here is from genome assembly GCF_008709855.1 of Halospina sp. K52047b. Lineage (NCBI taxonomy): Bacteria > Pseudomonadati > Pseudomonadota > Gammaproteobacteria > Halospina > Halospina sp. K52047b. The sequence goes on along the minus strand of NZ_VYJH01000003.1, from coordinate 168,862 downwards.
TCCTGGGCCATCCCCATGGCGTGGGCGGCGGAGGCCGGCGAGGTCACCCGCATTGCCTGGCTGCTCTACATCGCCAACCTGGTCTGGACGGTGGCCTATGACACCCTGTACGCCATGGTGGACCGGGATGACGACCTCAGGATCGGCATCAAGTCCACGGCCGTGCTCTTCGGAGACATGGACCGCGCCGCCGTGGGCGTCCTCCAGGCCACGACCCTGCTCACCCTGCTGCTGGTCGGCTTCCAGGCCCAACTGGGGGCGCTCTTTGTGCTGGGGGTACTCACCATGGGCGGACTTTTCGGCTACCAGCAGTGGCTCATCCAGAGCCGGGATCGGGACAGCTGCTTCCGCGCCTTCCTGAACAACAACTGGGCCGGGTTCGCGATGTTCCTGGGGCTGGCACTGGATCTGGCCCTGTCATGATTCTGTCATAATAAGGCTGTGTAATAGCGCGGTAACTGAGCCGACAGAGATGTAACATCCATGGCCGAAAAAACCGTCCTGATTGTTGATGATGAAGCCTCCATCCGCGAGATGATCGCCGTGGCACTGGAGATGGCGGGCTATCACTACCTTGAGGCCGGCGATGCCCGCCAGGCGCACAGCCTGATCGTGGATGAGCGCCCGGACCTGATCATCCTCGACTGGATGCTGCCCGGCACCTCCGGTATTGACCTGGCCCGGCGCCTGAAGCGCGACGAAGGCACCGCCGAGATCCCCATCATCATGCTCACGGCCAGAACCGAGGAGGACAACCGGGTGCAGGGGCTGGAAGTGGGCGCGGATGACTACATCACCAAGCCCTTCTCGCCCCGGGAAATGGTGGCCCGGCTCAAGGCGGTGCTGCGGCGCTCCACACCGCCCGGCATGGATACCCCGGTGGAGATCGGCGGCATCCACCTGGACCCGGTTGGCCACTGGGTGACCATCGACGGCGAATCTGTCAATATCGGCCCCACCGAGTACCGCCTGCTGCAGTTCTTCATGACCCACCCGGACCGGGTCTACACCCGGGAACAGCTGCTCGACCAGGTCTGGGGCGCCGGGATCTACGTGGAGGAACGCACGGTGGACGTGCACATACGCCGCCTGCGCAAGGTCCTGGGTGAAGCCCACGGAAAACTCGTGCAGACGGTCCGGGGTGCCGGCTACCGGTTTTCCACACGCCAACAGTGAGTGCCACCAGGGATCCAATGAGTACAGGCCTTAAAAAGCACCTGCGCCGGCTGACTCTGCTGCTGACAGCACCCCTGCTGGTGGGCTGGCTGCTCGGCCACCCCGCCCTGGTACTTGCGCTGGCACTGGCCGTCTATGCCGGCTGGATGCTGCATCAGTTGAACCGCCTTCACCGTTGGCTCGAACGCAGCAACCAGGAGGCCGAGCCCCCTGAAGCCCCCGGACTCTGGGGCGAGGTCCTGGACGACATCTACCGCCTCCAGAAACGCCACCTGCGGGCCCGCGACCGACTCCAGAGCATGATCAACCGGATCCGGGAATCCACCAACGCCCTGCGTGACGGCGTTGTGATGACCGATGCCGCCGGCGCCATGGAATGGTGGAACCGGGCGGCGGAAAACCTGTGCGGGTTCAACAGTACCCAGGACCAGGGTGAATACATCCACAACCTGATCCGCACCCCGGAGTTCCGCAGCTATTTCGAGGCCAAGGCGTATGCGGAGCCGCTGGAGATCGAATCCCCGGCCCGTCCGCGCACACGGCTGCAGATCGAGATCAACCTTTTCGGCGAGGACGACCGGCTCATCACCATCAAGGATGTAACGCGGCTCTACCAGCTGGAGAAGATGCGGCGGGACTTCGTCAGCAACGTCTCCCACGAGATGCGTACGCCCCTGACGGTGCTGAGCGGCTACCTGGAAACGCTCGCCGAGCAGACCGACCGCATGCCTTCCGGCTGGCAGCGCCCGATGGACGCCATGCGCCACCAGGCCAACCGCATGGAGGCGCTGATCACGGATCTGCTACTGCTCTCCCGGCTGGAGACCAGCGACCGCAACACCGGCGACGCGGAATGCAGACCGGCGGATCTGCTGCGCCAGATCCAGCAGGACGCCATGGCCCTGAGCGGCGACCAGGAACACGAGATCGAGCTGCGCATCGGTGACAACCGCCGCATCCGAGGGGACGCGGAACAGCTGCGCAGTGCCTTCTCCAACATCATTTTCAACGCGGTGAAATACACCCCTGGAGGCGGCCATATCCGCATTGATTACAGCGCCGGTTCCGAAGGCATTTCAGTCAGCGTTACGGATGACGGGCCGGGCATTGACCCGGAACACATCCCGCGGCTCACGGAACGCTTCTACCGTGCCGACCCCAGCCGCAGCAAGGAAACAGGCGGGACCGGGCTTGGCCTCGCCATCGTCAAGCACATTCTCTACAACCACGACGGGTACCTGAGCATCGACAGTACCCCCAACAGCGGCAGCGCCTTCCGCTGCCACCTGCCCGCCAACCGCATCATCCCTGAAAACGGGCAATGAAATGGCTCAGATCCTCCAGCTTCTGGGGGTCATCATCCACGAACCGCACCACCACCTGGACAAACTTCGTATCCGGGTCCTTTTCCTGGGCCTGGAGCTGATAGACGTAACCGTTCAGCCGCGCCATCCTGTCTCCCAGATCCACGTCCACCACCGCCTGCTCCAGAATCTGCGGCATGGCGTCATCGCGCCTGGCGCTGACCCGGACGTCGTTCAGGGTAACCGCCCGCAGCACCCCTCTCAGCGTTGCCTGCGAGAAGCGCAGATCAACCATGGTGGCCTCCCTGCCCCGGGCCCCACCGGCCGGCTTACCGGTCTGGGGCTGTGGGGCGTTACCGCTCTCAACCGGGGACTCCCCGGCCGGTGGCGGGGTTTCCTTTTTCTGGGACCGGCCACCACCGGTCAGAAGATCCGCCGACTGGCGGAAGGCATCACTGGAGGCTGATGCCTTCTGACCGTCATCGCCGAGCTGACTGCCCAGCACCTTGCGTACCTTCTTCCCCAGGGATTCCGGGCTGAAGGGCTTGCCGAGATAATCGGAAACCCCCTCGCGGATGGCTTCAACCACATGCTCCTTGTCGCCACGGCTGGTCACCATCACAAAGGGCGTCTCACCATAGTGACTGTGGCCCCGTGCCCACTGGAGAAGCTCCAGGCCCGAGATCTCGGGCATCTCCCAGTCGCACAGGATCAGATCAAAGCGTTCACGCCCCATCAGCGTCTGGGCCTTGCGCCCGTCCGCCGCCTCATGGAGTTCAATGGAGGGAAACTGGGAACGCATGGTTCGCCTGACCAGGTCCCTTACGAAGCTGGCATCGTCCACCACCAGGGCCTTCAGTTTGCTCATTGCGGGTAATCCGACATCGGTTTGCGGGAATACCCTCACTATAGACCTGAATGCCGGCTGCTGCCCGTGGCTCTGCCGATGTCAGCATTCTGCCATTAGGCGTGTAAGAGATTTCCTACACTGATGTAGGAAATGCTTGTTCTGTCACGTCGGAAACAACCTATTTCACCTGATTTAACTTCGTATGATGCTGATTATGAAAGGCTTTAATGAGCCGGGTGGCTGGAAGCGGACAGCCCGTCGGTATTGACCCACTCAACAACCGTCCCTGAGTTGGTATTGTTTCAACTGTCAGCGGACGACAGGGAAAGGACGTTACAGGGATGGTTTCCTCAGAGGAGCTGAGGGGAAGCATGGAATAAAGGGATGTAATGCTTGAGGGACGCTGAACCAGAAGGCCGGCTCGGATGCCGGCTGGCCAGGGAAGGCCGGAGATGGATCCACAGGAGGTGGTAAACGGGCAGGACGCCCACCGCTTTCGTCGGAAAGCGTTTCGCCAGTTTGAGGGATGGCCACGGCCATCCCTTTTTTATGCAGCGCCGTCCAGCCCGCCCCCCGGAGCCCAATACAGCCTTACCCGGTTGAACTCCTCAAACTCGTTGAGGTCCGGCCAGGTCCGCCCTTCCACCGTGGTGATCAGCCGGTAATCCTCATTGCCAAGATGCCGAAGCCGCGAGTCCGCCATCAGAACCGCATCCGCACCGGCCTGGAAATCCCACAGCATGGGGCGATTCTCCGGATCATAGAGTACGTCAGCGGCCAGAAGCACCTCGGGGCGAGCCTCATCGCGCCAGTCTCCGGCCAGTGTCACCGTCACGCCGTTGCGGCGGGCATTGATGTCAGTGGCCGCGAGCGCGTCCGGATCAATGTCCGCCGCAATGACCTCCCGTGCGCCCGCCATGGCAGCGGCAATGGCTACAATCCCGGAACCACACCCGAAATCCAGCACCCGCCGCCCGGCGACGCGCTCCGGATTGTCCAGCAGCCACTGGGCCATCACCTGGCCACTGGCCCAGCAGAACGACCAATAGGCCGGTTCGGCCACAACCAGCTGCGCCTCCTCGTGGCTGAGCGGGCCCTCCAGGCAGTCGGGATCAAACAGACAGAGTTCGATCCCCGGGCAACCGGCGGGCCGGCTCCAGCAGGTCCGGGCACGTGGCAGGCTGCGCTGCAACAGGGCATCGAGGGGGATCTTTTCCATGGCAGCGCATACTAGCCGGCCCGCCGGGTAGCGTAAAGCGCCGGGAGCTGGGTTAGACTGTGCACTCACTGCAACAACGGAATCATCACCGTGGCCTCCGAACTCCCGCTTACCAACGACTATGCCGAACTGCTGCGCGAGGGGCGCCCGTTCCTGGACGTACGCGCGCCTGTAGAGTTCGCCGAGAGCACGCTGCCCAACGCGCACAACCTGCCTCTCATGACCGACTCCGAGCGCCAGCAGGTGGGCATCCGCTACAAGGAAGCCGGTCAGAATGCGGCCATCGAGCTCGGCCATGAACTGGTCGGAGGCCAGGTGCGCGAGGCCAGGATTGCCGAGTGGGTGGACTTCGCGAACCGTCACCCGGAGGCTCGACTGTACTGCTCCAGGGGTGGCCTGCGTTCCCGTATCGTGCAGCAGTGGCTGCATGAGGCCGGCGTCACCATCCCCCGGGTTGAAGGGGGCTACAAGTCACTGCGGCGCTTCGTGCTGGATGAGCTGATCGAAAACCGGATCCCCGGGCTGCCCCTGATGGTGGTCGCTGGACGCACCGGTACCGGCAAGACGCGGCTGCTCCATCAGCTTCCCAACCCCGTGGACCTGGAAGGGCTGGCCGCACACCGCGGCTCCAGCTTCGGGCGCACGCTCACCCCCCAGCCCACCCAGGCCAGCTTCGAGAACGCCGTGGCCACGGCACTCTACCAGGCCCACGCCCGTGGCGGCCCCATCCATGTGGAGGATGAGGGGCGACTGATCGGCAGGCGCGTACTGCCCGTACCTCTGCAGAAGCGTCTGGGCGAATCCCCCCGGATGGTGCTCGAACAGCCATTGGCAACGCGTGTCGAGAACATTCTGGAGGACTACGTCATCGACATGAGTAGAGCCTTCATGGAACGCGACGGAATGGAGACTGGCTTTGAAGCCTTCCGTGGTTTTCTGTTGGATGCACTCGGCCGTATCCGCAAGCGCCTGGGCGGACTGCGCCACCAGCAGCTGGAAGCGGTAATGCAGGAAGCCCTGTCGCAACAGTGGCAGTCCGGCGACCTGGACCGCCACCGTGACTGGATCCGGACGCTGCTGACGGACTATTACGATCCAATGTACGATTACCAGCTCAACCAGCGCGATGGCCGTGTTCTGAAACAGGGCGGATTCGAGGAACTGGTTGAGTGGGCGGTGGACGCCAACACGCAACCGCTGACAGAACAAGCATCCATAAGGAGCGCCTGAATGGAAAGCATGATCCCGGATACGGAACAGCTCCAGGAGCTGACATCAATGGCCGCAGGCATGGCCATGAACTACCTGCCGCAGCTGTTGCTGGCCGTCATCACGCTGGTCGTCGGCCTGTGGCTGATCAACCGGTTCGTCACCGCCCTCGACAGGAAACTGACCGCCAAGGATCCAACCCTCGGGCGTTTTGTGACCGGTCTGGTTTCCATCCTGTTCAAGATCATCCTGTTGATCTCCGTCGCATCCATGGTCGGTATCGCGACGACCTCCTTCATTGCCGTCCTTGGTGCCGCCGGCCTGGCCGTCGGTCTGGCCCTCCAGGGCAGTCTCGCGAACTTCGCCGGCGGTGTCCTCATCCTCATCTTCAAGCCATTCAAGGTTGGCGACGTCATCGAGGCCCAGGGCTTTCTGGGCACGGTCAAGGAAATCCAGATCCTGTACACCGTGGTGGACACTTTCGACAACCGCCAGGTGGTGATGCCCAATGCGTCGCTCTCCAACGCCAGTCTGACCAATTACAGCGCCTACCCGAACCGCCGTGTGGATATGACCATCGGTATCAGCTACACCGATGACATCCAGAAGGCCCGCGAGGTTATCCAGAAGACCCTGGCAACGGATGAGCGCATCCTGCGTGATCCGGAACCGATGATCGTGGTGGGCGATCTCGGTGACAGCTCAGTGGATCTCAAGGTCCGCATCTGGGCCAATGGGGATGACCTCTGGTTCTGCTACTGGCACATGCTTGAACAGATCAAGGTGGCCTTCGACCAGAACGGCATCACCATTCCCTATCCGCAGCGGGATGTGCACCACTACCAGTCTGCGGGCTGATTGTACAAAATGTAACCTTTTTGCGGGACACCTCCGGCGGGGTTGGTCTAGCCTGAGATCAGGATCCCCGGATCCATGGGTCACAGCCCCATGCCAGGAGGTGTTGCCATGCCCGTACAGACCCTGATTGAACACCTGAAGGCCCACGGTGCCGAGTACCAGTGCCTGAGCCATCCCCCCGGATTCACTGCCCAGTCCCTTGCCCATCACTGCAACGTGCCCGGTGACCAGGTTGCCAAGACGGTCATCATCGAGCTGGACGGACGCATGGCCATGCTGGTGATGCCAGCCAGCTTCCGGATCCGCTGGGACCGGATGATGGAGGTACTCTATACGGACTTCGTGGAACTGGCGGATGAAGCGGACTTCACGGACCGCTTCCCGGACTGCGAAGTCGGTGCCATGCCCCCCTTCGGCAACCTCTTCGGGATGACGGCCTACTGCAGCGAAACCCTTGCGGAACAGCCGGAAATCACCTTCGCCGCGGGCAGCCATACCGAGGCCATGCAGATCGCCACAAGGGATTACCTGGCACTGGCCCAGCCGGTGGTCATCAGCCAGGGCTTCCTGCGGCCCGGTGCCCGTCGTCCCGCCTGGCTCGCCGGCAGGCCCGGACGCTCGCGCAAGGCCGGCTGAGCCCCTGTTGCCGTCGTTCACTCTGGCGTAGACTGCGCTCATGAGTGAACACGAGCACGACATCGCCGTGATCGGCGCCGGCATGGTTGGCGCCGCCCTGGCACTGGCCTGCGCAGCCGGCGGCTGGCGCGTGGCCGTAATCGAACCCAGCACCCCGGAACAACCCTCCGACAACAGCGAACCCGACCTGCGCGTCTCCGCCCTGAGCGCCGGCAGCGAAGCCTGGCTGCGCGGGCTGGGCGTATGGCCCGCCATGGAGGAAATGCGCATGGCGCCCTTCCAGCGGCTGGCGGTCTGGGAGGCCGCCTCGGGACCGCTCGCCAGCATGCCCGGCGGCCGGCTGCTGGCCCAGCAGGCACGCACCGAGTTCAACGCCGCCCGGCTCGGACGCGACCATCTGGGCCATATCGTCGAGAACCGCGTAACCCGCTGGGCCCTTTGGGAACGGATGGGCCAGCAGACCGGCATTACCCGGTTCTGCCCGGCATCACTCCAGGCGCTGGAGCAGACAGAAGACGGCGTCACGCTCACACTGGAAGGCGGTGAGACGCTGCGTGTGGCTCTGGTCGTGGGTGCGGACGGGGCCAGTTCCGTAACACGGCGCCTGGCCGGCATCGGGACCAGCCGCACGCAGTACCGCCAGCAGGCCATGGTTATCAACATCCGCCATGCACCGCCGGCCCAGACCATCACCTGGCAGATGTTCACCCCCCAGGGACCCAAAGCCTACCTGCCGTTGCCCGAAGCGGATGGCAGCGCCTGGGGCTCACTGGTCTGGTACGACCAGCCGGAAACCCTGGATGAACTGATGGCCATGGAGGAAGACCGACTCCTGGCCGCCATACGCAGAACCTTTCCACTGGAGCTGCCGGACCCCGAGGCCGCTCCGGCGCGGGGCCGTTTTCCCATCGCACGCGAACATGCCCACCAGTACGCCCATGGGCGTGTTGTGCTGGTCGGGGACGCCGCCCACACCATCAACCCACTGGCCGGGCAGGGCGTCAATCTCGGCTTCCAGGACGCAGCCGCGCTGGCGCGCAGCCTGGGCACGGCGGGCGCTCAGAGTGACCCCGGGAAGGCGCGAGTGCTGGCCGCCTACGAGGCGGAGCGCCGCCCCCGCAACCGCCTGATGATGGACGCCATGGACCTGTTCTACCACCTGTTCAGCAACACCACCCCGCCACTGCATCTGGCGCGCACCCTGGGCCTGGGGCTGGCGGGCCGGGTGCCATTCGCGCGCGAACGGGTCACCCGCTATGCCATGGGGATTGACGAGCAGCTGCCCGCGCCCATTGAATCACTGCTGAAACGACTGGCCTGACAACCAAGCGAGGAACCCATGTCCGAAAGCATCTTCAGCCGCATCATCAACCGTGAAATCCCCGCCGATATCGTGCACGAGGACGACCAGTGCCTGGCCTTCCGGGACATCAACCCGCAGGCGCCGGTACACATCCTGATCATCCCGAAAAAGGCCATCCCAACGGTCAACGACATCACCGAAGAGGATGAGAAGACGGTGGGGCACCTCTATACCGTCGCCGCCCGGATTGCCAAGGAGGAAGGCATCGACGGGGACGGTTTCCGTACGGTCATGAACTGCAACGAACACGGCGGCCAGTCCGTGTACCACATCCACCTGCACCTGATCGGTGGCAAGGCACTGGGCTGGCCCCCCTTCCCCAACGGCTGAGGCACATGGCGCGGGTGGTCAGCCCGCGCTTCCCGAGTCGTTGCCGTCAGCGTCAAGTTCCCGTTCCGTCTCGGAAAGCGGCCGATGGCGCACGTCCATACCGCGGACCAGGTAGATCACCTGCTCGGCCAGGTTGTCCGCGTGGTCACCGACCCGCTCCAGAGCCCGCAGCGTCCACATCTGGTTGAGACAGAGCCCGATACCACGCGGATCCTCCATCATGTGCGTGACCAGCGCGCGTGCGGAACTCTTGTATTCCTCGTCCACGGACTCATCCTCGCGCATCACGTTCAGGGCGCTCTCGGTATCAAAGCGCGCGAAGGCATCCAGGGCATTGCGCACCATGGCCCGGACATGGCCGCTGATATTGCGCACCTCCACGAAACGGCGCTGGCTCATGCTGTCATCCATCTCATCTGTCATCTCCAGCGCCAGGCGTGCGATCTTCTTGGCCTCGTCGCCAATGCGCTCAAGGTCCGCCACCATCTTGACCACGGACATGACCAGGCGCAGGTCACTGGCGGCCGGCTGGCGCAGCGCGATCACCTGTATGGCCTCCTCATCAAGGCGGCGCTCCATGTCGTCCACCTCGCGATCACGGTCACGCACGGCCTGCGCTTTATCCGCATCATTGCTGACGAGCGCCTCAACCGCCTCGCCAATCTGTTTCTCGACCAGTCCGCCCATTTCAAGCAGCTGGTTCTTGAGTTCACTCAGCTCATCATTGAACCGCTGGGAAATGTGGCGGGAATAGTTCTCTCGATCACTTACCATTATTGTGCCTCTGACAATGTGTCACCCACGGGAAGGATAAGACAGATGTGTGACAGTTCCATGACATCAGGCCACGCCTCAAGCCACATCGCAAATGCCGCTGATGGGGCTATACTGGCCCGCAACGCATCCTGACTGAAGCATCGGACAGATACCCATGAAAACACAACCCGACAAACCCCAACCCCGTGGTGAACTGACGCTGCAGCTGGTCACCATGGCCTCCGACACCAACAATAACGGCGATATCTACGCCGGCTGGCTGGTCAACAAGATGGATCTGGCCAGCGCCACCGCAGCCGGCCGACTGGCGCGCGGCCGGACCGCAACCGTCGCCATGGAAGGCATGGAGTTCCTGTCGCCCGTGCGACTTGGCGCCGAGGTGGCCTTCTACACCCACCTGGAGGACATTGGCCGGAGCTCCATGAAGATACGGGTGGAGGTATGGACCCGTGACCAGACCGAGCAGCATGCGCGCAAGGTAACCGAGGCGCAGTTCGTGAGCGTGGCCATCGATGAGCATGGCCGGATCCGCGAAGTGCCCGAGCCGGCCCAGAAACTCTAGCCGGGAGCCCGGCTGGCCCTATCTGTCAGATTTTTTTACACATTGGCCGTCTCGTAGATGGCTGGCGCATGACCATCTGCATGATTGCGCGGATGAAAGAGCCTCTGTGCACGCTTCATGCATTCCTCTCTCTGTCCGATCTGCCATCCCGGCAGGGATTCAGGGAGTCAGAGCCATGCAAAAGCCCACATCCATACCCCATTCATCACGTGCCCTTGTCATGGGTTTTCTGCTGCTGCCTGCAGCCGCCATGGCGGCACCCTACACCTTCGACAGCGGCACCGGTCTCAATGATGCTCACAGCTGCAGCAGTGGCGGTGCCTACATCATCAGTACAGGCAACGTAACCGCCAACAACGCCGATGCCACAAACTGTTTTGGCGCCTACGGGGGCAACCCCAGCGAGTTGCTGCCGAACAGCGCACCACTGGCCTGGAACGGCGACAACTGGGATTTCATCGCCAAGATCGATGATGCCGGTTCCGACCTACTGAGCGCGGACCTCAACCAGAACCAGGGTGACTGGTCCTACTCCGGCGACGTCAGCAACTGGGCCAGCTTCTTCGTCGTCACCAAGGCCTCGAACAATCCAGGCTGGGCGGCCTACTACTTCGATGATACCCAAGGGGCCAGCACACTCAGCGGCACCTTCTTCATCCCCTGGGTGAACGAGGGCGGCAGCAATGGCCCTGATCTCAGCGCCGCAGAGGAAGGCGGCTCCGCCCTTTCCAACCTGAGCCTGTACGCCCGCCGGGTAGCGCAGGTTCCGGAACCCGCCACGCTTGGCCTGATGGGTCTGGGGCTTCTGGGTCTGGGCCGACGCCAGCGCGCCCAGTAACCCGGGGGACGACCGCCGCAACTGCGGCGGTCTTTCTTTTCACCGCCTTTCGGGCCTATCCTGAGCCTTCGTACACAACCCAACGCCTTGATCATGCCCATTCCGGATCACTACCGCCGTGGCGCCTGCCCTTCCGCCGGCAACCCGATGGCCAGCGGCGACGGGCTCCTGTCGAGGATCCGGCTGATCGATGGCCGCCTGACACCGTCAGGTCTCAGGCGGGTGGCGGCGCTGGCGGATGAGCACGGATCCGGCCTGATCGAGATCACCGGCAGGGGCAACCTGCAGCTTCGGGGCCTCGCCGAGGAGGCCGAGGCCGAGCTGACAGCAACACTGGTGGATGCTGGCCTGGCGGTTGAACCAGCGGCGTCCGAAGCGGTCCGCAACATCCAGTGCAGTGCCGCTGCGGACCTGGATCCACAGGCCCTGGTCGACCCTGCCCCTCAAGCCCGTGCTCTCGATCAGAGGCTCATCAGCGATGACCGTTTCCGGGCGTTGCCGCCCAAGTTCCGCTTCGTTTTCAACGGCGGAGGGCTGACCCATCTGGCTGATGCGGACGGGGATATCCGAGCGGATGCGGTTTCAACGCCGGAAGGCACCCGGTACCGCATCGGCCTGGCCGGAACCTCCGCCACGGCTCAAAGCCTGGGCAACTGTAAGCCATCGCAGGTGGTGGATGTCCTGGTCGAGCTGGCCCTGATCTTCCTCGAAGAGCGCCAGCGACTGATCACGCCGGCAAGGCGGATGCGGCAGCTCATTGATGCCTCCGGCAGTTCGCCCTTCGCGGGGCTGCGTGATCTCAGCCGGCCCGGTGGCGTTACGGCGGACCATCCACCGGCCCCGGAACCCGGCCGGACCAGGGCCGGCACGGTTCTGGGTGTCGCCCTCGGGTGCCTGGGCACCAACAGCGCCCGGCTGATCGCGGAACAGCTGGAAGTGCATAACAGCACACTGAGGATCACGTCCCAGCGATGCCTGATCCTGCCCCATGGCCCGGTCACCAACCCCGGGCTTGCGGAAGCACCGGAACTGATCCACACCCCGGGCGATCCCCGACTCTCGGCCATTGCCTGCCCCGGAATGCCGGGCTGTGCCTCGGGCAGCACCGCAACACGCCGGGATGCCCTGGACTGGGCTGAACAGGTGCCGGAACTCTTCGACGGGCGTAATCTGGTCCACGTTTCCGGATGCCCCAAGGGCTGCGCCCATCCCGGCAGGGCCCCTGTGGTGCTGGTCGCCCGGGAGGGGCGCTACGACCTGGTGCTCGACGACCGGGCCCTGCCCGAGGAGGAAGGCCACCGGATCGCAAGCGGCCTGCTGCCGGAGGAGGTCCCGGATACGCTGCGCGCCCTGGTCAGTACAGCAGCACTGAACAGCCCCGGTGACGAACCCCTGGTCCAGTCCCTGGTACGCGTGGCTCAGGCATCCCGGAACAGGCGATGATGGGCCGGGTCGTAGAGGGCACTGTTGCAGAAATCCGTCTCCCCGAGCGCCGGACCCACAAGGATGAGCGCTGAACGCTTCTCCGGGATGCGCTCAAGATCCTCCGCCAGCCGCCCGAGCGGCGCCCGCAGCACCTGCTCATCCGGCCGGCTGGCGCGGAAGACCACCGCCGCCGGGCAGGCGGCGCCGTAAAAGGGGGTCAGCCGTTCCACCACCGAATCCAGCGTGTGCAGCGAGAGGTGAATCGCGAGGGTCGTGCCGGTGGCCGCGTACGCCTCCAGGGTTTCGCCTTCCGGCATGGAGGAGGCACGCCCCTGGGTCCGTGTGAGCACCAGGCTCTGGGCGACACCGGGCATGGTCAGCTCCTGGCCCAGTACGGCCGCCGCCGCTGAAAAGGCGGGGACGCCGGGGGTCAGCTCGTACGGAATGGCCAGCTCCCGCAGCCGGCGCAGCTGCTCCGCCACCGCCGAGTAGATGGCCAGGTCCCCGGAGTGGAGGCGGGCCACGTCCAGACCCTCGTTGTGGGCTTTCTGGATTTCGCCGATGATGTCATCCAGCGACATGGAGGCTGTATTGACCAGCCGCGCGTCCTCCGGCGCATGGGCGAGCACTTCCTCCGGGATGATCGAACCCGCGTAGAGGCAGACCGGGCAGGCGGCGATGCGGTCCCTTGCCCGCAGCGTGATCAGATCCGGGGCACCCGGGCCGGCCCCGATGAAGTGTACCGTCATGCTCTTCCTTCCCCTGCCTGTGATGGTTTGGTGATGAACCAGATCGTGATCGGCCGGTCCGACTGCCAGCCATTGAACCGCCCCAGCGGCTCCGTGCGGTCCACCGAGAGGCGTGTCAGTTGCCCGCCGAACCGCTCCCGGGCCGCCATCAGCGCGGCTTCGCCTTCAAGGGTTACCGCCGTCGCCACACAGCGGCCCCCAGCTGCCAAAGCGGACCAGGCGGCATCAATCACGCCCTCCCCACTGGCACCGCCCCCGATGAAGACTGCGTCCGGTTGCGCCAGCGCGGGCATCGCCCCAAGGAGATCTCCCTCCCGGGTCTCCAGGTGGCCCACGCCATGCAGGCGCGCATTCTCCCGAACGTTTGCCAGCCGCTCCGGGCGCCGTTCAACCGCGGTCGCCCTGTTGGCCGGGTCCGCCAGGAGCCATTCCACGGCCACCGCGCCGGAACCGGCGCCCAGATCCCAGAGATGCTCCCCGCCCTGGGGCGCCAGTTGCGCCATGACCACCGCCCGGATCTCCGGCTGCGAGATCTGGCCGTCCTGCAGGAAGGCCCCATTGGCCCGCCCCGGCACCCTGGAGACCGGCGTTGCCCCTTCGGCGAGCCGGCATTCGATAGCCAGGGTATTCAGGCGGGCAGGCGCCTGCGCCAGACCTTGCTGCGCCGTGGTCTCAAGTATCCGTTCCTCCGGCCCACCCAAGGCCTCGAGTACTGTCACCCGGCTGACGCCGTAACCACTGTCCGTGAGCAGCCGACAGACCACCGCCGGGCTCTGTTCATCACTGCTGAGCACCAGCAGCCGCCGATCGGGCGCAAGCGCCATCCGCAACCGGTCCGGATCCCGCGCCACCAGCGAGTGACAGTGAACCGACTGCAGCGGCCACCCCAGGCGCGCGGCCGCCAGCGAAAAGGCGGACGGCCCCGGATGGCAGGCCATCACCTCCGGCGGGAAAGTGCGCGCCAGCGTCGCGCCCACGCCGTACCAGAACGGGTCACCACTGGCGAGCACACAGACCGGCCGCCCCTGCCACTGGCGTATCCGCTCAATGCCCTCACTGAACGGCGACGGCCAGGCTTCCCGCTGCTGGCCTGAAATGGCCGGCAGGTGATCCAGATGGCGCTGGCCCCCGATCACGAATTCCGCCCCGGTTACCGCCGCCCGGGCCGCCTCACTCAGCGCGTCCCAGCCAGCCTCGGACAGCCCCACAACGCTCAGCCAGCGTTGCGTTCCCGGCTCGCCACAAGACGTGTTCTCCGCGCTCACTGTATAATCCCGTTTTTCATCCATTTCCCGACTCCGGCAACCAACCATGGCCTTTCGCATCCTGATCCTCGGCGGCACCCGCGACGCCATGACACTGGCGGAACAGCTCCTGGAAAAACCCGAGCTGGAACCCACCTACTCACTCGCGGGCCGTACCCGCCGCCCCCTGCCACCGGCACTGCCAACCCGCCGGGGCGGCTTCGGCGGTATTGAAGGCCTGAAGCAGTGGCTCATGGAGCACGACATTGCCGCCGTGGTGGACGCCACCCACCCGTTCGCCGCCGAGATGTCCCACAACGCCGCCATTGCCTGCCAGGAGCTCGACCTGCCTCTGGGCCGGCTCGAACGCGAACCCTGGGCGCCCCAGTCCGGCGACGACTGGTACCCGGTACCCGACCTCCACGAAGCGGCCCGCAAAGCCACCGGACTGACCGCGGCGGGTGACACCCTCTGGCTCACCACCGGCCGCACCAGCCTCCCGGCCTTTGAGGGCATCCCCGACCGCCACCTGCTCGTGCGCTGCGTCGATCCTCCGGACCCCGAGCCCGCGTTTCCGGACTGGACCCTGATTGAAGACCGCGGCCCCTACCACCTCGAGGACGAACGCCGCCTCATCAGCGACCACAACGTCGCCGCCCTCATCACCAAGAACTCCGGCGGCCAGGCCGCCCACCCCAAACTCGACGCCGCCCGCGAGGCCGGCATCCCGGTCATCATCATCGACCGCCCCTCCCTGCCTCCGGCCACCCACTCCTTCCAGTCCCCGGAAGAAGTCACACAATGGCTGGAACAGGCGCTAAAGGTTATCGAGGCGTATCAGACGGGGTCCGGGGAGCTCTGAACGGGAAGCTCTGGAGCCATGGATGGCGTAAGAGCAGCGTACACGGACGTATTTACAGCGATTCCCGTTCAGAGCTCCCCGGAGCCCGTCCTTCGAGGCGCTAAACATAATCCCGGGGACTGTAAACAAACCAACGATCCCCATGACGCACATACCGCCCCCGGGAATTCCCAACCAGAACCACCGTCCGCATATCCACCTCGGTCGGATCCGCCTCCGCCAGCGTCGTCATCCGAACCCACTCATCCGGCCGCCCGACCGCCGCCGCGAACACCACCGGCGTCTCCCCCGGCTGCTCCGCCCTCAGGAGCGACAGCGCCTCGCCCAGCTGCCAGGGCCGGCTCGAGGAGCGCGGATTGTAGAACGCCATGGCAAAATCCGCCCGAGCCGCCAGCTGCAGCCGGTTCGCGATCACCGACCAGGGCTTGAGATTGTCCGAAAGCGAGATGGCACAGAAGTCATGCCCCAAAGGCGCTCCCACCCGGGCAGCCGCCGCCTGCAGCGCCGACACTCCCGGATGCACCTCAAACTCAACGTCCGCCCACTCCGGTCGTGCCTGATGATCCAGAACCTCGCAAAGAGCCGCCGCCATGGCAAAAATGCCCGGGTCGCCCCCGGACACCACCGCCACACTGCGCCCTTCCGCAGCCAGGTCCAGCGCCCCGGCAGCCCGCTCCAGTTCCACCCGGTTGTCCGAGGGATGGCACTGGTGGCGTTCCGAGGCCAGCCGGTCCAGGTAGGGCCCGTAGCCCACCAGATCCGTCGCCTGCTCGATCAGCTCCCGGGTCTCCGGCGTCACCCACTCAGGGCCGGCCGGGCCCACGCCGATCACGTCCAGCCGTTTCATACCCGCACCCCGGGGCCGGGAATCAGTACCATGGAGAAGTACGGCGCCTTGCCGTCCGGCGCCTCCACCAGCGGCATGACCCGCTCCTCCGGCATGCTTGCCTTCTCCACGTACCAGGCCCGCTCCTGGAGGCCCAGGTCCGTCACGATGCGTCGGAGCAGTGGCAGGTTGGTGCCCACCTTCATGATCACCGTGGCCCGTTCCGGATCAATGCTGGCCCGCAGGGCTTTCTCGTCCATGGTGCCCGGGATCACCCGCAGCTGGTCGTCGCGCATCATCAACGGATGCGGCAACAGAGCGCCGCCGGCCATCATGGCCCCGACTCCCGGCACCACCGTGCTCTCAAACCGGTCCTTGAGACGCAGGTAGATGTGCATGAAAGAGCCGTAGAAGAAGGCATCGCCTTCGTTGAGCACCGCAACAGAACGGCCGGCTTTCAGGTGCTGGGCAACAGCCTCGGCGGATTCCTCGAAGAAATCCTCGATCTGCTGGCGGTATTCCGGGCTGCCATGGGGAATCTCGTTGGTCACCGGGTAGACCAGGGGCAGTTCCTCGTGCTCATCGGTGATATGGGCCTCGCAGGAGGTCCGCGCCCGCCCGGGGCCGCTGCGTTTGCAGAAGTAGGCCACCACCGGGCATTCGGACAGGAGCCGTGCAGCCTTGAGGGTGATCAGTTCCGGATCGCCGGGGCCCGTGCTGATGCCGTAGAGATGGCCGTAACCGGCCGCGTCCTGTGGGATTGTGAGTGCATCATTCATGATGGTCATTCCGTTTCGCTGGCCAGGGCGTTCACGGCAGCGGCCGCCATGGCGCTGCCACCGCGGCGTCCGTAGACGGTGATAAAGGGGAGATCCGGGGTCGCCGCGAGGGCTTCCTTGCTTTCGGCGGCGCCGATGAACCCCACGGGAAAGCCGAGTATGGCGGCCGGGCGCGGAGCGCCGTTGGCCAGCCGGTTGAGCAGGTGGAACAGGACGGTCGGGGCGTTGCCGATGGCCACCACGCTGCCCTCGAGGTGCTCATCCCAGAAGTCCACGGCGGCGGCGCTGCGGGTGTTGCCGATGGCAGCGGCGTGCTCGGGCACGCGTTCGTCCCGCAGGGTGCAGATGACGGCGTTGTTCGCGGGCAGGCGTTTACGGGTGACGCCGTGGGCGACCATTTCGCTGTCGCAGAGGATGGGAGCGCCGGCCTGCAGGGCGGCTTTCGCGGAAGCGGCAACGTCGGCGGACCAGCTCATGGCCTCGACGAGGTCGGTCATGCCGCAGGCGTGGATGAGGCGGACGGCGGTTTTTTCCAGGTCCGCGGGCACGGCAGCGAGGTCCGCTTCGTTGCGGATGGTGGCGAAGGAGGCGCGGTAGATGGCGGCGCCGTCCTTTTCGTAGTCATGGAGTTCGTCCATGGTCATTCCCTTCATCAATGTTCAGTACAGAAAACGTTGTCACCAGCTTTCAACTTATTTGCCGGTCAGGCATCGGGGAGTGTTCTCCGGGAATCGCTGTAAATACATCCCTGTACGCTGCTCTTCCGCCATCCCTGGCTCCAGAGCTTCCCGGAGAACACTCCCCGATACCTTCCGTTTAACCGCATAGTTATCGCCACGCCCATTGATCCCACCTCACGGCTTTATCCTTACCCCTCGTGCGACGAGCCACCAGGCGAGTATTCCAGTGGACACAGTCACCACCGGCAGTACCAGCAACGTCCATCCACCGCCGGTGGTTCCCTCATCAAGCAGGCTGTACCGGAAGCCGTCCACGATGTAGACCATGGGGTTGGCCAGGGAGGCGGTATCCCAGGGGGCCGGGAGGCGGTCGATGGGGTAGAAGACACCACCGAGGTAGATCAGCGGGGTCAGCAGGAAGGTGGCGATGACGGAGGTGTCGTCGAAGCTGCGGGCGAAGATGCCGTTGAGCAGGCCCGCGAAGGAGAACAGCAGGGCGCTCAGGACAGCGACCAGCAGGGCGGCGCCGGGGTGGGCCAGTTGCAGGCTGGTCATGGGCAGTGCGATCAGCAGCACCAGGGCGCCGGCCATAAGGCCGCGCAGCACGGCGGCGGTGGCGAAGCCGGCGACGATGAGCCAGGCGGGCATGGGAGCGACCAGCATTTCCTCGATGTGGCGCTGCAGCCGGGCGCCGAAGAAGGAGAGCGTGGTGTTGTTGTAGGCGTTGGTGACCACGGCGAAGAGCACCAGGCCGGGCATGAGGTAGTCGGCGTAGCTGGCGCCGCCGACTTGACCGAGGTCGCGGCCGACGAACTGCCCGAAGATGACCATGAAGAGGGTGGCTGTGACCACGGAGGGCAGCAGGTTCTGGATCCAGGAGCGCAGGAAGCGCCGCACCTGTTTGATCACCAGGCCCTGGTAGGCGTTCCAGAGGATGGTGGCGTTCATGGCTGGTCCTCCCCTTTGGGCTCGCCGCCTTCGAGAAGACGCAGGAAGCGGGCTTCGAGGCCCTGGTCGCCGGTGCCGCTGCCGGCGTCGGCGCCGAAGAGGCGTTCGGGAATGTCGTTGGCGATCAGGCGGCCTTCCTTGAGCACGGCGACGGTCTGGCAGAGGTCGCGCATTTCCTCGAGGTAGTGGCTGCTCATGAGGATGGTGGTTCCGGCCATGTTGAGTTCCTGCAACAGGGCCCAGGTGTCGCGCCGGGCTTCCACGTCCAGGCCGGCCGTGGGTTCGTCGAGGATCAACAGTTCCGGTTCATGGACCAGGGCACGGGCGAGCATCAGGCGACGCTTCATGCCGCCCGACAGCCCCCAGGGCTTGCGTTCGGCGCGTTCCTGCAGGCCTACCCGCTCCAGCACCACACGGGCCCGCTCCCGGGCACGGCGGCGCGGCAGGCCGTAGTACATGGCCTGGGTCTCAATGATCTCGTTGATGGGCTCGAAGCTGTTGAAGTTCACTTCCTGGGGGACGAGGCCGACGCGGCGCCGGGCGGCGACGGGATCGCGTTCCGGATCGTGGCCGAACAGGCGCACGCTGCCGGTCTCCAGTCGCACCAGCCCGGTCATCAGGCCGATCAGGGTGCTCTTGCCGGCGCCGTTGGGGCCGAGCAGGCCGTGGAAGGCGCCCCGTGGCACACTAAGGTCCACGCCCGCCAGCGCTGGCTGGCCGCCCTTATAGGTCTTGTGCAGCCCCTGGAGGTCGATGGCGGTGTCCGTCATGCCACCTCCTCGGCAAACCCGGTGAGTTCGCCCTGGCGGCTGACGCTGCATACCGTCAGGTGATGCTCGCCGGGCAGGTAGTCGCGCATCCGCGCCAGACCCAGGCCGGCCATGCGGTCGCCCAGGGGGACGCCGGCCTGCTGGCAGGCTTCCAGCGCCTCGATGCTGGTGTTGGCGTTGCGGATCCATTCAGCCAGATCCGCCCCAGCACCGGCAGCCAGGGCCTGGTCGGCCAGGAAGTCGAAATCGATGGCACAGCGTTGGCTGTGAGTGTCCGGCTCGCCGGCAGCGAACTTGCTGAGCTTGCCGAAGCCGCTGGCCAGGGTCACGCGGGGCAACGGGTATTTCTTCAGGTACTTGAGAAGGGCGCCGAACATGTCGCCCATCTCGACGATTGCGCCCTCTTCCAGCCCGAAATACGACCGGGCAAAGGTTTCGCTGGTACCGCCCGTGCAGCCGGCGATATGGGTCAGTCCATTGGCATTGGCCACGTCCACGGACTGATGGATGGAAGCGATAAAGGCGGAGCAGGAGAAAGGCCGCACGATGCCGGTGGTGCCGAGCACGGAAAGACCGCCCAGGATGCCCAGCTTGGGGTTCATGGTGCGTTGGGCAATGGCTTCGCCGTCGTCGATGCCGACGGTGACATCGAAGCCGCCTTCGTAGGCGGTATCTGCCGCGATGGAGTCAAGGTGTTCGGCGATCAGGCGCCGGGGCACCGGATTGATGGCGGCTTCGCCCACGGCTATCGGCAGACCGGAACGGGTCACGGTACCCACCCCTTCCCCGGCATGGAAACGTACGCCCGGCTCACTCCCCAGCTCCAGGCGTACCCAGAGCCGCGCACCATGGGTGGCGTCGGGATCATCCCCGGCGTCCTTGATGACGCCGGCGGTGGCGGCTACGCCGGTCACCGCCAGGTCCTCGATAGTCATGGCCGGCTCCTCGCCTCGGGGCAACCGGATACTTACGCATCGCTCCTCAACACCCGCCAGCAACGCACGCGCGGCAGCTACCGAGGCGGCCGTGGCACAGGCACCGGTGGATAGCCCCTGTCGAAGTGGGCCGTTGTGTTCCGGGGTTTCAGGACGCATGGGTCGGTTACGGGTCAGCCAGCGTCACCAGCGCGCCCGCCGCGCGCTCGATGCTGTTCCCACTGGGCCGGTCTCCGGACTCATGCTGGAACCTGATCGGTTCGGGCGGATCGCCTTCCCATGATGGCACCATCACAGTGGCGGGGTATGATCCGCGCCCAGCATTCACCGTTGCGGGGGCAGTCCCGGACTCTCACCGGGTTCCCGTTTCAGCCAGGCATCCGAACGAATGCTGACCACCCAGGGACGAAAGAGGATCGAATCCTAGAGGATTGCCACCGCCTGGTCAAACTGGCACCAACCGCCTTTGACTTTCATCAGCGACTTCCCTAGGCTCCCCGACGCTTCGGTCAGCGCTCCACGAGGAGCGCTGGGGAACCCGGTGAGAGTCCGGGACTGACGCGCAGCGGTATTGGGGAACAAGGATCACAGGGGGTAACCCGGGCACTGTCCTGACCGGATGGGAAGCCGTGATCCAAGGCCAGCGCCAGGCAATGGCGCCCGCCCCTGAGTCCGAAGACCTGCCGAAGCCCGGTCCACATTACTGAAGGGCCGGAAGCCGAGCCTTCGCGATTGAGGTGTTCGGGCCGCCAACGGACCGGTGTTACAACCGCTGACCCCCTGTCGGCCTGCCCGCGTGAGGGCTCCATCACTAATGGATTCAGTGCTGGAGCACCTTGTATGAAACGACTCTGTCTACTACTCGCCCTTGTATCCCCAGTGTCCGCGCTCGGGGCTGATCACCATATGGCACTGGACGAGCTGGTAGTCCAGGGTTCTGCCCTTGAAGAAACCCTTCCCTCGGAGCTGTCCGATTACGGCGCGGAACTGGAAGTCATCGACGCTCAGGAGCTCGAACGGACCGGCATCAGCGATGTCGGTCAGGCACTCCAGGGAAACGTGCCCGGCATCTACCTCAGCCCCAAGACCGGCCGCGGTGACTACGCCGACATCGCCATCCAGGGCTCACGTAGCCAGGATGTGCTCTGGCTGGTGGACGGTGTCCGCATCAATAACCGGCTGTTCGGCAGCACCTCGCCGCTGGATTCCATCAGCACTCATATGGTGGAGCGCATTGAGATCCTTAAGGGCGGCCAGGGCCTGTTCTACGGCACCCAGGCGGTGGCCGGTGTTGTGAACATTGTGCTGCGTAAACCTGAAAAGGATTCAGGGGGCACCCTCACCGGTGCCATCGGGTCACTGGGTGACCGCCGCCTCGCCGGCCATGTAAGCAACCGCAATGACTATGGGCGCTGGCTGGTGTTCGGTGAGCACGACCATTCAGACGGCTATCAGCCCTACCGCGATACCGCGCTTCAGGACAGCGCCCGACGCCAGAAACGCGGCTTTACCCGCAGCTCCTACGGTGGTCGCTACCAGCTGGATGCGGGCACAGGCCAATCGCTGAATGTGCTTGTGCTTCGCAACGATGTTGAAGCTGACTTCTCCCGGGCCTCCAACAACTTCAAGGCGGTCAACGACCGCGACGAGCACATTGTCTCCCTGAAGTGGGATCACCAGGTGAATGAACAGAACGGTTACTTCATCAAAGCCTACTGGCACGACTGGTGGACCGACTACACCCGCCTGAACATGGACGCGGATCGCAACATCACACTCATCAGCGACCGCGCAGAGTGGGGATTTGATGACTACGGCATCAACCTGACCGGCCGCCACACGACGGACGACGGCTCGCAGCTTCTGGGCGGCGTGGATTACCAGCGCTACCAGGGCGAGGATTACTCGCTGCGCATTGATGGTAAGACCGAGGCTGTCACCGCAGGCTTTGTCCAGTACCGGCCACACCTGAGTTTTTCACCCAGTACCCACCTGGCCCTGGGCGCCCGCTACAACCACTCCAACTTCGCCGATGATCACAGCATCTGGAACATCAGCCTGAAGCAACCGCTGTCCCGGGACCTCAACCTGAAAGCCAGTGTCGGCACCAACTTCCGGTTGCCTTCGGCTTTTGAGATGTTCGTGATTGACGAGGACTTCCCGGCCGGGAATGAAAACCTGGAGCCGGAGGAAAGCATCAACAGCAATGTGTCACTGACCGGCCACTTCGGCAGGCCCGTCGAATGGCATCTGGGGGGCTTTTACCGCGAAATCGACAACCTCATCACGGTTCAGGATGGCCAGTACGCCAACAGTAATCGGACGGTCCGGGTGCACGGCGCTGAGGCGATGCTCAATCTGGGCGGCGACCGCGGCTGGCAGCTGGACTTAAACGCCACCTGGGCTGATGCCCGCGAAGGGGGCAGCGATGAACAGATCGCCGACATCCCCGAATGGCATGCCAACGCCACACTCAGCTGGCAGGGCAATGACCAGGGCTGGCAGCTCAACGCCCGCCACACCGGCGAAGTCGCCACCACAACGGCGGACATCGGCAGGCAATCCTACGGCGATCACACCCTGTTGAGCGCCAGCGCCTGGCGTCAATTCGGAGCCGATGGCGCCCACCGGATCACCCTGCGCCTGGAGAACCTGAGGGACAGGCAATATGCCAACGGCGTCGCTCAGGCCACGCCCTCCAAGAGCGATCCCTACCGGCTGGAGACCCTGGGCCCGCCCCGCAACGTCCAGCTTGAATACAGCCGGAGCTTCTGATGACAGGGCCGCTGAAGAAACGCACCCTGCGCTGGCTCATCCCGCTCCACCGCTATCTCGGGCTCGGGATGAGCCTGATCCTGCTGCTGTGGTTCGCCTCGGGGATCGTCATGATGTTCGAAGGTTACCCGAGGACCCCGGACCATGAACGCATGGCCTGGCTGCAGCCGCTGGCGATGAGTGAGCTGACTGTGGCGCCATCACAGGCGCTTGCCCGGCTGGGTCTGGACGATCCCGAAGGGCTTCGCATCAACCGGCCGGGTGAACGCCCGCGCCTGCACGCGATGGACGACGACGGCCAGTGGCACAGTGCCTTCGCCGACACGGGTGAGCCCGCGCCCCCGCTGGACCGGGAGCAGGCGGTGGAACGGGCCGAGTCCCTTTCCGGCAGCGGGGTGGCCTCGATCACGCAACTGGACGGTCCGGACCAGTGGACCGTCAACAGCCACGTCCGAGCACCGGCGCCGTTGTGGCGAGTGGCCCTGTCGGATGAAGCCGGCACGCACCTGTATCTGTCCCGGCCCACCGGCGAGGTGATCCACAGCACCACCTTCCACGAACGGGTCTGGGGCTATGCCGGGCCGGTCATCCACTGGATCTATCCCACCCAGCTGCGGGCTCTGTCCGGGCTCTGGCGCCAGGTGGTCCTCTGGCTCTCCGGCATCGGTACTCTGGCCTGCCTCAGCGGCGTGATTCTGGGGCTCATGCTGATGCGCCGCAACAAACGTCGGGGCGGGATAAGCCCGTTCCGTGGCTGGTTCCGGTGGCATCATTACCTGGGGCTGACCTTCGGCGCGCTGGCCACCACCTGGGTGTTCAGCGGGCTGCTGTCGATGGCGCCCTTCCATTGGACGTCGGTCGACCGCGAGCCCGCCCTCACGCAGCACCTGGGCCGCAGCAGCCCCGGCGCCCACGATGACGTTGCCGCGCCGTCGGCCATCGCCACGCTCTCGGACCGGCGCCCGCATGAGTTGCAGCTGCACCGTTTCCACGGCCGGGTCTATTACAAAGCGATGGACGAAGACGGCAACGAACAGCTCCATACCAGTCGTCCCGGGATCGATGTTCCGGTTGCGGCGGGGCAGCTGCCACCGGACGTGATCCGATCCGCCCTGGCGCCAGTGGAGGACGCCAGTCTGACGGGGATCACCCGCCAGTCGCGTTACGACGCGCACTACTACGCAGGCCGCTCCGAGCGCATCGGCGGCGACGGCCCGCCCCTGCCGGTTTATCGGGCCGACTACGACGGCGGAGCCAGACTCTACATCGACCCGGCCACAGGCCGCCCGCTCCAGCACTCAACGCCGCTGAGCCGACTCAATCGCTGGCTGTACAACGGCCTGCACAGCCTCGACTTCCCGATCCTCAATCCGGGCAGTCTGTTCTGGTACGGGCTCGTGCTCGCGCTGATGAGCGGCGGCACCGTCCTGTGCCTCACCGGCACCTGGCTGTCGATCCGGCACCTGCGCCGGCGGCGAAAAGCGTGAGGCTGGCCACAGCGCCATCACCCAATGGTCAGATGGCGCTATTCATCCCCGCAGTTCCACGCTAAAATGCCGTTTTCACTCATGAAACGGCCAGAGACCGCCCATGGCGCAGAGCGGCAACCAGGAATCCGGCGAGTTCTCCATCGACCAGCTGGCGCGTGCCAGCGGGATGACGGTGCGCAATATCCGGGTGTACCAGGAACGGGGGCTGATACCGCCGCCTGAACGCCGTGGGCGCAAGGGCATCTACAGCGAGACCCACCTGTCGCGGCTGCGCATCATCGGTCGGCTGCTGGAGCGCGGCTACACGCTCAACAACATCGCCGAGCTGGTGGAGAGCTGGGAAAGCGGCAACGGTATCGAGCACATCCTGGGGCTCGAGAAGGCAGTGGTCAGCCCCTGGTCGGATGAACTGCCCGAGTTCGTGACCAAGCGTGAACTGGTCCAGCGCTTCGGCAGCATCTTCATGGGGAGTGCGCTCAAGCGCGCGGAGGAACTGGAGCTGATCATCCCCGAGGGGCGGCGCTACCGCATTCCCAGCCCGCGCATCCTGCACGCCGGCTCGGAACTGGCAAAAAGCGGTATCCCGCTGGAGGACATGCTGGATGTCGTGGCCTACCTGCGCCACAACGTCGAGCAGGCGGCGGAAGAGATGGTCAAGCTGGTGGAGCGCCACATCTTCAGCCGTTACGGCCAGCATATGCCGCCGCCCGGTGAATCCGAGGAACTCGCACAGCTCATATGGCGCCTGCGGCCACTGGTGGAAATGGCCGTGCTACCGGAGGTCGCCCGGGCCATGCAGAAGGCCGCGGATCGCCACCTGGGCGACCGGCTGGCCTACATCCTGGACCACCTGAACCTGCCGGAATCCCAGGACAACTCCGGCTGACCCACCCGCTGTGACGCCACGATTGGCCCTCATGACGCCACCCTCCGTCACGCGGGCCTTGTCGCTCCCCTGAATACTGTTACATTGAGCATTGTGACTTTCATCAATGTCAGATTGATGAGGGCTGACAATCATCAAGGGGAGGGCCGCCATGACAGCCGCAACCGCAGCCAAAGAACACGAATCCGACGAGAGCATCCAGGGCCCGGGCGACGAGGGCATGGTGATGCCCGAGCGCCGGGATCTGCACTTCCTGCCGCCGAAGGAGCGTATCCACGACTGGCATGCCCAGGGGCCGCACATGACGCAGTTCATGAACGCCCTTTCCCTGTTCTTCCCGGCCGGCGAGCGGCTGTTCATCGACGCCCTGCGCGCCTACCGCGATCAGATTCCGGACCCGGACCTGAAGAAAGCAGCCACCGCCTTCATCGGCCAGGAGGCGATGCACAGCCGCGAACACATCGAATACAACAAGCTGATGCAGGAAGAAGGGCTTCCGGCCGATAAGCTGGACGCCTTCGTCTGGTCACTGCTGGATTTCCTCAAGGAACGCACCCCCAAGAGCATGCCGCTCAATGCCACCATCGCTCTGGAGCACTTCACTGCGCTCATGGGCGGATTCCTGCTGGACCATCCGGAGGTGATGGAAGGCTCCCAAGATGATTACCTGCGGATGTGGCAATGGCACGCCATGGAGGAAGTTGAGCACAAGGCCGTCTGCTACGACGTCTGGGAAAAGTGCATCGGCCGCGGCCCAACCGCCTATCTCAAGCGCGCTTTCGGTATGACGACCGCAACGGTAATCTTCTGGCCGCTGGTCGTGGGCTTCTACTTCCAGATGGTGAACAACAGCGAGGCCTGCCGCAAGGAAGGCTGGCGCGGCCACCTCACGGTGCTCAACACCCTGCTCGGCAAGCCGGGTGTACTGCGCCGCCAGATTCCGGAGTGGCTGGAGTACTTCAAGTACAGTTTCCACCCCTGGCAGCAGAACAACAGCCACCACATCGCGCACCTGAACGAACTGGCGGAAGAAGCCGAGGAAGCCTATCAGAAGGCGATGGCCGGGGAAGGCCACCATCACCACACCCGTCACTGATCTTCGGGACTGCAAGAGCTCCCCAACCCCTTGGCCCGGTTTGTCCGGGCCTTTTTTTGTTCCCCGCTAGCCGGACGCGGCCATGAAGCCCTTCAGCCGCTGATCAACAATGGTCTCGGCCTCGTTCATGATGCGTTCCAGAAGGGTCGCGCAGTCAGGGATGTCGTGAATCAGGCCGGCGACCATGCCGCAGCTCCAGGCCGCCGCATCCATTTCGCCCTCCTGCAGCACCTTGCGGCCCTGGGCACCGGTGACCAGATGGCGGATATCGTCGATGGCGATATATTTTCCCTTGTCCGCTTCAATGGCCTGGATGGATTCGACGGCCGCATTGTTCATCACCCGCTCTGTATTGCGCAGGTTACGCATGATCAGCCGGGTCTGGCGTTCGTCCGCCTCGAGCAGGGCCTGCTTGACGTTGTCATGGACCGGCGCGTCGGTCGTGGCGATAAAGCGCGTGCCCATGTTCATGCCCTCGGCGCCCAGTGCCATGGCCGCCACCAGGCTGCGCCCGTCCGCCATGCCGCCGGAAGCCACGAAGGGAATGGTCAGTTCCTCGGCGGCCCGGGGAAGCAGGATGAAGTTCGGGATGTCGTCCTCACCGGGATGGCCACCGCATTCAAAGCCGTCCACGCTGACCGCATCACAGCCGATCGACTGCGCCTTCAGGGCGTGGCGTACGGACGTGCACTTGTGGATGACCTTGATACCGGCCTCCTGCAGCCGCGCCAGGTAGGGCTCCGGGCTGCGCCCGGCGGTTTCCACCACGGTCACACCGCCGTCGATGATGGCCTGGATGTATTCCTCGTAGGGCGGTTCCTTGAAGCTCGGCAGAAAGGTCAGGTTAACGCCGAAAGGCTTGTCCGTTAGGGACTGGCACTCGGCGATTTCCCGGACCAGGTCCTCGGGGGTCGGCTGGGTCAGCGCGGTGATGATGCCCAGGCCGCCGGCATTGGAAACGGCAGCGGCCAGTTGCGCGAAGCCCACATGGTGCATGCCGCCCTGGATAATGGGCCGCTCGATCCCGAACAGCGTCGTGATGCGTGTTTTCATCGGGGAACCTTTATCTCGTGCATGGAAGGAGGGCCGCGTTCACGGCCCCGGCGTTACGCCTACATATTCGGATAGTTGGGGCCACCGCTCCCTTCCGGGACCACCCACTGGATGTTCTGGGCCGGGTCCTTGATGTCGCAGGTCTTGCAGTGGATACAGTTCTGCGCGTTGATCTGGAACTTTTTGCCGCTGCCGTCCTCGGCGTCCACAACCTCGTACACGCCCACAGGGCAGTAGCGCTGCGCCGGCTCGTCGTAGGTCGGCAGGTTGTCGCGGATCGGCACCTCCGGGTCCTTGAGCTTCAGATGACAGGGCTGGTCCTCTTCGTGGTTGGTGTTCGACATGAACGCCGAGGACAGCCGGTCGAAGGTCAGGCTGTTGTCCGGTTTCGGGTAGTCGATCTTCTTACACTCAGCGGCCGGTTTGAGTGCGGCGTAGTCCGGCGTGGTGTCGTGGAAGGTGATCGGCAGGGGCCGGCGCAGGATGTTCTGCTCCAGGTAGGCAATGCCGCCACCGATGACGGTGCCGAACTTGTGCATCGCGGGGCTGAAGTTGCGCTCGGCGAACAGCTCCTTGAAGAGCCAGCTGTTCTCGAATTTTTCGGCAAAGCTGGTGAGGTCGTCCCCGCCTTCGGAGCCTTTCTGGATGGCCTCGAACACCGTCTCGGCACCGAGCATGCCGGACTTCATGGCGGTGTGCGAGCCCTTGATCTTGGACGAGTTCAGCGTGCCGGCGTCGCAGCCCAGCAGCAGCCCGCCCGGGAAGCTCATCTTCGGCAGGCTGTTGTAGCCGCCCTTGGTGATCGCCCGTGCGCCGTAGGAAACGCGCTTGCCGCCTTCCAGGTGCTGCTTGATGGTCGGATGGGTCTTCATCCGCTGGAATTCCTCGAACGGCGAGACGTAGGGATTGGAGTAGGACAGGTCGGTGATCAGCCCCACATAGACCTGGCCGTTTTCCAGGTGGTAGAGGAAGCCGCCCCCGGTGGAGCCGCTCTCGGACAGCGGCCAGCCGGCGGTGTGCACCACCAGCCCCGGCTCGTGCTTCGCCGGGTCGATGTCCCACAGCTCCTTGATGCCGAGGCCGTAGTGCTGCGGGTCCTTGCCCTCGTCCAGGCTGAACTGCTGCAGCAGCTCCTTGCCCAGGTGGCCGCGGCAGCCCTCGCTGAACAGCGTGTAGCGGGCACGCAGCTCCATGGGCGGCATGTAGCCGTCCTTCTGGTTGCCCTCGCTGTCGA
The DNA here is from genome assembly GCF_008709855.1 of Halospina sp. K52047b. Lineage (NCBI taxonomy): Bacteria > Pseudomonadati > Pseudomonadota > Gammaproteobacteria > Halospina > Halospina sp. K52047b. The sequence continues at coordinate 139,988 of NZ_VYJH01000003.1, read as the reverse complement.
CACCGAACTCACCGGTAAGGATGCCCTTGACCACGCCGTCCTCGTAGAGGACCTCGGCGGCCGGGAAGCCGGGGTAGATCTCCACACCCAGCTGCTCGGCCTGCTCGCCCAGCCAGCGGCACAGGTTGGCCAGGCTGATGATGTAGTTGCCGTGGTTGTGCATGTTCTTCGGCACAAAGGCGTTGGGGGCCTTGCGGGCGCTGTCGGCGCCGCGCAGGAAGTAGATATCATCCCGGGTGACCGGCGTGTTCAGCGGCGCCCCGCGCTCCTTCCAGTCGGGGAAGAGCTCATTGAGGCTGGTGGGCTCGAAAACGGTGCCGGCGATGATGTGGGCCCCGACCTCGGAGCCTTTCTCGACAACACAGACGGTCAGTTCCTGCTCCGCCTCGTTGGCCAGCTGCTGGATGCGGCAGGCCGCTGAAAGGCCCGCCGGGCCCGCCCCCACGATCAGGACGTCAAACTCCATCGATTCGCGTTCCACGATAGTCTCCTCTGTTACAGCTGAAGGGCCCGTACTTCCAGGAACTCCTCGAGCCCCCATTTGCCGAATTCCCGCCCGATGCCCGAGTGGCCAAAGCCACCGAAGGGGGCCTTCGGGTTAAAGGCGCCACCGTTGACGAACACCTGGCCGGTACGCAGCTCCCCGGCAATCCGCTTCGCCCTGTCGGCATCCCCGGACCAGACGGCACCGGACAGGCCATAGGGCGTGCCATTGGCAATACGGACCGCCTCCTGTTCGTCGGAATAGGGAATCACGCAGAGCACGGGCCCGAAGATTTCCTCCTGGGCGATCCGGCTTTCGGGGTCGACGTTGCCGAAGACCGTGGGCCGGACGAAGTAGCCCTGGTCCAGGCCTTCCGGGGCCTCGGCGCCACCGGTGACCAGCTTGGCCCCTTCCTCAATGCCCAGCCGGATGTACTGGAACACCCTGTCGCGCTGCTCGGCCGACGCCAGCGGGCCAAGCCGCGTGCCCTCGTCCAGCGGATTGCCCGGGGTCATCTTGGCAACGGCTTCCGCCGCCAGTTCACAGGCCTGGTCGTGCATTTCCTGCGGGACCAGCATGCGGGTCAGGGCCGTGCAGGTCTGGCCCGAGTTGAGCAGGCAGTTGTTCACGGTCCCCTTCACGGCGGCCTTCAGGTCCGCGTCGGGCAGGATCACGGAGGCCGACTTGCCACCCAGTTCCAGGGCAAAACGCTTGAAGTCGTCGGCGGCGGCGTGAGCCACCCGGTGCCCGGTCTGCGGCGAGCCGGTGAAGGACAGCATGTTGACCCGCGGGTGCCGGATCAGGGTGTCGCCCGCCTCCTCCCCGAGGCCGCAGACCATGTTGAAGACCCCTTTCGGCAGGTCCGTACCCTCAAGGATCTCGGCCAGGATGAAGGCGCTGCCGGGGGCGATCTCACTGGGTTTGAGCACGACGGTGCAACCCGCCGCCAGGGCCGGAACCACTTTCAGCATGACCTGGTGCAGGGGGTAGTTCCAGGGGGTGATGCACCCGACCACCCCGACCGGGGCATACTGGACCTCGGAGTTGCCGACCTGTTCCGTGAAGTCATACTCCGGCAACAGCTCGACGTAGGACTGGGTGGTGGCAATGGGCATGCCGGCCTGGATCTGGCCCGCCAGTTTCGCCGGCATGCCCACCTCGCGGGAGACGGTTTCAGCGATCTCCGGGGCCCGGGTATTCAGCCCGTCCAGCAGTTGCTTCAGGATGGCCAGGCGCTCGTCACGGCTGGTCCGGGACCAGCTCTCGAAGGCCTGGTGGGCCGAATCGACGGCACGGTCCATCTCGGCCCGGCCGGCCGCCGGCACTTCCGCCATCACCTCGCCGGTGGCGGCTTCGTGAACCTTGAGGGTCTGGCCGCTCCAGTCCTCCCATTCACCGTTGATGTAGAGCTTGTTCAGGTTCTTCATGACCGTGTCCTCCTGGGCGTTATTCAAAGACAATCACGCCGCGTGCATTCTTGCCCGAGACCATATCGTCGAACGCCTCTGGTGCCTGTTCAATGGTGTAGGTCTGGGTAATGAGTTCGTCCAGCTTGAGCTTGCCCGCTTCGTACAGCGCCAGGATCCGCGGGAAGTCATACTGCGGCCGGGCGGACCCCAGCCAGCTACCCTTGAGCGTACGCTCGTCGGCGGGCAGTGACAGCGTTCCAATCTCGGTTCTGTCGCTGGGGTCGGCCACGCCTACCACGACCGCCGTTCCGCCACGGGCAAGGCAGCGATACGCCTGGGAAACAACCGCCCCCGCGCCGACACACTCGAAGGCGTAGTCCACGCCGCCCGTCAGCTTTTTCACCGCCTTGCCGGCATCCTCGACCTCGTTGATGTTCACGGTGTGGGTCGCACCGAAAGCCCTGGCCCGCTCCAGCTTCGACTCGCTGTTATCCACCGCAACGATCATCTCAGCGCCCGCGGTATCACAGCCCTGAACGGCGTTGAGCCCGACGCCGCCGATGCCGAAGACCGCGGCGCGGGAGCCGGGCTCCAGCCGGGCCGTGTTGAACACGGCCCCGACCCCGGTCATCACGGCACACCCGACCAGTGCGGCATTCTGGAGTGGAACGCCCTCCTCGATCCGGACGGCGTTGTCCACGTGCAGGGTGGCGTACTCCGCCATCACGCCGCAGGCACCGAAGACATTCAGGTCATTGCCCTCTGAGTCGGTCGTCCGGACCGTGCCGTCCGGCAGCGTGAACATGGCCTTTTGAGCCTTCTCGCAGAGAACAGGGCGGCCGCGCACGCACTGGCGGCACTTGCCGCACATTGAAACAAAGGTGCTGGCGACATGGTCGCCTTCCTTGAGGTCGGTCACCCCCTCCCCGACCTCGATCACGACACCAGCCGCTTCGTGGCCCAGCACCAGGGGTGGTGGGTACTGGATCTTGCCGGTGGCGGCGGACAGGTCACTGTGGCAGACCCCGCAGGCCGCCACCTTGATCGTGATCTCATTGCGCCCGGGCGGTGCAACCTGGATGGTCTCCACCGTTATGGGTTCATCCCAGGCCCGACAGACCGCTGCTTTTGCTTCCCGTACCATTGTCCGATCTCCTTTTTGAACCTTGCCCGACCCGGCTCTAGAAACTGTCTTCCGCCATGGTCAGGGCTGTGTCGTCGACCTCGGCCAGCAGGCCGGACAGCGATGTCACCCGTGGCAATTCGTAGCGGGCGAAGTAGTCACAGGCTTTCAGCTTGCCGCGATAGAACGCCTCGGTTTGCGGGCCACCCTCGGCAATGCCGGTCAGGGCCAGGCGGGCCTGGCGCAGCCACAACCAGCCGACCACGACGTGGCCCATGGCTTCCAGGTAGAGCGAGGCGTTCGCCAGGGCCCTTTCGGTATCCCCAGCCGCCCGCACCTTGTTGATCGCATCCGTGGCGCTATTGAGCCGGTCAACCGCCGCCTCCAGACGCTCGGCGTTGTCCGCCAGCTCGCGTTCCCCGCGCGCGTCACTGATGGTGCGGTCAATCCGGTCCATCAGGGCCCGGTAGTAGCGCCCTTCGGCCATGATTACCTTGCGCCCAAGCAGGTCCAGGCCCTGGATCCCGTGGGTGCCCTCATGGATGGGATTGAGCCGGTTGTCTCTGTAGAACTGTTCCACCGGATAATCCCGGGTGTAGCCGTAGCCCCCGAGCACCTGGATGGCCAGGCTGTTGGCCTCCAGGCAGAACTGCGACGGCCATGACTTCATCAGCGGCGTCAGCAGGTCCAGAAGCCCCGCGGCCTCGTCCCGCTGGGTGTCATCCCCGGCATGGCGCTGGTCATCCACCAGTCGCGCCCCTTCCAGGCACAGGGCCAGTCCGCCTTCCACATAGGCTTTCTGGGCCAGCAGCATGCGGCGGATATCCGGGTGCCGGATCAGCGGGACCTGGTCCGAGCCGGGATCCTTGTCGCCCAGGGGGCGGCCCTGGCGGCGTTCCCGGGCGTAGTCCAGCGAGTGGAGGTAACCAGTATAGCCGAGCATGACCGAGCCGAGACCGACCCCGATCCGGGCCTCGTTCATCATGTGGAACATCGCCGCCAGGCCCTTGTTGGGCTCACCAACGAGGTAGCCCACGGCGCCCTCGTTCTCACCGAAGTTGAGCATGGTGGAGGTGGTGCCGCGATAGCCCATCTTGTGGATCAGCCCGGCCAGGGACACATCGTTGCGCTCACCGGTGGTGCCGTCGTCATTGACGAGGTACTTGGGCACCAGGAACAGCGAGATCCCCTTAACGCCGGGCGGCGCGTCCGGCAGGCGTGCCAGTACCATGTGCACGATGTTCTCGCTGAGCTCATGGTCGCCCCCGGAGATGAAGATCTTATTGCCCTTGAGGCGGTAACTGCCGTCATCCTGCGGCGTTGCGCGGGTGCGCAGATCGCCCAGCGAGGAACCGGCATGGGGCTCGGTCAGGCACATGGTTCCGAAGAACCGACCCGCGATCATGGGCTCGGCGTAACGGGCCTTCTGGGCCTCCGAGCCATGGGCCAGGATCAGGTTGGCGGCGGCCATGGTCAGCCCGGCGTACCCCTGGGTGCCGACGTTGGCGCCCTTGAGCAGCCCGACACACATCTGGGAAACGGTGGCAGGCAGCTGCATGCCACCCCGCTCATAGTCCTGCCCGGCCGCCATCAACCCGGTCTCGCCCAGGACGCCGAGCGCTTTCCCGACTTCCGGGCGCATCACCACCCGGCCGTCCTCGAAGCTCGGCTCCTCTTCATCCACCAGCCGGGCGTGCGGGGCGAATTCCTCCGCCGCCACGCGCAGGGCCAGGTCCAGGGCCGCCTGGAGCGTTTCCGGACTGTGATCGGCGTAGCGCTCATAGGCCAGCAGCTCCTCCGTGCGATGGAGCTCGAAAAGCTGGAACGCCAGATCCTCGGGGTTGATGATGTGCTGATCCATGGAACCCCCGATTCAGACGACCTCGAACAGACCGGCGGCGCCCTGGCCACCCCCGACGCACATGGTCACCACCACGTACTTGGCACCCCGGCGCTTGCCCTCGATCAGGGCATGGCCGGTCAGGCGTGAACCGGTGACACCGTAGGGATGGCCGATGGAGATCGACCCGCCGTTGACGTTGAGCCGATCCATGGGGATGCCGAGCCGGTCGCGGCAGTAGACCACCTGGGAGGCGAAGGCTTCGTTGAGCTCCCAGAGGTCAATGTCGTCCATGCTCAGGCCGGTGCGCTCAAGCAGGCGCGGAATGGCGTAGACCGGGCCGATGCCCATCTCGTCGGGCTCGCAGGCCGCCACCGAGAAGCCCCGGAAAATGCCCATGGGCTCGATGTTGTTCTTTTCCGCGTAGGTGCTGTTCATGACCGTGCAGACCGACGCGCCGTCGGAGAGCTGGCTGGCATTGCCGGCGGTCACGAACTGGTCCTCGCCCCGCACCGGCTCGAGGCCGGCCAGGCCCTCAAGGGTGGTGCCCGGGCGGTTGCACTCGTCCGTGGTCAGGGTCACGTCCTTCTCGCTGACCTCGCCCGTTTCCTTGTCCTTGACCTTCATCGTGGTCTCGAAGGGCACGATCTCATCATTGAAGTAACCGGCCTCCTGGGCCGCCGCCGTGCGCTGCTGGCTGGCCAGGGCATACTCGTCCTGGGCCTCGCGGGAAATGCCATAGCGCTTGGCGACAATGTCCGCCGTCTCGATCATGGAGAGATACAGTTCCGGCTTGTTCGCCATCAGCCACTCATTGGTGGCGCGGAACTGGTTGATGTGCTCGTTCTGGACCATGCTGATCGACTCCACGCCGCCGGCAACCATGGCCGGCACCTTCTCGGAGACGACCCGCTGCGAGGCCATGGCGATCGCCTGCAACCCGGAGCTGCAGAAGCGGTTGATGGAAACCCCGGCGGTGGTGACCGGCAGCCCGGCGCGGACCGCTGCCAGGCGGGCCATGTTCTTGCCCTGGGCGCCCTCGTGGAAGGTGGCGCCAAGGATCACGTCCTCGACCACCTGGGGATCAAGCCCGGCCCGCTCGACGGCGTGGCGGATCACGTGGCCGGCCAGGTCCACGCTGTGGGTATCGTTCAGCGCGCCCCGGTAGGACTTGCCCAGGCCGGTGCGCGCGGTTGAGACAATGACTGCATCAGACATGGAATTTCCTCAGGAAGCGGTGTTGGCATTGAGGCTGGCGAAGGTGCTGCCTTCATCAGCCAGTCGTTCCAGCAGGGCGGCGGGTTGCCACTGGTCGCCGCCAAGGGTGTCGTGGAAGCGCCTGACGGTGTCGCGGATCGTGTCGACCCCGATCTGGTCCGCCCAGAACATGGGCCCGCCCCGGTAGGAGGGGAAGCCATAGCCGTAGATCCAGGTCACATCCACATCCAGAGAGCGGGCGGCAATGCCTTCCTCCAGGATCTTCGCGCCCTCGTTGATCATCACGTACATGCAGCGTTCGAGGATCTCCTGGTCCGGGACCTCCCGCGCCTGGATGCCCTGCTCCTCGCGGAACTGCTCGATCAGCCGGTCCACCTCGGGATCGGGAATCGGCTGTCGATTACCTTCTTCGTACTTGTAGATCCCGGCCTGGGTCTTCTGGCCGAGCCGGCCCTGTTCAACCAGCTTGTCCGTCCAGTTCGGCGGGATGTCCTCGCCGGCCTTGCGCCGCTCCTCGCGGATGCGGTAGCCCACATCAATGCCAGCAAGATCCGACATGGCGAATTGGCCCATGGGGAAGCCGAAGTCCGTCAGGACCCGGTCCACCTGCTGCGGGGAAGCGCCCTCGTTGACCAGGGCCGTGGCTTCCGCGCCGCGCCGGTGGAGCATCCGGTTGCCCACGAAGCCGTAGCAGTTGCCGACCAGCACGCCGACCTTGCCGATGCGTTTGGCCAGGCTCATGACCGTAGCCTTGACGTCATTGGCCGTATTGCTGCCGGCCACGTTTTCCAGCAGCTTCATCACGTTGGCGGGGCTGAAGAAGTGCATGCCCACCACGTCCGCCGGGCGGGCCGTCGAGGATGCGATCTCGTCGATATCCAGCGTCGAGGTATTGGAAGCCAGGATGGCGCCCTGCTTACAGACGCGGTCGAGGGTCGAGAAGATGTCCTTCTTGATGCTCATCTCCTCGAACACCGCCTCGATTACCAGGTCCACGTCCGCGAAATCATCGTAGGAGAGGGTCGGCTCGATCAGCGCCATGCGCTGCTCCACCTGCTCCTGCGTGATGCGGCCCTTTTTCGCGGAATTCTCATAGTTGCGGCGGATCACGCTGAGCCCTTTGTCCAGCGCCTCCTGCTTGACTTCCAGAAGCCGCACCGGGATGCCGGCGTTGGCGAAGTTCATGGCGATACCGCCGCCCATGGTGCCGGCGCCGATGATGCCCACGCGCTCGACGTCGCGCACCGGGGTGTCCTTGGGCAGCCCCGGAACCTTGGAGACTTCGCGCTCGGCGAAGAAGGCGTGGACCAGCCCGGCGCGTTGCGGGGATTCCATGCATTCCTGGAAGAGCTCGCGCTCGCGCTGCATGCCCTTTTCGAACGGCAGCTCAAAGGCCGCCTCGACGGCGTCAACGCACTTGAAGGGCGCGAACAGCCCTCGCGCTTTCTTCTCGAGACTGGCACGGAACTCACCGAACACCTCGCTGCCCCTGTCGGCCTTGAGTGTGTCGGCGAGATCCCGCACACGGCGAGTGGGCCTGCCCTCGTCGATCACCTTCTGCGCAAAGGCGAGACCAACCGCCCGGCTGTCGGAGCCGGACTCAACACCATCGACAATGCCCGACTCAAGCGCGTCGCTCGCCGGAATAAAATCGCCGGAGGTAATCATCGTCAGCGACTTGTGAGCACCGGCCAGGCGCGGCAGACGCTGGGTTCCACCCGCGCCGGGCAGCAACCCGAGCTTGACCTCAGGCAGACCAACCCGGGCACTGTCGAGCGCAACCCGGTAGTCACAACCCAGCGCCACCTCCAGACCACCGCCCAGCGCGGTGCCGTGAATAGCGGCAACAATCGGCTTGTCGCTGTTTTCGTAGGCCTCCACCACTGACGGCAGGGCCGGCTCCTGCATGGGCTTACCGAATTCCCGGATGTCAGCCCCGGCGATAAAGGTCTTACCTTCACAGACCAGCAGAAGCACCTTCGCATCGGCGTCCTTCTGGCCCTGGTCGAGCGCGTCGAGCAGGCCGGAGCGTACGGCCTGGCTCAGGGCGTTAACCGGGGGATAGTTCACGGTGATAACGCCGATGGCGCCTTCACGCTGATAGGTGACGACGTCGGACATGTCGCTCTCCTTGTCGGTTTTACGGAATTAAGTTTTAACAAGCGAAACCATGACCCGATTAAAACGATTTTCGGAAGCTGTTTCAATAGATGATTGGAGCCGGAGGTCGGACGGAGCGACGATTTACGCAGGCGCGAGCCGCTCATGGCGCGGCATGAGGGCGATAACGGGAAGCATGGGCGATCCGCACTGGACGGAACGGATCAGCGGGATCCGGGGAATCCGGGGAATCCGGGGAATCCGAGGGATGATTGCAGCATCAGGGGGAAAGGCCGGCGACTCCGGGGAAACGGAGGCCGGCCGAAAAGGGGCGTCCGGGTCAGGGCCCGGGGCTCCTCAGCCGCCGAGTGACTCGATGTCACCCGCCAGCATGGTGATCTGCGGCGCGATGGTGTTACGCAGCTCCTCGCCCGAGATCTGGTAGGAGGGCGCCGCGCAGGTCAGCACCATGGTGGTCCCGTCTTCCAGGACGATGGGAGCGCCGGCGGAGTTGATGTTGCGGTCCCACTCGCCCACGGAGAGGCAGAAGCCCGAGGTCTTGTAGTCCTCGATCGCGCGCTCCAGCCCTTCCTTCTTTTCAGGCCACTGGTCCCCGTATTTCTTGGCCATGCCGTCCATGAGGATGGTGCGGACACTCTCGCTGACCGCGGCACAGTAGGTCCGGCCCGCGGAAGTGGTAGCCATGGGCAGTCGCAGACCGATTTCCATGCGCAGCAGCGTGGCCTCCGGGGGCATCCGGTTCTCCACGTAGATCATGTGCAGGCGGTCATGACAGGTCAGCCCCACCGACATGTTGGTGCGGCGGGCAAACTCTTCCATGTAGGGCTTGGCGAGCTGGCGGACCTTGAGGTTCGAGACATAGGCATAGCCCAGCGCCAGCACCCCCGCGCTCAGCTGGTACTTCTCGAAGACCGGGTTGTAGCTGAGGTAACCCAGCCGGGTCAGCGTGTGCGTCATGCGCGACACGGTCGGCTTGGGCAAGCCTGTAATGTGGGCAATATCCTGGTTGCCCAGGATCACCGACCCCTGACTGAATGCCCGCAGGACGTCGAGCCCCCGCGAGAGCGCCTCAACGAACTTGCGGTCCTTTTCCGGCTCCTTGGAACGGGCCTCTTCCGACGCCAGCGCCAGGTCCGGGGTCATGATCTCATCGTTTGCCATAGAGCAGTGCCTTACCTCGTCTGAATGTTGCGGTGCCATTGCGTGCGCGTAATGCATTTTATGGCCCCAGATTCTGCTATGCGAAACATTCTAGCTTATTTGTGTCGCTTTTTCATCTTCCTCTTGCGATTCAGGGCATTGCCCCGTACTGGCAAACCCAGAGGAGGACAAGCATCAGGGGAATCGACGCCAGGGCAAACCGGCCGTTCCAGCCGAAGGCCACCACCCAGCGTGACATGCCGGCAAAGCGGGAGAGCAGCATCACCGAGGGACCAAAGGGCGACAGCATCATCGCCAGGGAAAACCCGATCGCCAGTGCCACCGCCACCAGCAGCGGATCAAGCCCTGAGGCCACCAACTCGCCCAGCACCCCGGCCAGGAAACTCAAAACGGTAATGGGCGCAATGCCGGCGCAGGCAAACAGCGGTAGGATCAGCAGGCTGCCCGCCATCAGCATGAACAGGCTGGCCTGCCCCTCCAGGAGCTGCGACAGGAGCTCGGCGGGCACCTGGGCGGAGAGTGTCACCCCCAGCGCCGCCGAGGCGGCAAAAATACAGATTTCATTACCCAGCCCGGCCACACTGTTGACCATCTCCGTGGCGGCCCCGGCCGGGGACTCGTCTTTCAACGCCATATAAAGGAAGGTAATGCCGGGCACGCACAGCATCGCGGCCCGCGAGACGTTCAGGGGTGTCAGCGTCGCCAACAGCGTGATGCCCGCAAAGACCGCCCCCACCACCGCGAGCAGCTGCCCGGTGCCGGATGGCCAGCCGCCGAGCTCGGTGCGCTGGGCACTGACCGCCGTGAAGCGCCGGTGCTCCGTCAGCCAGCCCACCGCCACGAACACCAGGGCTGCAACCAGCGTGAAGGGCAGCATCTGAGCCCAGCCCAGGGCGGGCACCTCCCGGGTGATGATGGCAACGGCCACGCTGGTGGGCGCGATGAGCGGCACCAGGGCAAAACCGCGCAGGGTGCTGGTCAGGATGCTGCGCAGCCAGCGCGTGCGGGCCTTCCCCGTGATGCCGCGCTGGCGAAGGGTTTCCGGCAGGGAGCCGCACAGCAGGTTCATCACCCCGAAGCTCAGCACCGAGGCGATGGTGCAGCTGGTCAGAACGTACTTGGGGTAAAGCCAGACCGGCCGCCCGGCCAGGAGCACATCGTGGGCCCGGCGAAGCAGTTCAAAACGCCTGACCAGGCACTGCATCGTGCCCAGGCTGCCCAGGAAGGTTCCGTAGAAGGCCGCGGCTGTGGCCGCCTCACCCAGCTCGGGCCCGCTCAGGCGGCCGCCGGCGAGCAGGCCGGCGATCACCGTGACGGCGGTGAGCATCAGGTATCGGGCGTAACCCTCGAGGTGGGGAATCCGGAACAGGAAATACACCAGGAACGCGCCTCCGGCGACCATGCTGAGCGACGCCACACCACTGACCAGCGCCACCAGCTCGCACAGGGCCGCGAACGGCAGAACGTAACGCGTCATGGGGCGCGCCCCCCGCCGTCCGGAACGACTTGCATTGGCGACAATCCTCGCGCTAACCTGAACCAATTACAGAACAACGTTCTGCCAAGCAAAACTATTATAACATTATTGACACCATAGCTCATCCAGCCGGACTGTTGGAGCCACGAAAACGGTCGGGGTGAGCGCCTTAGCACCTGCATGGGGGAAAGCATGTCCGCGTACATCTACGATGGCCTGAGAACACCCTTCGGGCGCCACGCCGGCGCCCTGGCACCCGTGCGCCCGGACGACCTGCTGAGCAGCGTCATCCAGCACGTGATCGAACGGAACAGCTTCGATCAGGCCGACTACGAGGACGTCATCGCCGGCTGCACCAACCAGGCCGGCGAGGATGCCCGTAACGTGGCCCGCCACGCCGGACTCATGGCCGGCCTCCCACTGGAAACCGGCGGACTGACTGTTAACCGGCTGTGCGGCTCCGGGCTGGCCGCCATCGTAGACGCGGCCCGCGCCGTCCGCTGCGGCGAAGGGGACCTGTTCGTTGCCGGCGGCACCGAGAGCATGAGCCGTGCGCCCTTTGTCTTCGCCAAGAGCGAAACACCGTTTGGCCGCGACCTCCGGGCCTACGACAGCACCATCGGCGCCCGCTTCCCCAACCCGCGCATCGAGCAGGTTTTCGGCAACGACAGCATGCCGCAGACGGCGGACAACATTGCCGCGGAAATGGGCCTCTCACGGGAGGCGGTCGACCAGTACGCGGCCCAGAGCCAGGCACGTTATGATGCGGCCCTGAAATCCGGCTTCTATGACGGCGAGCTGCAGCCCATCGAGGTGCCCCAGGGGCGTCGAAAGCCACCAGTGAGCGTGGACCAGGACGAGCACCCTCGCCCCCAGTCCACCATCGACGCCCTGTCCGGGCTCAAGCCTCTGTTCGACGGCGGCGTGGTTACCGCAGGCAACGCCTCCGGCATCAACGACGGGGCCGCGGCCCTGATCATCGGCTCGCGGGAAGCGGGCGAGAAGGCCGGGGTCCGGCCCAGAGCGCGGATCGTCTCAGCCGCCATCGCCGGGGTCGCTCCGCGTGTGATGGGTTACGGACCCGTACCGTCGAGCGAGAAAGCGCTCGCGCGTGCCGGTCTGAGCGTGGACGACATGGATGTGATCGAGATCAACGAGGCCTTCGCCGCCCAGGTACTCGGCTGCACCACCCGGCTTGGCCTGGATCCCACGGATCCCCGGCTGAACCCAAACGGGGGCGCCATCGCGGTCGGCCACCCGCTGGGGGCCTCCGGGGCCCGGATCGCGCTCACGGCAACCCGCCAGCTGGAACAGGTGGAGGGCCGCTACGCGCTGATCAGCATGTGCATCGGCGTCGGCCAGGGCATTGCCGCGGTCCTGGAACGCGTTACCGAATGACGGGCCCGGGTCCGGTAGGACCGTCGCCCGCCCCAACCCTACAGATTCAGGAGTAAGCTAATGGCTGCTGCACCCTGGGACGACCTGCTCTCCCTCGAATCCCGCCTGGACGAGACCGAACGCCAGGTCCGCGACAGCATTCGCGGTTTCTGCGACAAGCGGCTGATGCCCGGTATCATCCAGGCCAACCGGCACGAAGAGTTCGATCGCACCATCTTCACCGACATGGGCGAGCTGGGCATGCTCGGCGCAACACTGCCCGAGGAATATGGCGGCCCGGGAATGAACCATGTCTGCTATGGCCTGATCGCGCGCGAAGTCGAGCGGGTGGATTCAGCCTATCGTTCCGCCCTGAGCGTCCAGTCGTCGCTGGTCATGCACCCGATCCACTCGTTTGCCCGGGAGCCCCTGAAAAAGCGTCTGCTTCCGGAACTGGCGGCCGGCCGCAAAGTTGGCTGCTTCGGCCTGACCGAACCCAACCACGGCTCCGATCCCGGCAGCATGGAAACCAAGGCCGTGAAGGTGGATGGCGGCTACCGCGTGAGTGGCTCCAAGACCTGGATCACCAACTCGCCCATCGCCGATGTCTTCGTGGTCTGGGCCAAGCTTGAGGGCACCGTGACCGGCTTTGTCCTGGAGCGCGGCGCCGAGGGCCTGGATACGCCTAAGCTCGACGGCAAGTTCTCCCTGCGCGCCTCCGAAACCGGCTCCATCTTCATGGACGAGGTCTTTGTGCCGGAGGAGAACAAGCTGGACGTGGAAGGCCTCAAGGGGCCGTTCAGTTGTCTGAACAAGGCCCGGTACGGCATCTGCTGGGGTGCGCTGGGTGCCGCGGAATTCTGCTGGCACGCCGCGCGCGACTATACCCTGGAACGCAAGCAGTTCGACCGGCCCCTGGCCGCCAACCAGCTGGTCCAGAAAAAGCTCGTGGACATGCAGACCGAGATCACGCTGGGCCTGCAGTCCGTGCTTCAGCTTGGGCGCATGATGGACGACGGCACGGCCACGCCGGATGCCGTCTCACTGCTGAAACGCAACAACTGCGGCAAGGCCCTGGAGATTGCCCGGACTGCCCGGGACATGCATGGCGGCAACGGCATTTCCGACGAATACCACGTCATCCGCCACGCCATGAACCTTGAGGCCGTTAACACCTACGAAGGCACCCACGACATCCACGCCCTGATCCTGGGCCGCGGCCAGACCGGTATCCCGGCGTTCAGCTGACCCCGGGCCTCACCCAAAAAAACACCCCGGCTTCCCGCCGGGGTGTTCTGATTACAGGGTTAGCGGGCCTGGTGCCCAGGCCCGCAGAGATGATGCCACTCAGAACGAGTATTTCGCCGATGCCATGACCTGCTCGTACTGGGAGTTGCTGTCGTCGGCAATAGCGCGGAAATCCCAGTGAGCATATTCGAGCCCAACCTGGAAATTCTCATGCGCCTGCCAGATCAGGTTCGCGTGGATAGACGCTGCTTTGTCGAAATCACCCAGGGCGCCTGAAGGACTGAACGCCAGGTCCTCAACGATTTCCGTCTGGGACAGCACCAGACTGGAACGCCAGGTGGGGCTCCAGAAGTGGCGATACGCCGCGGTTGCCCCGTAGGTCGTCAGCGGATCAACCTCGCCAGCAGCCTGCTCTCCAAGGTCCACATCGGGGTAGGTGAACAGCCCCATGTAACGTCCCAGGTGGCCGTAGCTGTACTGCAGGCGCAGGTCATCCCGCCCGACCGTTGGGATCCGGGCACTCAGCGATACCGCCCCGCCCAGCTTCTCATCATCCTCACCACTGGGATTGTCGTGTTCCAGGTTCCGCAGCATCCCGGAAAGGGAATAGATACCATACCGGTTCCGCAGCTGGTAGCGTGCCGTCAGGTCCGGATAGGACTGGTCATCATAGGACGTAGTGCCAAAACCATCTTCCGGGTTCTCGAGCGCCGCCATGAACTTCCCGCCGGGAGCCGCCATCGTGTAACGGAGCTGGGGCTGTGTCGTGTAGATAAACGCGGCCATGTAGCCCTGGTTCAGGATATCCGGCAATGCGGCCAGATCCGTGAAGGTGGTGTAGGTCTGGCCCGCGGTCCAGCCGTTCCAGGAACCGTAGGCCTGGCGCAACCGTGGTGCGTAGCTGTTGGAAACGACCTCGTTACCGGGGGCATCAGCGCCCTGATTGAAATCCATCTCCAGGTACGTCCGCAGGGTATGACCGGCAACATCGTCGGTCTTCGAGCCTATCGCCAGCCGGCTTTCACGGGCTGTGAACCCGGTCTTCCAATCACTTTCTCCGCTGCTCGCAGCGGTCGCAAACGTCCTGGGCAACCCGACCGAGTAGGCATTCTTCGTGCCATCACCATTGGACCCGAATATCGCATCGGCCTTGATGAAACCATCAAAGGAGATCGTGGTTTCCCCGATCTTGATGCCATCACCGTCACGCACCAGATAGGGGGTGTCCCGGTCAGGTTGCGGTGCCTCTGAGACCGCGTTGTCGATCCGCCGCTGCAGCTCCTGCACCTGTTCGCGGAGTTCCTCGACGTCACTCTGGGCATCCTGGGCCAGCGCCGGTGTTGTCAGGGCACCCGCCAGCGAGAGGCTGGCCAGGGCACGGGTTAAGGGATGTGTCTTGAATGGCTTTGTTGTTGTCATTGCAAACCTCGCCTTGTGTCTTGTTGTCATCAGAAGCGCCTTCCACGGGGCAGCGTTGCGGCCAGGGACCGTTAGCTGATGCCCCGGAACGACACCCCTATCGGGTTTCGTTCTGCTCTGACACGGCCATCGGTGGATCAAAGATCACTAGTTTCGCTATGCGGTATATAATTGTTCCGCAAAGCACTACCGACTTCCGTAAAACCGAATATAGCGAACACAATTTGCCCAGACAAGAATTCAGAACCAGATTCTGCTGAACGGTTTCAAACAAAGCCATGAAAGGCCACTATTGCGCTTTAAGTGGGACAGAAGGCATCATCACTTTGAATAAGTTTTGCTATGCGGTATATAATTCCGAAATTAGATAATCAATCTCGAACGACATTCGCATGGACCGACGAGAGGACAACCAATGAACATGAACTACACGGCCGACGAGTTGGCCTTCCGGGACGAGGTCCGGAGCTTCCTGGAAGAGAAGCTGCCGGCCGACATCGCAGCCAAGGTCAAGAGCGGGCGGCGCCTGAGCCGTGAGAACCACGAGCGCTGGCAGCAGATCCTGACCAAGCAGGGCTGGTACGCCACCCACTGGCCCAGGGAATACGGCGGCGTGGAGTGGTCGGCCGTGCAGAAACACATCTGGGACGAGGAGTCCAACCGCTACGGGGCGCCGCGCGTGATTCCGTTCGGGGTCAACATGGTGGCGCCGGTCATCATCAAATTCGGCACCGAGGAACAGCGCCAGTATTATCTGCCGCGCATCCTCAGTGGCGAGGACTGGTGGTGCCAGGGGTACTCGGAACCGGGCGCCGGCTCAGACCTGGCGTCGGTCAAGACCCGCGCGGTGCGCGACGGCGACCATTACATCGTCAACGGCCAGAAGACCTGGACCACCCTCGGCCAGCACGCCAACAAGATCTTCTGCCTGGTCCGGACCAACACCGAGGTCAAGGCCCAGGAAGGCATCTCGTTCCTGCTGATGGATATGGACGCCCCCGGCGTCACGGTGCGCCCGATCATCACCCTCGACGGGGAGCACGAGGTCAACGAGGTCTTCTTCGACGACGTGAAGGTGCCGGTTGAGAACCTCGTGGGCGAGGAGGACAAGGGCTGGACCTACGCCAAGTACCTGCTCACCTACGAGCGTACCGGCCTCGCCGGGATCGGGAACTCCAAGGCCGCCCTGGAGCACCTCAAGGGAATCGCGTCACGCCAGCGCAAAAACGGCCGGCCGCTGCTTGAGGACCCCACCTTTGCCGCGCGTGTCGCCCAGATCGAGATTGACCTGCAGGCCGCCTCGATCAGCAACCTGCGCATCATCGCCTCCGTCGAAGGCGGCGGCGTTCCGGGCGCGGAAAGCTCCATGCTCAAGGTCCGGGGTACCGAGATCCGCCAGTCGATTTCCGATCTCGCACGGCGCGCCATGGGCCCCTACGCCCAGCCGTTCCCGGAGGAGGAGCTGCAGGACGGCTATGAGGGCGACTACCTTGCGGATCCGCACGGCGCCGCCGTTTCCCCGCAGTACTTCAACTTGCGCAAGCTGTCGATCTTCGGTGGGTCCAACGAGATCCAGAAAAACATCGTCAGCAAAATGATTCTCGGGCTCTGAGGGAGGCACCCATGGATTTCACGCTCAACGAAGATCAGCAGATGCTGCAGGACACCGTGGCGCGCATGGTCCGCGGCGAATACGACTTCCAGACACGACTGGAAGTGGAGGAGACCGAGCTTGGTTTCAGCGAGGCCTTCTGGAACCAGCTCGGCGAGCTGGGACTCTGTGCCGTGCCCTTCCCGGAGGAAATGGGCGGATTCAACGGTTCCGGCGTGGACGTGCAGTCGGTCATGACGGAGATGGGCCGGGGCCTGTGCCTGGAGCCCTACCGCCAGACCGTCATCCTGGGCGGGGGCCTGATCGCCCAGGCCGGCAGCGAGAGCCAGAAGAACGACTGGCTGGGCCGCATCGCGACCGGTGAGCTCAAGGTGGCCGTGGGCCTGCAGGAACCCCAGAGCCACTACAACCTCGATGATGTCGAGACCCGTGCCGAGGGCTCGGGCGAGGGCTACGTGATCAACGGCCGCAAGGGGGTACTGATCGGTGGCCATGTGGCGGACCTGATCCTTGTCTCCGCGCGCACCAGCGGCGACGCCCGTGACCGCGAGGGTCTCTCCCTGTTCGCCATCGACCCGGAGGCTGAGGGCGTGGAGCGCCGCGTCTACCGTACGATGGATGGCGCCAAGGGCTGCGACCTCTTCCTCAATAACGTCCGGGTCGGCGCGGATGCGCTCATCGGTACCGAGGGCGCCGCCGGCGAGGTGATCCAGTACCAGGCCGGGCGCGCGGTTGCGGCGCTGTGCGCGGAAGCCATCGGCGCCATGGAGGAGTCGGTCAACCTGACGCTGGAGTACCTCAAGACCCGCAAGCAGTTCGGCGTGCCCATCGGCCGCTTCCAGGTGCTGCAGCACCGCATGGTGGACATGAATTCGGAGCTGGAGCAGGCCCGCTCGATGGCGATCCTGGCGGCCAATGTGGCCGACGACGAGCCCAGCGACGAGCGTGACCGCGCCCTGTCGGCGGCGAAGAACGTCATCGGCCGGGCCGGCCAGTTCATCGCCGAGCAGGCCATCCAGCTCCACGGTGGTATCGGTATGACCTGGGAGTACAGCCTGGGCCACTACGCCAAGCGGCTGATCATGATCAATCACCAGTTCGGTGATGAGGACTTCCACCTGGACCGGTACGCAAGCCTGCTCAAGGCAGGCTGATGCCCGTTGACCCGGGGTGGCTCCGGCCACCCCGGGGACCGGCTTCTAGACTGTCGGATCCGGTGCCACCCGCACCATCAGCTTGCCGCGGTTTTCCCCCCACAACAGACCCTGGAAGGCGCTGACCGCGTTCTCCAGACCCTCGACGATGTCTTCCTGGTAGTGCACCTGCCCCTGGCGGAGCCACTCCCCCATGTCGTTAAGGAAGTCAGGCTGGCGCTCCAGGTGATCGGACTGGATAAAGCCGCGCAGCATCAGCCGCTTGACCAGCACCTTCCCCATGAACGGGATCAACCGGTCACTCCCCTCGGGCAACTCCGTCTGGTTGTAATGGGCGATACGGCCGCAGACCGGGATACGCGCAAAATCGTTGACGCGCTTCATGACCGCGTCGAAGACCCGGCCGCCGACGTTCTCGAAGTACACATCAATGCCGTCCGGGCAGGCCGCATCGAGCTGTTGCTCGAAATCCTCCGCCTTATGGTTGATGCAGGCGTCAAAGCCGTAGGTCCCGGTGACCTGGCGGCATTTATCATCGGCGCCGGCCACACCAACCACGCGACACCCCCGGATCCGGGCCAGTTGCCCGACCACCTGACCAACAGCACCGGCAGCCGCGGAAACCACCACCGTTTCACCCGCCCGGGGCTGGCCCAGATCGAGCAGGCCCACATAGGCGGTAAAGCCCGGCATGCCCATGACACCAAGGGCGGTGGTGATGGGCGCCTGGGCGGGGTCCAGTTTGCGCAGTGCCTTGCCGGGGGCCGAGGCGTAGCGCTGCCAGCCGCAGTACCCCAGGACGATGTCACCGGGCGCCAGGCCCTCGTAGCGGCTTTCCACCACCTCGCTGACGGTGGCACCTTCCATGACCTGCCCCAGCTCAACGGGCTTGGCGTAGGAGGCCGCATTGTTCATCCGACCGCGCATGTAAGGGTCCAGCGAGAGGTAGAGCGTCTTCAGCACGACCTCGCCCTCCGCCGCCTCGGGCATAGGCCCCTCCTGGCGCACGAGATGGGTTTCATCCGGCATCCCCGTGGGGCGCTCGGCCAGGATCACCTGTTCATTCTGTGGCATCGGGTTTTTCCTCCGTGGTGGGAATGGGCCCGGTCGGTTGCACACCACAACCCCCTGAGCCAGAATTATTTCAGAATTCAATTTCTACAAGCGAAACATATTTCTAAAAAGGAGACGATCATGAAAAACATCCCCCTGGAAACGCTCCACGAGCATGTGGGGACACTGATCGGGCACAGCGCCTGGAAGACCGTCTCGCAGGAGATGATCCAGGCCTTCGCCGATGCCACCGGGGACCACCAGTGGATCCACATCGACATCGAGCGCGCCCGTCGCGAGACGCCCTGGCAGAGCACGGTGGCTCACGGCTTCCTCACGGTCTCGCTCATCCCGGTTCTTAACCAGTCCGTCCTGCGGGTCACCGGCACCAGCGCCAGCATCAACTACGGGCTGAATAAGCTGCGATTTCCGGCGGCCGTCAGGGCCGGCGCGGCCATCCGCTCCGAGGTGACGCTGGACGACGTGACTGCTGTCGATGACCAGCGCACGCTCGCCACCTTCACGACCCGGATCGAGATCCAGGGCGAGGAGAAGCCCGCCTGCGTGGCCGAGAACCTGGTTATGTACCTCGCCTGACCCGCACGGCTCCGACCACAAAAAAGGGGCCCTGAGGCCCCTTCCTTCCGGTACTCCGGCGTTAGTCCAGGTTCACTTCCTTCTGGACAAGTTCTCCGTCCTCGACCACCGCCATGGTGGTTTCGGTCACGAAGCCGCCCTTGTCGGTCACTTCGGTCACATCGTAGGGGTTGAAGCGCTTGTCCAGCTCAACCATGGCCTGGGCGATATGCTCCCGGGCCGCCTTCGCATCGGTGGAACCGGCAAGCTGCATCGCCTTCACAAGTCCGTGCAGCGCGAGGTAGTTATAGGCGGCCTCGGAGCCCGGCATCTTGTCGTACCGCTCCTGGTAACGCTTGATGAAGGCCTTGGCCGACTCGGACTCATAGATCGACAGTGGGGTTACGCCAACAGCACCGTTCAGCGCTTCAATACCGCCCGCAACGTCGGCCATTTCATCCAGCTTCGCCTGGTCCATCACGATATAACCGCCCTTGAAGCCGAGCTGATTGGCCTGCTGCACCACCAGCCCCGTGGGCTCAGAGGCGCCACCAACGAACAGCACATCCGGGCTGGCGGCCAGGGTCCGGCTCACGCCGGTGTAGAAGTCGGCGGACTTGTTGTAACTCATCGGGTTCTTCGCGACCACTTCACCACCCTGGGCTTTCCACTCCTTCTCAAGCATCTTGGCCCAGATCTTGGCGTACTCGTGGGTAGCCCCTGCCATGCCCAGCTTTTTGCCGTGCTCTTTCATGGCGTAATCCGTGAAGACCTTCACGTAACCGTCAAAGGTCGGCGGGATCCGCACGGTCAGCGGGTTGCCCTGCTCGGTCACCGTCGGCGTGCTGGTGTAGGCCATGATCAGGAAGTTGTCCTTCACATTGAAATCCTGAAGGGCAAAGATGCCACCGGTATGGGGCACGAAGATCGCTGATACGTTCGACTCCTGTGTCAGGCGCTTGGCGTTGGTCGCCGTTTCGGCGGGCGAGTACATATCGTCCAGGGATTCCAGCGTTACCTTGTGGGTTTCGCCGTCAATCTCGACACCCCCGTCCGAATTGATCTCATCCACCGCCATTTCCAGCCCGGAAAGGACGTTTTCCCCGTACACGGCGGCACCGCCGCTCAGGGGCCCGGAAAAACCAATATTGACGGTGCTCTCGGCCAGGGCGCCGGCGGAAAAGCCGGCCCCCAGGGCGGCCAGAGCGAACGCGCGGGTTAATGCTTTGAGTGTTTTCATTGTTGTCTCCTTCGGTGTTGCCTTGTTGTTGTGGATACCGCTCGGGTCATGCCCCGATGTACGCCTTGCGAACCTCGTCGTTATTGAGCATGGTCTCCCGGTCCCCTTCCATGACCAGCTGGCCGCCTTCCATGACGTAAGCCCGGGAAGCAATCTTGAGGGCTGCGTATGCGTTCTGCTCCGCAAGCAGCACAGTCGTGCCGAGGCTGTTGATCTGCTGGATCGTGTCGAACATCTGGCGCACGACCAGCGGCGCAAGCCCCAGCGAGGGCTCGTCGAGCATCAGCAGGCGCGGCCGGCTCATCAGCGCCCGCCCGATGGCCACCATCTGCTGCTGGCCCCCGGAAAGGGCACTGGCCAGCTCGTCCGACTTCTCCCTGAGGATCGGGAAAAGCTCGAACACTTCCTCGAGATGCCGTCGGTTGCCCGCCTTGTCCCGGCGATGGACGTAGGCGCCCATCATCAGGTTCTGCATTACGCTCATCTGCGGGAACAGCTTGCGGCCCTCCGCACACTGGACCACGCCGGCGGAAACGATGCCGCTGGGCTTGAGCCCACTCAGCCGCTGCCCCTCAAACTCGATCTGGCCGGCGCTTGGCCGGATCAGGCCGCTGATGGCATTGAACAGGGAACTCTTGCCGGCGCCATTGGCCCCAAGCAGAACCACCAGCTCTCCCGACTCCACTGTCATGGAGATGTCGCTGATGGCCTTGAAGCTGCCGTAGCAGACATCGACGTTGTTAAGCTGCAGCATCGTCGTCACTCCCCAGGTAGGCTTCGATAACGGCCGGGTCATCGCGTACGTCCTGCGGCGCGCCCTCGGCAATCTTCTCGCCGTGATCCAGCACCATGATCTTGTCGGCAATGCCCATGATCATGTCCATCTTGTGTTCGATCAGGCATACCGTCAGGCCGTGGTCCACCATCTTGCGGATCAGCCGCGCGAGGCCCTCCGTTTCCTCCGGGTTGACCCCGGCCGCGGGCTCATCAAGGAGCAGGATCTTGGGGTCCGTCGCAAGCGCCAGGGCAAAGGCCACCCGCTTGCGCTCCTCCTGGGTGATGTCCGCGATAAAGCGGTTCTCCACGTGCGACAGCCCCACGAACTCCAGGGCTTCCCGTGCCTTGTCGCGGCTGAGCTGCTCCTCCTGCTGCAGCCGCCGGGAGTTGATCAGTACGTCCCAGAGACCGGAGCGGGTCCGCAGCCGGTGGCCCACGATCAGGTTGTCCAGGACGGATGCCTGCTCGAACAGGTTCGTGGTCTGGAAGGTGCGCCCAACCCCGCGCCTGGCGATGTGGTCGCAGCGCAGCGTCGTGATGTCCTCACCCTCCAGGATGATCCGCCCGGAGCTGGGTTTGTGCGCACCGGCAACCAGGTTGAAGAAGGTACTCTTACCGGCCCCGTTGGGGCCGATGATCGCATTGACCTGGTTCGCCTCGAACTCGACGGAAACGTCCTTAACGGCCGCCAGGCCCCCGAACATCTTGGTCAGGTTCTCGATTCTAAGCATTGTTATTGACCCCCTCACCGGTGCTTACCCGGCTCTGCCGTGTCTTGGCCGCTGCCTCAGCCTTGCCCTGGGTGCGGCGATGCAGCCAGCCCAGGAAGGAACCGACGATACCCCGTGGGAAGAAGATCACCAGGAACACCAGCAGCGGACCGAACAGGATCATCCGGTACTCCTCCATGAACTGCAGCGACTGGGTCAGCCACACGATGCCAATGGTCCCCACAAGGGGGCCGGAGAGCGTGCCGAGGCCGCCGACGAGGAGATAGGTGATCATGTCGAAGGTGTGCAGGACGTTGGCATCCTCAGGGCCGACGAAACGCACCATGCCGGCGTACAGGGCCCCCGCCAGCCCGGCGAAGGTGGTGGACAGGACGAACGCCAGAACCTTGTTACGCATCAGGTTGATGCCGAGGGACTGGGCGAGCTCATCCCCGTTGCGGATGGCGGTGAAGGTCCGCCCCAGCAGCGAGCGTGAAAGCTTGCCGATGAACCACATCGTAAGCACCAGGAACGCCAGGGTCAGGTAATAGACCGGGGTGGTCTCGGTGAAGTCGACCAACCCGAAACCATCCGGCGGCGCGATGTTGCGCACGCCCACCGGGCCGTGTGTGAGCTCCTCCCACTTATCCATCAGCAGGTACATGATGAAGCCGACACAGAGCGTGAAGATGGCGAAGTAGTGCTCTTTCAGGCGCAGCGATACAATCCCCACGAAGAAGCCCACCACCGCGGTCATCGCCAGGGCCGCCACGAATGCCGGCCAGTAGCTCCAGCTGTAATCCGCGGTAAGCAGGCCGAGCGTGTAGGCCCCGAGGGCGAAGAAGCCACCGTGGGCCAGGTTCAGCTGACCGCAGTAGCCGGTAATGATGTTGAGCCCGTAAACCGCAATGGCCCAGACGAAGGCGGACGCCATCACATAGATCTGGTACTCGTTCTGCGCGACCAGGGGAAACACCAGCGCCAGGGCGATGAAAACGTACTTGGTTGCCGGACGGGTCAGAAAAGCTGCCAGTTTCAACCACATGATCAATGCGCCCCCTTCGCGAAGAGCCCTTGCGGACGGATGGAGAGGATCACGACAAGGAGTGCGAAGGCGATCACATCCTTATAGTCGTTCGAGAGATAGAACCCGCCGAGCGCCTCGGTGAAACCGATGATCATGCCGCCGATCACGGCCCCCGGGATACTGCCCATGCCACCGATGATGATGATCACGAAAGCCTTCATGATCACCAGATGCCCCATGGCCGGATACACCAGGTTGATCGGCGCATAGAGAGTCGCGGCGAAGGCGGCCAGCATGCCGGAGATGGCAAAGGTCATCATGGCCACCCGGTTGGCATCGATGCCCACCAGGAAGGCCCCTTCACGGTTCTGGGCCATGGCCAGGATGGTGGACCCGGTCATGGTCCGGCGCAGGAACAGCTGCAACGCCACCACCAGCACGGCGGCACCGGCGATGATCAGTGCCCGCTGTTCCGGGATGATCAGCCCCTGGATATTCATGACGCCGGTAAAGGGCGAGGACATGCGGCGAAAGTCCGCCCCCCAGATCATCTGAACCAGTGCCTCAAGAAACAGCAGGATGCCGATGGCGGCGATCTTGTCGTGTATCGGGGGGGAATGGCGGAGAGGGTGGAAAACCAGGCGTTCACACAGGACCGCCAGCAGTGCCACCACGGCCCCGGAGCCGATCATGGCAATCCAGTAATGGGCCCCCAGGTCGACCATGAAGAAATAGGTCATAAAGGCGCCCACCATGTAGAGCGCGCCATGGGCGAAGTTCGGAATATGCAGGATCCCGTAGACGAGCGTCAGCCCGAGCGCAACGAGGCTGTAGATGCTCCCCAGCGTCAGCCCGTTGATGAGGTTCTGAAGCAGAATGTTCAAGTTGTCCCCCTTGTGGCAAATCGTTGTTATTGGATGCCGCAGGTTTTTGTTGTTACCTACAGATGGTTTTTCGGGTTACCCCGCTCCGCGTTACTGCTTTTTTTCTGATCCCCTTCTTCTAAGCGTACTTTAAGAGAACCTTATGTCAACAGACAGAATCAAATTCCGCAGTGCGGTTCTCAGGTCATCTCAGGAGGACTCCTTCCATTCCTCTTCCTGCAGCGACCGCCACATCACCTTGCCGGTCTGGGATTTCGGCAGTTCGTCCACAAACTCGACCTCCTGCGGTACCTTGTAAGCGGCCATCATCTCCCGACACCAGTTCCGGATGTCGTCGGCGCTGACAGTGGGCCACGCTTCTTCCATCGGCACGATGCACACCTTGACGCTCTCGCCCCGCTTGGGGTCCGGCGTTGAGATAACGCAGCATTCATGGATCGCCGGATGACGGTACATCAGGCTCTCCACTTCCGACGGCCAGACCTTGAAACCGGACGCATTGATCATCCGCTTAACCCGGTCGACCATGAAGAAGTAGCCATCCTCGTCGAAGTAGCCGAGGTCGCCTGTCCGGAAGAAGGACTTGCCATCGATCTCGACGAAGGCGTTGCGGGTCTCATCAGGCCGGTTCCAATAGCCAATCGTTACCTGGGGCCCGTGGCTGACAATCTCGCCCACCTCGCCGGGGCCCTTCTCCGCGAGTGTCTCGACATCGATGATGCGCGAGTCCACATCGAAGACGGGCACCCCGAGGCACTGTGACTTGGGCGCATCCGGCGGGTTGATGTGGGTCGCGGCCATGGTCTCGGACAGCCCGTAACCTTCGATGTAATCGAGGCCGGTACGACTCTTGAGCTTCTCGGCAATGGCCGAGGGCATGGCCGCCCCGCCGCCGCCAATGGTCCTGAGGCTGCTGATGTCGTACTGGTCGAGGTCCGGGTTGGACAGGAAATCCACCGCCATGGTGACGATGTTGGTCCAGCCACTGATCTGGTAGCGCTCGATCAGCTTCGCCGCGGTGGTGCGGTCCCAGCGGGTCATGATGACGGACGTCGAACCACTGAAGATGGGGCTGTTCATGGAGCCGCTCATGCCCGTGACGTGGAAGAAGGGCAGCGTCGACAACTGCACCGTGTCCGCCGTGCTCAGGTTCCAGAAGGCCCGGTGTACCGCCGTGGCCATGACAGCCCGGTGCACATGGGTACAGCCCTTGGGCGCCCCGGTCGTGCCGGAGCTGTAGGGAATCACGGCAATATCGTCGGGCCCGGCGGTATGGGCCGACGGCGTATGCCCGGCCCGGATCGCCTCGTTCCAGCTCACCAGCCCCGGCTTCTCCAGGGCCGCCCCCGGCGCTGCCACTTCCGCCGGCAGCGCCAGGTCCGTCTCGGGGTTGATGTAATCGCTGTAAGCCGTGACCACCAGCTCTTCCAGCTGCGTGGTGTCCAGCAGAGGCGCGATGAAGCCCGCCAGCTCCTGCCCCGCGAGGCAGATCCGGGCGTCGGTATCACTGATGTAGTGTTCCAGCTCGGCGGTGCGGTTCATCGGGTTAATGGGAATCACCGCCGCGTCCGCGCGCAGGATGGCGTAATAGCTGATGACGTACTGCGTTGCGTTCTGCATGTAGAGCAGGACACGATCCCCCTTGCTCACACCCTTGGCCTGGAGGTAACCCGCCAGTGCCTCGACCTCGTCCAGCAGTTGCTGGTAGGTCATCACCTGGTCGTAGAAAATGATCGCGGGATGTTCGGGGTACCGCAGTGCCGCTATGGACAGGTTGGTGAACACGCTGGTTTTCGGCAGCGTCATGGTTTTGGGAAGTTCCTTGGGCCAGACCCCGTGGTGTCTTGTAAACATTATTGTTCTCCTTTTTAACCGCTGGTTGCCGTATTGGTTGGTGACGGTACAGAGCCGTTCTGAGCTACCCGCCAGCCTGCCTCAGCCAGGGCACTGGCTCGCTGCCCCACCTCCAGTGCATTGGCATCGCTGGCATTGCCCTGGAGCGCGCGGGCGTAGACGCCCTGCAGGATGGCCGTGAGCCGGAACAGCGAGAAGGCGACGAACACGTGCCAGTCCTCGATCCGCTCGCGCCCGGACTGGCGGCAGTAGCGTTCGATCAACTGCTGTTCGGTGGGCAGATTGAGCGCCGCCAGGTCCTCGCCGAGCAGCCCCCGCGAGCCCTCAAGCTCCATGGGCAGGTAATGCGGCAGGCAGTAGTAGGCCAGGTCCGCCAGCGGGTGGCCCAGGGTGGCCAGCTCCCAGTCGAGGATGGCGGTCACCTCCGGGCGGTCCGGGGCCAGCATCAGGTTGCCGACGCGGTAGTCGCCATGGGCAATGGCGCATTCGTCGGTCGCGGGCAGGTGGTCCGGCAGCCAGGCCATGAGCCTGTCCATGGCCGGCATCTCATCAGTCCGGGAAGCCTGGTACTGCTTCGTCCAGCGTTCGACCTGGCGCGCCACGTACCCCTGGGGCCTGCCGAAGTCACCCAGCCCCACCTGTTCCACGTCCACCGCGTGCAACTGGGCCAGGGTATCCATGGCGGCGTAGTGCACCGGCAGGCGTTCGTCGTGGTCGAGCTCGCGCAGCGCGGGATGGCTCACCACCCGCCCGGGCATGAAATCCATGATGTAGAAGGGCGTGCCGATAACGGTGGGGTCCTCGCACAGGCCCCTGGCCCGGGGCACCGGCATGTCGGTGTGGTCGGAGAGCGCCCGGATCACCTTGTATTCGCGCTCGACCATGTGTGCCGAGGGTAGTGTCTGGCCCGGCGGCTTCTTGCGCAGCACGTAGCGCCCCGTATCGGTTTCCAGCAGGAAGGTCGGGTTCGACTGTCCGCCCTGGAACTGCTGGATTCGCCGGCAATGGCCGAGCTCGGGCATGGCTTCCTTCAGCCATGCCTGGAGCGCGCTCTCGTCAAAGCGGTGGGCGTCGAGCACCTCCACCAGCTGGGGATCAAGGGTGTCAGCTCCGGGTGCCATAGGCTTAACTCACTGTTTCACCGCCATCCGCCACGATCACCTGGCCGGTGACGTAGGCACTGGCCCGGGTCGCGAGGAACACCGCCAGCCCGGCGATATCCACCGGCTCGCCGATGCGGCGCAGCGGGGTCTGCTGCTCGGCACTGCGGACCCGCTCCGGGTCCTCGACCAGCGCCTTGGCGAAATCGGTCCGGACCAGGCCCGGGGCGATGGCGTTCACCCGGATCCCCCTGGGGCCCCACTCCACGGCCAGGTTACGGGCCAGGGCCGCTTCCGCCGCCTTGGAGACGCCGTAGGTGCCGATAACACTGTTCCCTTTCAGCCCGGCAATGCTCGACAGCAGCACCACCTGACCGTCACCGTTTTCGGCCATGTGGGGCAGGGCCATCTGCGTCAGCCAGAAAGTGCCCTTGACGTTGGTATCCATGATCTTGTCCCAGGCTTCATCGGTCATCTCCTGGGTGGTGCCGTAAACCGGGTTGGTGGCCGCGTTGCAGACCAGCGTATCGATGCGACCCCAGGTGGCCAGGGTCTGGTCCACCAGGTTCTGAAGGTCTTCCTTGCGGCCCACGTGACAGGGCACGGCGATAGCCTCAAAGCCCTGTTCCTTCAGTTCGCCGGCCACCTGCTCGCAGGCGTCCGCCTTGCGGCTGGAGATCACGACCTTCGCGCCGCAGCGCGCCATTTCCTCGGCAATCGAACGGCCAATGCCCTTGGTTGAACCGGTGATGAGGGCCACCTTGCCCGTCATATCAAAGAGGGGGCTTGTCATTCTCGGGTCTCCTGCTCAGTGGTTCTTCGGGTAATCGCGCAGTTCGAGCTTGGCGATGGTGTCCAGGTGGACCTCGTCCGGGCCATCGGCCAGGCGCAGGGTGCGGACATGCGCCCAGGCCGCCGCCAGGAAGCTGTCCTGAGAGACACCGAGCGCACCGTGGGCCTGGATCGCCCGGTCCAGCACCTCGAGCGCCATGCGCGGCGCCGCCACCTTGATCATCGCGATCTCCTGGCGCGCCACCTTGTTGCCGACGGTGTCCATCATGTGGGCTGCCTTCAGCGTCAGCAGCCGGGCCTGCTCGATGTCGAGCCGGGAACGGGCAATGTCCTTGCGGATGGAGTCGAACTTCGCCAATGGCTGGCCGAAGGCCTCGCGTTCGTTAATGCGCTCGCACAGCGCCTCCAGGGCCCGCTCGGCAACCCCGATGGTGCGCATGCAGTGGTGGATGCGACCGGGGCCGAGCCGCCCCTGGGCGATCTCGAATCCCCGCCCCTCGCCGAGGAGGATGTTGTCGGCCGGTACCCGGACGTTGTTGTAGTGGATCTCAGCGTGCCCGTGGGGCGCGTGGTCGTAGCCGAAGACCGTCAGGGGGCGGATGATCTCCACGCCGGGCGTGTCCATGGGCACCAGGATCATCGACTGCTGTTTGTGCTTGTCGGCCTCCGGGTCGGTCTTGCCCATCACGATGGCGATCCGGCAGTTGGTGGTCATGGCGCCCGAGGACCACCATTTACGGCCGTTGATGACGTATTCATCGCCCTCGCGGCGGATCTGGCACCCGATGTTGGTCGCATCGGAGGAGGCCACATCCGGTTCAGTCATGGAGAAGCAGGAGCGGATCTCGCCGTCGAGCAGCGGCTGCAGCCACTGCTTCTGCTGTTCCGGAGAACCGTAACGGGCCAGGGTCTCCATGTTGCCGGTGTCCGGGGCGGAGCAGTTGAACACCTCCGGCGCCATGTGGGAGCGGCCCATGATCTCGCACAGCTGGGCGTAGTCGAAGTTGCTTAGCCCGGCTCCATGGTCACTGTCCGGCAGGAACAGGTTCCAAAGCCCCTGGGCCCGGGCCTTCGTTTTCAGCTCTTCCAGCACCGGCGCCGGATCCCAGCGGTTGTCGGCATTGGCGATCTCTTCCTGGTAACGCCCTTCGTTGGGGTAGATGTGCTCATCCATGAACGCCAGCAGTTGCTCGCGCAGTTTCTCCGCCTTTTCGGACAGCTCAAACATGGTCATGCCTCTTTTGGGTTGTTTCGTCGGCGCGATGGCCGCGCTCACTCACCGGCCTCCTCCGTGCCGGGAATCGGTACGCCTTCAAGCCCCTCACTGCCGGAGCGGATCCGGAACACGCCCTCGCCCATCGCCAGTAACTGCCCCTCGGCGTCATGGACTTCACCGGTGGCATTGAAGACGCGGCTGCCGCCGGCGCGCTTGGTGCCGGTGACGGTGATGACCCCACCACGGCACTGGCCGGTGAAGGTGGTGGTGAGCGACAGGGTGATGGCCTTGCGCATACGCCCCGGGTAGGGACAGTAGGTGCCGGCATGGGCCATCGCGATATCCAGGAGCGAGCTCAGTACGCCACCATGGATCACCCCGGCAAGGTTCATGTGATGGGGCTGCAGTTCAACGCTGAGAACGGAACAGCCGTCTTCCCAGTGGGCCTGCCGGTAGCCCAGGACACTGTGGAACCCGGGTGCGTCGGACTCGTCGATAATGGTGTTCGCGCGGCCTGTCTCTGCCATCAGACTTTCATCCCCGGCATGTTCAATGAGGCGGTATTACCCCCATCCACGGGCAGCGCCTGGCCGGTGATGTAGCTGGCATCGTCACTGGCCAGGAAGGCGATGGCGGCGGCTATCTCGTCGGCATTGCCATAACGGCGCAGTTCACAGCGCGCCCCAAGCTTGTGTTCCTTCTCGCGGGACCGGGCGTAATCGAAGATGGGTTGGGTCATGCCGGTCTCGATCAGCCCCGGGCACACGGCGTTGACCCGCACGTTGTCACCGCCCAGGTCACAGGCGGCGGTCTGGGTCAGGCTGATGACGCCCGCCTTGGAGGCGCTGTAGGCATTGCCCCCGGCCCCGGAACGGATCCCGGCCACCGAAGCGGTGTTGACGATGCTCCCGCGCCCCCGGGACTGCATGTGCGAGGCCACATGCTTGATCAGCAGCATGGTGCCGATGAGGTTGACGTTGAGCAGATGCTGCCACTCATCCCGGTCCTGCTCGGTGATCACGGGATGGGAGCCGGCGATGCCGGCGTTGTTACACAGCACATCCACACGGCCCCAGCGCTGGACCACGTCCTCCACCAGGGAACGAATACGGGCTTCGTCCGAGATATCCATAGCCACCACGAGCCGCTCAGTTTCCGCCGGCAGGGCGCTGGCGGTTTCCTCGAGCCCGTCTTCGGCATGATCCACCAGGGCCAGTGCGGCCCCCTCGCTCGCCAGCCTCAGGGCCGTGGCCCGGCCAATGCCACTGGCGGCCCCGGTCACGATGGCCACCTGTTGGTTGAAACGCCCCATGCGGATGATCCCCTGACAGTTGATTCCAGCCTCGCCCTGAAAGCGATACGCTCTATCGCTGCCAGAAATGGCTTAGCGCTTTATAGATAAACTGTCACGAGAAATTGGAATTCGTCAATAATTACGGAACATAATTTCGCTATACAGAACCGCGACGCTCAATAACAACAAATGAGCCGGGCCTGGTCATCACACACCCAGCCGATGACGCACCTCCTCCGATTGCAGCCGCTCGGCAAACGCCTCCCGCTCCTGGTCCAGTGCCGCCAGGGCCTGTTCCCTCCAGGGCGCGAGCATGAGCTGTTTCCCGGCCCGCAGGGCATCGCGGGACTTCGTGGTCAGCCTGCGCGCCTCGGCCAGTGCCCGCGCTTCAGCCGCCCCGTCCGCGACCCGATGCGTTACCAGCCCGGCGTTAACGGCCTCTTCCGCGCCCAGTTCCTCACCAAGCACCAACAGCTGCGTCGCCCGCCGGAACCCCATCCAGAGCGGCCCCATGACGGTTGAGGCGGCTTCCGGTGTTACCCCGATGTCCGTAAAGGGCGTCCTATAAACCGCTGACTCACCGCTGATGACCAGGTCGCAATGCAGCAACAGCGTGGTCCCGATGCCGATGGCCGAGCCTTCGACACCGGCGATCACGGGGGTATCGCAGTGGATCAGGCGTTCGATAAAGGCCAAGCCGGCGGAGGGCCCGGGATTGTCCGCCCGGGCCCGGGACCGGAAATCATCGATGTCGTTGCCGGCGGTGAAGATGCCCTCACAACCAGTGATCACCAGTGCATGGACACTGGCGTCCGCGCCGGCCTCATCCACGGTTGCCGATAGGGTGTTGTACATCGCCGGTGTCAGGGCGTTCTTCTTTTCCGGGCGGCGGATCGTCATGTGGACGATTCCGGCTTCACGGGTTACCTCAATCATGTGGGGCTCCTGTAATGGTCTGAGGGGTTTCGATGGCTAAGGCCTTATGCTAATTTCAAACAATAGAATTCATTGTGCAATCAATGATTCTGCCTAGTAAAACTATAAACACAAATACAACAACGAACGAGGTCCGTCATGAGCCTTCTTTCGCGTGCCCGCCAGACACTGACCCTTTACGCCTCCGCGCTGACGCTCGGGATGTCGGCCGCACTGGCTGCTACCCCGGTGGTCGCACAGGACGATTCAGAGGAAACCTGGACCTGGAAGGTTCAGTCACACTGGCCGAGCTCCAGCAGCTCGTACACGGATAGCCTGAAACGCCTCAAGCGCGTTCTGGAGGAACGCACCGACGGGCGTCTGCAACTGGAACTCCACGAGGCGGGCGCGCTCTTTGACGCCAAGGAAACCTTTGAGGCCGTCAGCCGCGGTGTCCTGGAAATGGGGACCATCTCGCCCCAGTACGCCCAGGACGAGATCTCGCTGGCCGGCATCGCATCCGGGCTGCCCTTTGCCTTCCGCAATGTCTGGGAAGTGGCCTACTTCCACAAGAACCTGGGCTTTGAGCAGATGCTGCGCGAGGAAGCGGCCGAGCACGATGTCTACTGGGCAACCGACAAGGTCTACCCGACCGAGATGGTGGTAAAGGAGCCGATTGAAAGCTGGGACGATTTCACCAGCATGAAGATCCGCTCTTCCGGCGCCCTCCAGTCCTTCCTGACCGAAGCTGGTGCCGCCGCTTCCTATATCCCGGGCAGTGAGCTCTATTCCGCGCTGGATTCGGGCGTGGTTGACGGAGCCCACTGGGGAGCCGTCCAGGGCGCCTACAGCATGGGCCTCTACGAGATCGCCAAGTATCACGTGCGCCCGGCCCTCAACATTGCGGGTACCGACGTGATCATTGTGAGCCAGAAGGCGCTGGGCGATCTGCCGAAAGAGATGCAGAAAGTGGTCAAAAACGCGCTCGATGAACAGTTCTGGGTCCGCACCAATGAGTACCAGTACAAGGAGCGCCTGGTCCTGGCCAAAGCCCAGGAGGAGCTCGGTGTGAAGATCAACACACTGCCCCAGGACGTTCAGAACAAACTAATGGAGACCGCCCGTGGTCTCTGGGCGAAAGAAGCCGAGCGCAGT
This sequence comes from Halospina sp. K52047b, assembly GCF_008709855.1. Lineage (NCBI taxonomy): Bacteria > Pseudomonadati > Pseudomonadota > Gammaproteobacteria > Halospina > Halospina sp. K52047b. The sequence goes on along the minus strand of NZ_VYJH01000003.1, from coordinate 107,752 downwards.
GACAGGGCTGAAAAGGCCATGGGGATGCTCAAGGACTACCTCAGGGAACTCGGCTACCTCTGAACCCGGTCATCGCTGCTACCTTGGAGTAAACCATGGGGGCCATCAACGCATTCATAGCCGGGGTAACCCGGCTGAATGATGCCGTCGGGCGCGTGGTCGCGCTTATCATCTTCGCGATGTTCGCCTTCCTCCTGCTGGAGGTCGGCTTTCGCTACCTGCTGAACGCCCCGACGGTGTGGACGAACGAACTCACCCAGATGCTGTTCGGGATCTATGCCGTCATGTCCGGCGGCTACGTCCTTGCCCACGGCGGGCATGTCAACGTCGACCTTCTCCATTCCAACCTGGCGCCCCGCAAGCGGGCCGGGCTGGATATCGTTACGTCGGTGGTGTTCTTCCTCTTCACCCTGACGCTGCTGTGGTTCGGCATCGAGATGGCCTGGGATTCCATTTCCGGCTGGGAGACCTCCCATTCCGCCTGGAACCCACCCATCTGGCCGGTCAAGCTGGCCATTCCGGTCGGCACCGGCCTGTTGGTGCTGCAGGGGCTGGCCAAGCTGCTGCAGGACATCATGGTGGCCTTCAACCTCACTGACGCAACCGACAGTGAAGGAGAGCAGCCGTGAGCATTGAACTCCTGACGCTGCTCTTTTTCGGGGCACTGCTGTTCTTCCTCATCCTGGGGCTACCGCTGGCGTTCGTGCTTGGCGGCGTCTCCGTGATCTTCCTCTACTTCACCTGGGGCTTCGACTCCTTCTTCATGGTGGTCTCCCAGATCTGGAGCACCATGGGCAGCTTCACGCTCGTGGCGATACCGCTGTTCGTGTTCATGGCAATGATCCTTGAACGAACGGGGGTCGCGCGGGACCTGTACCGGATGATGCACCTGTGGTGCGGCGGTCTTAGGGGCGGGCTGGCGCTGGGCACCCTGGGCATCTGCGCGGTTTTCGCTGCCATGGTCGGGATCAGCGGTGCCGCCGTGGTGGCCATGGGTACGATCGCGTTGCCCTCGATGCTGGAGCGTGGTTACGACCGGGAGATGGCGCTCGGCGTCATCAACACCGGTGGTGGCTGGGGGATCCTGATCCCGCCGAGCATCATGATGATCCTCTACGCGCTGATCACCGACGTCTCAGTAGGCCAGATGTTCGCCGCCGGTATCCTTCCGGGCATACTGCTGATGGTTCTGACGTCCATCTACATACTGGTGCGGTGCCAGCTGCAGCCCGAGCTGGCACCAGCCCTGCCCAGGGAGCAGCGCGGCACCTGGCCCGAGAAGCTCCGCGCCCTGCGTGCCGTGCTGCTGCCGATCGGGGTGGTGGTCATGGTCCTGGGCTCGATCATCGGCGGCGTTACCACGCCGACCGAGGCGGCCGCCATGGGGGTATTGGGTGCCCTGATATCCGCGGCGGTTTACCGCCAGTTCAAGTGGTCCGTGCTCTACGGGGCAGCCATCCGCACCTTCAAGCTTACCGGCATGATCATGTGGATCCTGTTTGCGGCCCACGCGTTCAGCGCCGCCTACCAGAGCATGGGCGCCCAGGAGCTGATCGAAAGCGCGATGGCCATGATTCCCTTCGGGGACTGGGGTGTGATCATCGCGATGATGCTGATCGTGTTCCTGCTGGCCATGGTCCTGGACCCGGTCGGCATCATGCTGATCACCCTGCCGGTGTTCACGCCCATTGTGGAGTCCATGGGCTTCGACCCAGTCTGGTTCGGCATCCTGTTCATGATCAACATGGAAATCGGCTACATGACCCCGCCTTTCGGCTTCAACCTCTTCTACCTCAAGGGGATTGTGCCGGAGGGCATCACCATGAAGGACATCTACCGCTCGGTGGTTCCCTTCGTGATTGTGGAGATCATCGGCGTAGCGATCATCATGGTTTTCCCGCAGATCGCCACCTGGCTGCCGGAGCTGTTCTTCTGAACACGCTTTGCCCGGGTGACGCCTCCCCGCGTCACCCGGGTCTTGCCGGTACCCCCTTGAGGATTACATTGGAAGGTGACTCATCCAACAAAGGGAGACGGCGTCATGGCTGAATCCACGATCCAGGCCGGTTCCACCCCGGACGAAACCGAAAGCGGCATGATGATTCCGGAGCGCCGGGACCTGCACTTCCTGCCGCCGAAGGAACGCATCCACGACTGGCATGCCATGGGCCCGCACCTGAGCCAGTTCATGAACACCCTGTCGCTGTTCTTCCCGGCCGGCGAGCGGCTGTTCATCGATGCCGTGCGCGCCTACCGGGATGAGATCCCGGACCCGGACCTGCGCAAGGCGGCCTCCGCCTTCATCGCCCAGGAGGCCTACCACAGCCGCGAGCATGCGGAGTACAACCAGCTCATGGAAGACGCCGGGCTGCCCGCCGGGCGCCTCGACCAGCATGTGCGCCAGATGCTGGACTGGTTCAAGAAGCACGGCAGCCGCCAGGACCTGTTGTGCGAGACCATTGCACTGGAACACTTTACGGCCCTGATGGGCGGCTTCCTGCTGGATCATCCGGAAATCCTGGAAGGCTCCCAGGAGGACTACCGGCGCATGTGGGAATGGCACGCCATGGAAGAGGTCGAGCACAAGTCCGTGTGCTACGACGTCTGGGAGCAATGCGTGGGGCGCGGCCCGCAGGCCTATGCGCACCGGGTGGTGGGCATGCTGCGCGCCACCACTCTCTTCTGGACCAACGTTACCCGCTTCTACCTGCAGATGAGCGCCGCCAGCGACGCCTGCCAGCGCGAGGGCTGGCGCGGCCACCTTACGGTGCTCAACACCCTGTTCGGTCGCCCCGGTCTGCTGCGCCGCCAGATCCCCTCATGGCTGGAATACTTCAAGTACAGCTTCCACCCCTGGCAGCAGGACAACAGCCGCCACCTGCAGGGACTGGACGAGTTGGCCGAGGAGGCGGAAAAGGCCTACCAGCAGGCCATCGCCGCCGACGCCACCCGGCACTGAGCCATCCTCAGGCCGACGGCGGCAGTACCGGCCACCAGTCCTCGATGGCGCCGTCCTCATAGACAGCGATGTCGCCGAACTGCAGGAACACGGCCTCGCTCTGGTGGGGCCGCAGGAACACGAACTCCTCCGGCTGGATGGCCAGCCGGCGGTCGCCGTTGAGCATTTCCTGGTTGGAGGATCGGCCAAGCAACCGGTTGTAGCGCAGTCCCGGCGGGTCGACCGGGTCCGCCAGCCAGTTCCCACCATGAATAAAAATGGCACTCGCCGTCTTCGGCCGGAGCAGACGCCCCAAACCGCTGATCCACTCCAGGCCGGGCACGCGGGTCGGCACCGGCCCTTTCAGGACCGGCGTGGCGATGAAGCAGGCCGGCTGGTGCTGCGCCAGGTCCGGGAGATCAAAGTGGGTCGGCTTGACCAGGGCCGACCCCACCGAGACCTCGTTGGCAATGGCTGTATCCGGGTGCATCCGGTAGGTCGGGCTGCCGCCGGCATTGCGGGTGAGACGATCAGCCGTACCCGCCCCGAACACCGACTCGGCCTGCCGCAGTGCGGACCGGTACAGGGCCCTGGCCCGCTCCAGCAGCCGTCGGCGCCATCCCAGGAACTCGGGAATGGACGCCAGGTGCGGCTCATACCCCATGAACCCGGCCAGACCCAGCCAGTCGCTCTCCCGGATGTGTTCCAGCACTTCCTCCAGCTGCTGCCCCGGAACCAGGCCACCCCGGTGAAGGCCCACGTCCAGCTCCAGGTTGATCCGCAGGGTCACGCCGAAATCCGCCGCAGCCCGCTCGTAACGGTCGAGGCGCTCGGCGGTATCCGCCAGCCACTGGATGCGGTCCGCTCTCTGCTGGCGTGGTTCCGGCAACCCGGCCAGGTGGGTTCGCACCGCCGCCTCGGATAGCGGCTTGCCCAGCATTTGCTCGGTATCCGGCATGAGCTGCCCCAGTGCCTGGAGCATGGGCTGGTTGAACGTCATCAGCCGGTTGGTTCCGGTACGGCGGCGTACATGGGCCAGCAGATCCGGCGACGGCAGCGACTTGGCCACGATCCGGTAGCCCATGCCCGCCGGCAGCTGGTTCATGAGCGTCTCGATGTTGGCATCCAACCGGCCACGGTCCACCACCAGCGTGGGGCCGACGGCGCCGGCCTCGGCCAGGGCCGATTGAATGCCCTGGAAATAGGGATCGCGTGCCGGCTCACTCATGGTGTGGTTCTCCCCAGAGACGGGCAGTGTGCGCATTGACCAGCTTGTTGCCCGGGTCCAGCTCCCGGCGCAGTTGCAGGAAGCGGTCAAAATCCGGATAAAGATCAGCCAGTTCCGCCGCCCCCAGTGAATGCAGCTTGCCCCAGTGCGGGCGGCCGCCGGCGCGCCGGAAGATGGGCTCAACATGGGTGAAGAACCACTGGTCGTCATCCGGGGCATGGCTGTGGACGGCAATGGAAATCCGCCCGCCATCATTGAACGGGCTCAGCCAGGCCTCGTCCCCGGCAGTGCGGCGCACCTCGATGGGGAAGAACACATCCGGGCGTTCCCGTTCGATCACCGCGATCACCTCACGCAGCACATCCAGGGCGTTCTCCGGCAGCAGGTGGTATTCCATCTCGTTGAAGCGCACGTTGCGCTCGTTCGCCAGCAACCGCCAGCTGTCGCCGACCACGTCCTCGGGCTTCACGCCCTTAACCACCCGTCCCAGGATGGCCCGGCGCAGCCGACTGCTCCATCCCACCCAGTCACGCAGGTGCTTCAGCTTCATCACATCATCGTCATCGGTACTGGGTGCCCGTTCCGTGGGCTCTGCCGTAGTCTCGTCATGGGCGATGCACATCCCCCACCCAGAGAAGGGAATGTAGAAGAACTCGAAGTTGCGGTGCTGTTCCCACCGCGCCGGGGCATTCACCAGGATAGTTTCCAGCGGTTCCGCCCAGCTCCTGCGGTGCAGCCGGAAGCTCGGGCGCAGCGCCACCCGGAGTTCGTGAATCACACCCAGGGCACCCAGTGACACCTGCGCGGCCCGCAGCCGGTCAGGGTCGTCTTCGAGCGTGATGTCCAGGTCGTCACCACTGGCGGTCAGCATCCTGGCCCCAGTGATATCCGCAGACAGGCAGGACAGCCCTAGACCGGTCCCATGGGTCGCCGTCCCGCCAGCCCCGGCCAGCGCCTGGGCATCAATGTCGCCCAGATTATTGAAAGCCAGCCCCCGTTCCTGGAAGGCCGGCGAAAGGTCGCGCAGGCGGCTGCCGGCGCCCACCCAGGCGCTCCGTGATTCAAGATCCACCAACCGGAGGCCGCCCATCCGGTCCAGGTTGACCAGTGTTCCGCCGGTGGGAACCAGGGGCGTGAAGGAATGCCCGGCGCCCACCACGCGCAGCTGGCGGGCATTGCTCACCGCGTCACGCAGTGCCCCAAGCGTCTCCGGCTGGGCAAACGTGCCGGGGCACGCGCCCTGGTGGCCGGACCAGTTGCACCATTCCGATGGAGCAGGCCTGTCGGCCGCTGCTGCCCTGCTGTCCATGACTTGCACCCCTTCGGGATTGGAGTCCGCATTGTGCCATGGTCCTGGAGGCAGCAACGCAGGGACTGTGTCACGTTCAGAGCATCTGCTGTCTCAGGGAATGATCCGCTCAGCCCGCAGCCGTTCGAACAGGTCGAGGAATGCACCACGGGTCTCACGGAAGTGGTCAAAGCCGAAATCGCGGCATTTCGTCGTGTCGTTGACGCACTCCTGATCGCGCCCCAGGTCAGCATCCGTATGCCACCAGGAGGCGAGCTTGCTGACGTCCGACTCAACCAGTTCGTGCTTCTCAGCGATCGCACGCCAGGTCGACTCGGCATCCGCCATCTGTGATTCCAACGGCTGCGGCGTCTCGGGGCAGTCCGCCACCTCAAGGCCGAAATATTCACCGATCTCCCGCCACATCCGTCGCCAACGGAAGACGTCCCCGTTCACCGTATTGAAGGCCTGATTGGCTGCACCCGGCGTGGTTGCCGCCCACTCCATCTGACGCGCCAATACCAGTGCATCCGTCATGTCGGTCAGTGCATTCCACTGAATTGTTGAGCCCGGAAACACGAACGGTTGACCGGTCTCCTGACAGATCGAAGCGTACACCGCCAGTGTCACGCCCATGTTCATGGCGTTGCCGCGCGCATAGCCGATCACCGTATGCGGCCGGTGCACATTCCAGGCAAAGCCGTGACGTTCAGAGGCTTCAAAAAGGACGTCTTCCAGCGCGTAGTAGAAGTTATCTCCCGGAACGCGCGGCTCCGATTCGCGGAATGGGGTCTCGATACGCCCACTGCCATAGGCTTCAAACGAGCCGAGATACTGCTTGGTCCCGGTGACCAGGGAGGCGTGCTGCAGGTTCTCTTTGTCCAGTGCCGCGAACAGGTTGCGCATCATGGCACTGTTGGCCTCGACGTTGGCCTTCTCGCTGTCGCGCCCCACCCAGGTACAGTAGAACACGTGGGTGATCGCAAGGCCGGCCAGGGCCTCGGTCGCCGCCGCCTCGTCCAGGAGATCGGCGCTCACGGGAATCACACCACTCTGCTCCGTTGCTCGCCGGGAGAGACCGTAGACGGTCCAACCGCTCGCGGTTAGATAGGTGGCGAGGTTGCCACCCGTAATGCCGGTAGCGCCCACCACCAGTGCCGTGCCTTTACGCATCATTCAGGTTCCTTTTTCAGGCTCAGGGGGAATGCCCATTGGAATGGGATCATTCGATGCCCGTTAGTCTGGTAGGGGCCTACCGTTGCTACAATAGAAATAGTCGCAAATATTTATTGCATTTCACGCAACTTGATGGACCTCGGAACCATGGACCTCAATGCCCTGCGTATCTTCGAGCGGGTGGCTGCAACTAGCAGCTTTACCGCCACGGCACGCCACTTCCACCGCGCCGTATCCTCCATTTCCCGACAGATTCGCGGGCTGGAGGAGGCCCTCGGGCAGCCCCTGCTGTACCGCCATACCCGGGCCGTGACGCTGACCGAAGCAGGATGGCGCTATTACGAAGAAGTCAGGGAAGTGCTCGAACGACTGGACGCCGCAACCGAAGCGCTGGCGCATCCCAGCGCGGAACCCAGTGGGGTACTGCGTATCAATGCGCCCGTCGCCTTCGGCCAGCACCAGGTCGTACCGCTACTCCACCATTTCCAGCGTCGTCATCCCGGCATCAAGGCGGAATTGCAGTTTGACGATCGCGTCGTCGATCCCGTGCGCGAAGGGCACGACATCACCTTTCGGGTGGGCGACCTCGCTGACTCATCACTGGTTGCGCGCCGCCTGGCGCCAATGAACTACGTCGTGGCCGCCGCGCCACGCTACCTGCACACCCACGGCGAACCGGACACCCCGGAAGAACTGGCCGGGCACAACTGTCTTGTCTATCAGGGCGAGATGGGCCGCCAACGCTGGTACTTCCAGGCAGCCGGCGAGTCATCCGCAATCCCTTATGAGGTTTCCGGAAGCCTCTACAGCAATGACGCAGAGAGCCTGCTCCTTGCCGCTCTGATGGGGCAGGGCCTGGTGCTGTTTCCAACCTGGTTGGTCGCGGATGCGCTCGCCAGCGGAGAGTTGGTGCCTGTGCTCAAAGCCTGGCGTTGCGAAGTCGTATCGGGCCGTCGCGATCTTTATGTGCTGACCACCGAGCGGCGGCTGCGAGCCCGCAAGGTTCGTGCGTTCCTCGATTTCCTTTTCGAGTCGTTGAGTCCAAACCCACCCTGGGATTGCTGGGATACGAACTACTGAGCGGCAACCAATTGCACAGAAACATGCTTAATCGACTCAGTAGTCCCCGCAAATTCTGCTACTTTGAACATTGAATGCAGAGTCATCCCCTTGTCGTGGAGACAGCCATGCAAGCCATAAAAAAAATCGGGCTCAAAACAAAAATGCTGCTTCCGTTTGCGATAACGGGGTTGGCCATTATTCTGCTTGGGGTCCTTAAGGTAACAACCGTCCAGGATCTGGTTGATGACATCGATGACGTCTCGGGCACTTTCCTGCCCTCAATCAGTGCCGTCCTGAATGCGGACCGGGACCTGCACCAGGCCTACATTGCCCAGGACGCCATGCTGGTGGCCGCCACACGAGGCGAGTCTCTCGCCGAGCACCGTGAGACCTTTTCTGAGAACGCGGACCAGGCCCTGGAGCGCATGAACCAGGCCCGCGAAAGCATGGACGGCACCGGCATCAACGAGCACCTCTCAGGTTTCGAAGACGCGTTTTCCAGGTGGCGCAGCAGCGCGGAAGCGGTCAACGAGATAGCTGCCCGTGGTAACCCGCAACGCGCCAGGGAACGCATGAAGAACGAAACCATCCCCCGTTTTGACGAGTTACGCACTTTCTACAATGAAGCCGGCGAATTCACCGATGAGGAAGCCATCGCCACCGCCTCCAACGCCTCTGAAAAGGGTCGGGCAAGCATTGTCACCACAGTGATCACGACCCTGGTTGTGCTTGCCATCAGCATCGGCATCTTCCTGTTTGCCACCAGACTGATCATCGGCACCATTACCCAGTTGAGAAAGCGGCTCGATGACATTGCCCAGGGCGAAGGGGACCTGAGCCAGCGGGTGGAGTCCGATGCCAATGACGACCTCGGCAGGCTGGCGGACAGCTTCAACGCCGTGCTTGCCAATCTCCAGTCAATGATCAGCGAAATCAAGGAACTGTCGACCAGCCTGGACCAGGGCGCCGGAGAACTGAAACAGACCGCCGAGGCCAACCGTGACGGCATCTATCACCAGACCGAATCCATCAACCAGGTCGCAGCGGCCATCAACGAAGTGCAGAGTGCTATCGAGGAGGTCGCCTCGAACGCCAATCAGGCCGCCGAGATCACCCGTAGCACCCATGAAAGCGCCAATTCCGGCAGTCGGATCATTCACGAAGCCTCAAGCGAAGTGAAGCGGCTCGCGGACCAGATCCAGCAGGCAGTGGAGGTGATCCAGAAGCTCTCGGAAGATTCGGGCAACATCTCCACGGTGCTGGACGTCATCCGCGGCATTGCCGACCAGACCAACCTGCTGGCCCTCAACGCCGCCATCGAGGCAGCGCGTGCCGGAGAGCACGGGCGTGGTTTCTCCGTGGTGGCGGATGAAGTGCGCACCCTGGCCCAGCGCACCCAGAAATCGACCACCGAGATCAACGACATGATCGAGAACCTGCAGAGCGGCGTCTCGAACATCGTCAACGTCATGGAAACCGGCCGTCAGCAGGCCACCCAGAGCGTGGAAAGCTCAAACCGTGCCGAGGAGGAGCTCAACACCATCCTGGAGGGCATGAACCGGATCACGGACATCAACGCCAGCGTCGCTTCGGCCACCGAAGAACAGACCCAGGCAGTGGAAGAGATCAACCAGAACGTCACCCGCATCAACGACCTGGCCCAGGACAGCGATGAGCGGTCCAGGAACCTCAACAGCGTGAGCGAGCAGCTGGCGGAATACGCCCGGTCATTGAGCGACCAGGTCTCACGGTTCCGGACCTGACTACAGGCTGAGCAGCCCCTGTACAAGGGCCGCCGCCCCGGCGAGGGCGGCGATGCCCAGTATCAGACCGCGCAGCCGTTCGCCGTCGACCCTGCCCACAAAGCGCGCGGACAGCAGGAATCCGGCGATCACGCCGGGGAAGGTAACCAGAAACAGCAGCCACTCACGCGCCCCCAGATAGCCTGAGAACGCCAACGCGCTGAGACTCAGGAGGCTGGCGAACAGAAAGAAGGCGGACATGTTGGCGCGTACCAGTGGGCCGCGCTCGTTCTGGTAGATCATGGCGATGGGCGGGCCACCCACGGCGGTAATGGTCCCCATGAAGGTCGAGGCCATGCCGGCCAGAACACTGCTGCGCCCGCTCAGGCGCGGTCGCCAGCCAGCCACGCTCAGCCCCACAGCCACCAGGATCAGCACGCCGAATATCAGTTCGAACCCCCGGGGTGAAATCGCCATAAGGGTAGCAGCGGCCAGGCAGGTTCCGACCACGCCGCCGCCGATCGCCAGACGCACCTCGCGGACGCGCACCGCCATCCGGTTGCGCACCAGCATCATGACAGTGAGCAGGGTGGCGTTCAGGGTCAGCGGACCAGGCACCAGCACGGGGCTGATAAGAAACAGCAATGGCGCGGACAGGGTGCCGATGCCATAGCCCACAACCCCCTGCAGGCAGGCTCCGGCCAGAACCACGAGATTCGCAAGCAGTATCTGATACAGCGCCAGTTCCGCCATGATCCACCACTCCCAAGCATGGAGCGCGCAGTCTACCAGAACCGGATCCGCGTGCCCGTCTTGATATAACGCAATGCAGTGATGCGGCGCTTAACGCACTGTCTCCATGGTGTATTACACTGGTAACCGTTCCGGGCCTGAAAGGTCCCGCTCCAACAACAAAACAGGGAATTGCACCATGATCCTCAGTCACGCCTTTGGCATGCTCTTCCGCCCTGAAACCGAATGGGCGGCCATCAAGCAGGAAAAACCCACACCGATGGTGGTCTACGGCCTCTACATCGTTATCCTGGCCCTGATCGGACCGATCTCCGCCTATATCGGCACCGTGGAAACCGGGTGGACCATCGGTGACCGGCTCATCAAGCTGACACCGGACAGTGCCATGCAGCTGGTCATCCTGACCTACCTGGCCATTCTCGCAGGCAGTTTCGCCCTGGGTTACGGCATCAACTGGATGGCCACCACCTTTGGCGCGGAGAAGGAAGAGAACGGCAACAACGCCCTGGCCCTGGTGGCCTATTCACTCACGCCCATGTACATCGCCGGCCTGACCCTGCTCTACCCGGACCCCTGGGGCAATGCCATGATCCTGCTGGCAGCCGCCAGTTATGGCGCCTGGCTGATGTGGAAAGGGGTGCCCGTAGTGATGGGCATGAGCAAGGAACAGTCGATGGTCTACTGCGGCGGCATCCTGACGCTCGCACTGGTACTGCTCGTGAGTACCCTGGCGACCACCGGCCTGTTGTGGAACTTCGGCTTTGGCCCCACCTTTGTTGAGGCAGGCCTTTAAGCCCCCACAGAAGGAGGATCCATGACTGCAACGGCACTGGTCCCCATTGCCAACGGCAGTGAGGACATAGAGTCCGTCACCATCATTGACGTACTCCGCCGCGCCGGCGTCGAGGTAACCGTGGCCAGTGTGCACGCTGATGCCACTGTCACCGCGGCCCGGGAGACGCGGATCACTGCCGACACCCTGATTACGGACTGCAGCGACCGGACCTTCGACCTCATAGCGCTTCCCGGCGGCATGCCGGGAGCCCGGAACCTGGGCGACAGTGCCCCCCTGGTGGGGATGCTGCGGGCCCAGAAGGAAGCCGGCCGACTCTACGGGGCCATCTGTGCGGCCCCGGCTGTGGCACTGGAACCCAATGGACTGCTTGAGGGCCACGCGGCAACCGCGCACCCCGGCTTCCAAAGCAAGCTCACCAACCAGAGCCGGATTGGTGAGCGGGTGGTGGTCGACGGCCACTGCATGACCAGCCAGGGGCCCGGCACGGCACTGGCGTTCGCCCTGACCCTGGTGGAACATCTGTGCGGCCGGGCGAAGCGCGACGAGGTCGCCGCCCCTATGGTCCTACCCGGCGCGTGACAGCACCCGCCGCACCAGCAGGGGGCCGAGAAGCTCAAACGCAATGGTGGATGTCACCACGGTCGCCACGATCAGACTGCCGTGCTCCGGATGACGCTCGGCTGCCAGCAGTGCCATGCCCATGGCAACCCCTGCCTGCGGTGTGAGCGCCAGCCCGATACCCGGGCTCAAATCCCGCCCCCGGTGGCCAAGCAGAGTCACGCCCAGGCGTCCGCCCACATAACGCCCCAAAACCCGCAGGCCGATATAGGTCAGAATCAGCCCCCCGGCCGACCCCAGATACGCAAAATCCACGCTGGCTCCGGAAAGCACGAAGAAAAAGACCAGAAACGGCCATTCAATGTGCTCAATCTCGGTGAAGGAACGGGTGTGGTGGTGAGTGACGTTGACGATCACAAAGCCCGCAACCATCGCGGTCAGAAGGGAGGAGAGATGCAGGTATTCGGACAGTCCTGCAATCAGGAAGACGAGTGCCAGTGCTTCAGACTGGGTCGGCTCCCCTGGCCGCAGCCTGCCGGTCAGCCAGGCCGCCGGAAGGCCCAGCCCCACACCGACAAGCACCGCCCCGCCCAGTTCCCAGCCAGCCTCAAGAAGCGCGCCTGCGCCATCCCCGGAAACGAGAAAACCCAGCCCGGCCATCACCAGCCCGAACACGATGATGCCCCAGGCATCGTCAATGGCCACAATTCCGCGTATCACCCGGGACTGGGTGTCATCCTTTCCTGTTTCACGGATGGCTTCACTCACGGCCGCCGGATCCGTGGCCACCGAAATGGCAGCGAGAGAGAAGGCCACCGCCAGGGGATAGCCCACTCCCAGCAACCCGGCCGCCACCGCGACCGCACCCACGCCGATCACACTCAGCGAGATCACAAGGATGGCCGGCCCGGTAGCACGCAACCGGTCCAGGGTCAGCTCCCCACCCAGCAGGAAGGCCACCATAACCAGTGCCAGGGTGATCAGTGGCTCGCTGAGCTCGCCCAGCGGGCGCGCCTCAGCGTACCCCAGAATGCCCTGCTGCACTGCGGCGACCAGGACGCCGATCAATACCAGCAGAGAAATGCGGGGGAGGCGGGTACGGGTAGCGATGGCGTCAGCCAGAACGCTGACACTCAGCAGCAATCCGATCACGATCAGGTGTGTAACGGTGGTTCCAGGGTCCGTCATCAGGTCTCTCAGGCGTTGACGCAGTCAATACAGCGCGTAACGGTAGGGTCCACACTGAGCCGATTCTCACCGATGGCCTCGCCGCAGACAAAGCAGTCCCCGAAATCCCCGGCCTCAATGCGCCGCAGAGCGCCCTCGATACGCGTCAGCATCTCCTGACGGCGCCGCGCCGAGGCCTGCGCCATCTGCTGGCCCTGCAGGGCATCCATGCGTGAGAGCCGACCCATGCGCTGCTGGTCCAGCTCCACTGTACCGGTCGAGCTCCCGCCTTCACGCTCAATCGCCTGCAGCTCCTCGCGGAGATCCAGGAGCCGCTGTCGCCAGGTTTCCGGATCCAGTTCCTCAGTCATCGCCCTTTCTGCCCCGATACCTTTGAATCAGTTGCTGTTTACGGCTTTCGAGTCTATCACTGATGGCAACGGGGTAATGGGTATCCGTTGGTGTAAGCGACCGGAGTGCCTCCGGCAGGGCAGCCAGTTCCCGGGCGGCGTGTTCACGTACTGTCTGCAGCGGGGGAAGGGCCCCAGTGCAGACTTCACCCGCGCGGATAGCCGGCCGCAGCAGAGGCTCGGCACCTTCCGGCGCCGGTTCGTCGGCGGCAGCCACTGTGTCTCCGACCATTCGCCCCTGCTCGCTGTGGCGCCACACCTGCTTAGGACCAGGCCAAGTACTTTTATTGCTGGAGGCCTTGATCCGCGGTTCACCCTTGTATTCGGCCAGCTTGTAGGCGAAATCGATGCTTGCCGCGTCCGAAACCGCTGCCCATTCAGTGCCAACGCCGAAGCCGTCGATGGGGGCACCGGATCCAACCAGATCCCGGATCGCGTACTCATCGAGCCCGGAAGACGCAATGATTTTCACCTCCGGGAAGCCAGCCGCATCCAGGCGCTGACGGGCAGCGCGGGATAGTTCGAGCAGATCCCCGGAGTCCAGCCGAACAGCAGTAGCAGGCCGCGGCCCTTCCCCGGCACTGCGCAACAGTTCGATCACCCGATCCACACCGTTGAGGGTGTCCCAGGTGTCGACCAGCAGCGTGGTCTCCGGCCAGTAGTGGCTGAAGGCGCGGAAAGCCTGCGCCTCATCGCCATAAACCTGCACGAAGCTGTGCGCCATGGTCCCCAGAACCGGGATGTCCAGCGCGCGCCCGGCCTCGACATTGGAGGTTCCAGCAGCCCCAGCGACCCAGGCCGCACGGGCCAGATTCATGGCACCTTCGCGGCCATGGGCCTTGCGGGCGCCAAAGTCCATCACCGGCCGTCCCGCCGCGGCCTGCACCACACGCGCTGCCTTGCTGGTCAGCACGCTCTGGGCATGCAGTGTGTTGAGCAGCAGGGTTTCCACCAGCTGGGCCTGGATCAGCGGCGCCCGCACACGGAGCACGGGCTCCAGCGGGAACACCACGCTGCCCTCCGGGATGACATCCACGTCCCCGGTGAAGCGCAGTCCGGACAGCATTTTCAGAAAGTCGCCGGGGAAACGGCCCAGCCCTTCCAGCCAATCAATCTCTTCCGGCGTGATGCGGAAATCGAGCAGCGCCTGTAACGCCCGGGTCTGCCCACAGCTGAGCACATAGTTCCGGCCTTGCGGAAGACGCCGGTAAAAGAGCTCAAAAACAGCATCCCCGTTCAGGCCTTCCGCGTGGTAGACGCGGGCCATGCTGAGTTCGTAGAGGTCGGTGAACAGCATGCGCGCTCCCAGCTTCAGACGATGTTGGCGCCGGCTTCGCGCATTTCTTCCAGTGCACTGCGACCGCCATCGGGATCCACGGGCCGGGTGGCCTCCTGCATCAGATTCACGGCAAAGCCTTCCCTGAGGGCATCCAGAACCGTGGCCCGAACGCAGACATCCTGCGCCAGGCCTCCGATCCAGAGCCGGCGGACACCCTGGTGCCTCAGCCAGTCACCCAGGCCCGTCCCATCCAGTGCTGAGTACTGGTCCTCACCCTCGAAGGTGCCCTTGGAGACCAGGTGGGCATTGTCCGTGAGTACCAGATCCGGATGGAAGGCAGCGCCTTCGGTCTCCTGGATGCAGTGCGGCGGCCAGGGACCACCCCGGGCCTCAAAACTGCAATGGCTCTGGGGATGCCAGTCCCGGGAGGCGGCCACGGGCACACCTGCCTGACGGGCGGCTTCGATGGCCTGGTTCAGCACCGGCACCACAGCATCGCCCTCTGCCACCCCGAGCGCGCCGCCGGGACAGAAATCGTTCTGGACATCCACAACGATGAGCGCATCATCACTCTCATAGGACGGGTTCATGGGAACCTCCTCCGGGCTGAATCGGGTTTTCCACGTACCGACTATGGTTCCAGCGCCCGACTGAATCAAGCATCAGAGCCCCCGCGATCCACCAGGGGGACTTGAAATCTTCTCTCAAGCCGGTAGGGTGTAAACGAAACCCGCAACCACCCGGGCTCAGCCAGAAGGCTGTGACCCCGCTGCTTGAATCCCCGTCCCGCATGGCGCTGCCCGGCGGGGCGATTCGGTCTGGCCTCACCGAGAGGCCGTTGAGCAGGAAAGCTGCCCGCATGGTCTGGTCTGACGTTCGTCGGACACGTGATGGACACTTTCCCTGACCAGAAGAACTGATTCAGAAATAGACAGGCAGCGCCGCTGCGCGCAGGCGAGCGGCCAGCCGGACAGCGTCGTAACGTGGCGGTGGCTATGGTTATCGTCCCCGGATCGTCTGGTGTGAAGCGTCATCCGCTGCTGCGGGAAACCGTTTACCGAGGAAAGCAACAGACTGAGGAGGTCTGATCTCATGACCGAGAAGTATGACAGTGAAGCCGTCAACACAGCACGTGACTACTACAACAGCACCGATGCCGATAATTTCTACTTCCACGTCTGGGGAGGTGAGGATCTGCACGTTGGCCTCTACAAGGATGATCAGGAGCCGATCCTTGACGCCAGCCGCCGGATCGTTGAGCACATGGGCGAGCTGATGAAGCCCCACGTGCAGCCCGGCCAGAAGCTGCTGGACCTGGGCTCCGGTTTCGGCGGTTCCGGTCGCTACCTCCACCAGGCGCTGGGGCTGGATGTAACGGGCCTGAACCTGTCCGAGGTCGAGAACGATCGCAACCGCGGCTTCAACAAGGACGCGGGCCTTGAGGACAGGATCACGGTCGTGGATGGCAACTTCGAGGAGCTTCCCTTCGAGCACGGTACCTTTGATGTGGTGTTTTCCCAGGATTCGTTCCTTCACAGCGGCAACCGTGAGAAGGTGATCGAGGAGGTTGGCCGCGTTCTCAAGCCGGGCGGTCTGTTCATCTTCACGGATCCGATGATGGCGGATGATTGCCCGGATGGCGTTCTGCAGCCGATTCTGGACCGCCTGCATCTGGATACTCTGGGCTCCCCTGGCTTCTACCGGGATGCCTGCCGTCGCAATGGCATGGAAGAAGTGGACTTCGAGGACAACACGCCTCACCTTCCGCGTCATTACGGTCGGGTTCTGGAGGAGACTGAGCGTCGTGAGAAGGAGCTGGTCGAGAAGAACCTGGTGTCCCAGGAGTACATTGACCGCATGAAGACGGGTCTGAAGAACTGGGTCAACGGCGGTAACAGTGGTTACCTGACTTGGGGGATTTTCCGCTTCAAGAAGACCCAGTAATCACCTGAACAGGTGAACCTGGATTGAAAAGCCGGCCTCGCGGGGCCGGCTTTTTGTGTCCGGACTGTTAAAGACGGGCTCCCAGGGTGGGGGAGGTCTTACCGGGAATCGCTGTAAATACATCCGTGTACGCTGCTCTTCCGCCATCCATGGCTCCAGAGCTTCCCGGTAAGACCTCCCCCACCCTGCGATCCCTGAGTTTTCGAATAGTCCGACCTAATGCGTTGGGTTCGTGATCCGGTCAGTCCGGAGTCGCTGTCTCTGATCGAATAAACGGTAACTCCCCGCCGTCACCGCCAGCATGGTGCCGAAGCCGGTGCCGGCGGCGATGGTGAACATCAGGAGAATCTGGTACTTCACCGCCAGGGCGGGTGGGCTGCCGGCGAGGATCTGGCCGGTCATCATGCCAGGGAGGCTGACGAGGCCGGCGGCGGCCATCATGTTGATGGTGGGAATCATGCCGGAGCGCATGGCTTCCCGGCGGATGTCGCTGATGGCGTCCTGCCAGCGCTGGCCGAGCATGAGGCGGCCTTCGATGTCTTCGCGCTGGCGCCAGACGGTGTCGGTGAGGCGGTCGAGGCTGAGGGCGATGCCGTTCATGGTGTTGCCGAGCATCATGCCCAGCAGCGGGATGGCGTACTGGGGCTGGTACCAGGGATCGGGGCGGATGACGATGAGCAGGGTCATCACGGCAATGGTGAAGGCGGAGACGAACATGGCGGAGGTGCCGATGCCGAAGGCCCAGCCGCCCCTGAGGCGGCGGCGCTGGCGCATCATGACTTCACGACCGGCCAGTATCACCATTGCCACGCCCATAAGGGCCACCCAGCCCAGGGCGCCGACGCTGAACAGGGCCTCAAGAACGAGGCCAATGAGCGAGAGCTGGATGGTGGTCCGCACTGCGGCAATCACCAGGGAGCGGCCGAAACCAAGGCGAACCCACCAGGAACAGCCTGCAAGAAGCAGCACCAGCACGGAGGCAAGCGCCAGCTGCCAGTATTGGAGCTCAATCAGTTCCATGGGAGGCCTCCTCCAGCCGACGGCCGTTGATGCGGTAGTGGGTATCGCTCACGCGGGCAATCTGGCTGGGGTCATGGGTGGCCCAGAGTGCCGGCAGGCCCTGGTCGTGGATGCGCTTGACCAGCCACTGCTCGACCCGGTCACGGGTGGCTTCGTCGAGGTTGGCGGTGGGCTCATCAAGCAGCAGGGCCTCGGGGTCCAGTGACAGGGCGCGATACAGGGCCAGGCGCTGCTTCTCGCCGGACGACAGGCGGCTGACGGGCCACTGGTGGACATCAGGCTCAAACCCCAGTGCCGTTAGGTCGGACTCACGGGGTATGCCACAGTGTTCGCCCACGGTGTCATGCCACCAGCGGCTCTCGGCGGGCACCAGCATAACGCGGCGGCGCCACTCGTTGGCTTTCAGGCTGTGTGCCGGAGTCCCATCGAGACGGACCTCCCCATCATGGGGATCCAGGTCGGCCACCGCGCGCAGCAGCCGTGATTTTCCGGAGCCCGAAGGGCCGGAGAGACAGACGATGCCTCCCGGGGGCACCGTCAGGTCAATCGCATCCAGCTCGCCGGTGGCAAGGCCATTAAGGATCAGGGTCTGGTTCATGGGTTGTGATCAGCCTGTAACAGTCATCATCTGTGGTGGTACCCGATAGCGTCGGCCGCGGCAGGGCCCGGTGCCGTCCACGGTGCAGGTGCGCCGGTTCACCCGCCGGATCCGCCCCTGGAGGCCGGGTCCGAAACGCACCCGGTCACCGGGGGAGAAGTCCCGGAGCGCCGTTTCTCCGGCGGTACTGACGATGTCAGTGGCCAGCACGACTCCCCGTGTCTGGGCTTCCTCCGCCAGCCGGCCGCGCAGGGCATGGGCGGCGCCGGCGCTGTGAAGCTGATCCAGCCACTGATAGAAAGCGGCGTTATGCACCTGGCCGTATCGCCGCCCGCCGGAACGGGTCTGGAGCAGGTGGGCGAACTCGTGGCAGCAGCCATGGGCGAGCAGGTTGAGCTCCGAAACGGCACCGCCGAAGTAGCCGCGCCCCTGGATCTCCCGTGTGGAAAGCCAGCCGCCGCAGAGAGCCGGCTGGGCCTTGTCCGCGACCATGAGTGTACCAATCGTAATGCAATGGTCATCACGGCGGGGATCATAGCGGTGCCAGGTAGCACGCCCCGAGCCCACCCGCGTGCGCAGCCGGCATGCCGGCGCCCAGGCGTTATGCAGCTCATGGCAGGCCTCGGCCATCAGGCCGGCAACGACTCGGGCTCGCTCCAAAACACCCCCTCCTGATTGAAGCAGCCATTATAGGTCGCGTTCCGGCCAGTGACGAATCCCCGCCAGAACTTTAGGCAAAACGGCGACCTGCCCAATGAGTCACTGCCTCACAAAGTGGCCACGGGCGGCAGCTTTCAATCGCACTGCTAGTCTGGAGCGTATAAAAGGGAAATACGTCTGTCTCCGGAGGTCATCCATGAGTTACGAGCAGGGCCGGAAAATCCCGGTGGGTATCAGCGCCTGCCTCCTTGGCGAGGAAGTCCGCTACGACGGCGGCCATAAGCATGCCCGCTACTGTTCCCAGGTGCTCTCACACTACTTCGAGTTCCGCTCCCTGTGTCCGGAGCTGGAAGCCGGCCTGGGCGTGCCCCGGCCAGCGATCCACCTGCGTGAACACCAGGACGGCCTGCGCCTGATCACCACCAGTGGCAATGCGGACCATACCGCCTCCATGGAGCACTGGATCCGGGACGCCCTGCCCTCGCTCACGGACCTGCGTGGCTTCATCCTCAAGGCCAAGTCCCCCAGCTGTGGCATGGAACGCATCCGCATCCACAACGAGGAAGGGCAGGTCATCCGGCGGGATGGCAGGGGGCTTTTCGCGCAGGCGCTGATGGAAGCCTACCCGGTTCTGCCGGTGGAGGAGGAGGGCCGCCTGAATGACAGTCACCTGCGCGAGAATTTCATCGAGCGCGTTTTTGTATACGACGACTGGTGTCGCATGATCGAGGCGGGGCTGACCCGGAGCGCCCTTCTGGATTTCCACACACGGCACAAGTTCCAGCTCCTGGCGCACTGCCAGAAGACCTACCGGGAACTCGGCCCCATGCTCTCCGACCTCAAGGCGGAACCGCTGGCGGATATCGCCGAACGCTACATCAACGCCTTCATGAAGGCCATGCAGAAACAGATCACGCGCGGCGACCACGCCAATGCCATGCAGCACCTGATGGGCTACCTGCGCGGTTCCATGAGCGATGCGGACCGCGAGATGCTGCACGAACAGATCGACCTGTACCAGCAGGGGCAGGTGCCGCTGGTGGTGCCCATGACCCTGCTGCGCATGGCCCAGAGGCGGGAACCCGTTGCCTATCTGGAGCGCCAGGACTATCTTACTCCCTACCCGGACGAGCTCGGCCTGCGCAACCACGTCTGATGGGCGGGCAGGCCGGGAGGCCCACACAACCAACAGGTTCCCCGTTTTGCAGAAAACCACGCTGTTACTGACCGTCCTGCTGCTTGCCGCCTGCGCGGCCCCTTCCCTGAAAGATGCGGACCGCATGCGCGCTGATGGCAACCACAAGGCCGCCGCGGAGCTCTATCGCGAGCTTGCCGATATGGGCAATCCCGGTGCGCGCATGAAGCTGTACAACCTTTACCGGGAAACCGGCACAGGTTTTGAGTCGGATGCCAAGGCCCGTGCCGCGCTCGAGACCCTGGCGAACGAACACGGCATCGCGGAAGCCCGGTACCAGCTCGGCCGGATGCTGCGCGAAGAGCGGAAACTGGAGGCCGCCGAGAAACACCTTGAAGCCGCCGCGGAGGCAGGCTACCAGCCGGCTACTGATTATCTGGAAAAGGATGATGGCCTGCTCGCCCGCGAAATCCGGATCGCCCGCAGCTCCCCGGACCGCCAGAAACAGCTGGGGGACGAACTCTTTGAGGGCCGCAACAACGCCCCGAAGGACCGGGAACTGGCGGCCTACTGGTACCGGGTGGCCGCAGAGCGCGGCCACGCCGGTGCCCAGGCCATGCTTGGGTTCGTCCACTTCCAGGGCGAAGGCGTTGAGAAGGACGCGGAGACCGCCTACCGCTGGTACCGGAAAGCGGCCATGCAGGGTCATGTGGGCGCCCAGGCCAACCTGGGATACCTTTATGGCGAGGGCCAAGGCACAGAGCGCAACCTGAAGAAGGCCTATGCCTGGTCAACCCTGGCCGCCGAGAACGGCAGCCCCCAGGGCCGGAAGAACCAGCGCCTGTACCGGGATGCCATGAGTAACGAGGAACGCCTGGAAAGCCTGGACGAGATCCGTCGCCTGGAAGAAGTCATCCACGGCGACTGACCCGCCAGCCAACGCCTGAGAACAGAAGGTGGTCACTCCTCCCAGATCACCTTCTTCTTCTGGTCGTACCACTTTGGCAGCCGTTGGGCGTAGTGATCCTCGATCACGTTGCGCTTGATCTTCATGGTCGGCGTCAGCATGCCGTTCTCCATGGTCCAGGGCTCCTTCACGATCACCGCGAACGCCAGCTTCTCGTGGTCCTCAACCTGCGAGTTCACCCGCTCCAGCTCTTCCGCCAGTTCCTTCTCGATGGTCGCGCGGTCGCCGCCCTTCTGGAGCTCCGCCTGGGCCTCCTCGGACAGGGTGATCAGGGCACAGGGCTGGGGCTGATTGGCGCCGGCCACGCAGACCACCTCCACCCTGGGATGGGTGAACCGGCCCTCGATGGGAACGGGCACCACGTACTTGCCCTTGGCGGTCTTGAACAGATCCTTCACCCGGCCAGTGATGCGGGTATAGCCATTGGCATCCACTTCCGCCATGTCGCCGGTCCTGAGAAAGCCGTCCTCGGTGATTTCTTCCCTGGTCTTCTCATCGTTCTTGTAGAACCCGAGCATCTGCCCAGGGCTCTTCACCTGAAGCTCGCCCTCGTCCGTCACGCGGTGTTCCACACCGGGGTTCGGAAGACCCACCGTGCCAACCTTGGCGTCACCCGGACGGTTGGCATGGGAATACCCGAAGTTCTCGGACATGCCGTAGACCTCAAGCAGCTCCAGCCCGATGTTGCGGTACCAGTGGATGATCTCCGGCGCCAGCGGGGCCGCCCCGGTCAGGGCCGCACGCACGTGGTCCAGACCCAGCTGCTTGAGGATCTTGCGCTTCACAACCCGGTTGAGCAGCGGAACCCGGAACAGCACCTTCTGCTTCTTCGGCGGCAGCTTGTCGCAGATGGCCAGATAGAACTTCATCCACAGGCGCGGTACGGAGAAGAACAGCGTCGGGCGCGCCCGCTGCAGGTCCTCCTGGAAGGTGTCCAGGGAGTTGGCGAAATAGAGCGGGAAACCGAAGTACAGCGAGGACGTCTGGACAGCGGCGCGCTCGGCCACGTGGGCCAGTGGCAGGTAGGAGAGCATGCGGTCGTTCTGGTCCACGGGGAAGATCTGCTTGAGCCCCTCGGCCACCGAGATCATGGTTCCGAACGAGTGCATCACGCCCTTGGGCCTGCCAGTGCTGCCGGAGGTATAGACCAGGGTGGCCAGCTCATCCGGTGACGGCAGGTGCGGCTCAGCCAACGGCTCGGTGCGCGCGACGATGTCCTTCCACTGCTCGGTATCCCTGCGCGGCGACATGGGCATGGAAATGATCGGAAGATCCGCCGGGATGTGGTTCTTGATGTCGTTCCAGCCGTCGGCCGTGCCATCGAGCTTGCCGAGCATCATCAGCTTCGCCTCACTGTGCTCCAGCACATAGGCGGCCGTGTCACCATTGAGTGTGGGGTACAGCGGCACCGAGACGTGACCGGCAGCCCAGATGGCCAGATCCGCCATGACCCAGTGGTCGCTGTTCTTGCCCAGAATGGCGATGCAGCTTTTCTCCGGCAGTTCCAGGGATCTGAGGTGGGCGGCCATGCGCAGCACCTGGTCCGCAGCCTGCTTCCAGGTGGTCTCCTCCACCGAACCGTCCGGATAGGGCTGGTTCATATAGACCATGTCCGGAGAACGCTGCGCCCAGTAGAACAGGCTGTGCAGCGTGGTGGGCCTGTCATCAACTTTGATCATCCAAGAGCTCCTGATTGTTATGGTTTATTGGAAAGGTATAAACGTCGGGATACTATTCAACTTCCCCTGTCACTGCATTGGCCTCGATGGCACATTCTCTCCAGAATTTGAATCAATGGGCGGAAGCGGATCACAAACAGTGCAGTGCCTGCCCCTTCATGATGCCCTGCTGAAATCCTTGTAGCGCCCGGGCTTGCCGGCGGGTGGGCGGCCTATCTCGACCCCGGCTTTCCGCAGCTCCTTCTTCAGGTCCCGCCGGAACCGGTGATAGTCCACCTCGGTGGAGTGGCGCCCACCGGCATCAAAATCCAGGTGCGGATTGGCGGCCTCCTCCTGGATGGCCAGGCGCATGTTGGCCGGACGGGCGTAATGCCCGAGGATTTCCTGACAGGCCAGCTTCGCCTGGTAGTCCGCCAGCGGCCAGATGCAGCCCAGAGGCTGGAACAGACCGATGAAATAGAGGTTGCTGAAGTCCGCGTGCATCATCTTCCGGTACAGCGGTACCCGCTCGGCACTGCTGAAGTCGATCAACGACGGGTCGAAGAAAGGGAAGCTGATCCAGAACCCGGTGCAGGCGACCACCAGATCAAACGCTTCCTCGCGCCCGTCCTGGAAGATCACGCTGTCTCCATTGAGCTCGCGGACGGCCGGGCGCGGGTGGATGCGCCGGTGGCGGATGAAATCCAGCAGATCCGAGTTGATGGTCGGATGATGGCTCAGCACCGGCCGTCTGGGCCTGGGCAGGCCGTAGTTGCGGTAGTAATCCCCCTGGAGGAGTTTCAGAAGCCCGGTGAACAGCAGCTGCCGGATGCGGTTCGGTACCCAGGTGGGCATATTGGAACCCAGCACATCCGTCGGCTTGCCAAACATGAACTTGGGCATGAACCACTGGCCACTGCGCATACTCAGCGCGACGTGATCCGCCACCCGGGCCGTTTCCACCGCCACATCACAGGCGGAATTACCGGCACCGATAACAAGCACCCGCTTCCCTCGCCACTCATCACTGACCCCCTTGAAGTCGTGGGAATGCATCCAGGTGCCATTGAACGTGCCCGGATAGTCGGGGTTCTTGGGATTCCAGTGGTGCCCGTTGGCCACCATCAGGTGGGAAAAATCCTCTTCCACGGCCATGCCGTCGGGCCCTGTCACCTTCAGGTGCCAGGTGCCGTCCTCGTTACGGGTAACCTGATCCACCCAGTGCTCGAACCGGATGACGTCCATGACGCCGAAATGGCGCGCATAGCTTTCAAAGTAGGCGTGCAGCTGGCGATGGTTGGGGTATTCAGGGTAGTCCTCAGGCATGGGAAAGTCTTCGTATTCCGACCACGCCCTGGAGCTGATGATGTGGGTGTTCTCGTAGACACTGGAATGGCCGGTGCGACTGTTGAAGACCCAGTTGCCACCGACCTGGTCACTCTGCTCGAACACAGTGACGTCCAGACCGGCCTCAAGGCAGTTCTTGGCTGCCGTGAGACCGCTGGGCCCGGCCCCGATGACCGCGACCCTTGGGGTTTGATCCATGATGGACTCCGTTGTGTTGTTGTTGGAATGCCGGACAACGTCCTTTTCTACCAGAAAGATTCAGACGTTATCCAGTCATTCCGGCCACAACGGCCCATCAGAAGGTCAGTTCGCGGAATCGACCAGGCTGTAGTCCAGCTTGTTCTCTTCCGGCGAGCTGTTGATGCTGCTCACGGTGCGCCAGTTTCGGCCGATGATGTACAGGATGCACGCGAAGTAGATCCCGATCACCAGGGCACCGACCCACTGGATCCTGAGGAACTCCAGCTGGAACAGCAGGGTCAGACCGATCATGGCCACCAGGTTGCCCGCAAAGTAGGGACCCTTACCGAAGCGCTTCACCGTCAGGTTCAGGTTGTCGGTGTAGAGGCGGATCAGCGAGTCCAGCGAGTTGATGACCATGGTGATGCCCACCGTGACCATGAGGATGTTGAACACGCCCGTGGTGCCAATGTCCTCCAGATGGTAGTAGTACAGCACCGTGAACCAGATACCGATGGCGATCGACGGCAGGAACAGCATCGCCAGCAGCAGCTGCCAGGTGCGCAGTCCGCCCACGAAGCGCGAAGTGAACTGGCCGATCATGATGGACCAGGCGAACCACCAGTACAGGTAGAAGGCATGGTAGTCGCTCAGCGGCAGCATGAACTCATGGATGTTGCCGAAGTAGCCACCCAGCAGGCTCAGCGTCCCGGCAAAGTCCCCGAAGGTGCCGTTATCGGTCATGAAGGCGTAGTACCAGAACAGTGCGATCAGACCGATGAACATCCAGCTGGTGCTCACGCTCAGCACCCGCACATACTTGAGGCTGGTGCTGGAGTAGACGGCCATGGCAATGGACACGAAAACGATGCCGTAGAAAACCGTCTGCGCGGTGCCGTCATCGCCCATTTCCGGAAGATACCAGGGCAGGTTCTTCAGCAGCAGATAGGCGGTAAAGGCACAGGTGCCGATGATCACTACGTTGTTGATGACCTTCACCACCGGAATCTCGAAGAACTTGATCCGTGGTTCGATCACGCAGAAGTAGAAACAGGTAAGGAAGTAGAAGCCCCAGATCAGGAAGGCCCAGAACCCGAACTCGATCGCGAGCGGGTTGGTGACGCTGTAGTCCTCCGCATAGCCACCGAATTCGGTGAGCGGGAACATGATCAGGCCCACGTCGAGGCCGGAAGTGAACAGAATGGCCATGAAGGTGAAGGTACGCACTGGTGTCACGCCCACCACCTGCAGGTTGCCCCATCGCAGGAGAATCACTGCAATCATGATGAAAGTGAATACCAGTCCGATACTTAGCCAGGTCAACATAAACCAACTCCTTTGCTGGTTGCGGCGTCAATTTGCTTTCTTATGGCAATAATTCCCCTCCCGGGCCGCCTGGAGCCGTTTACAGGCGACCCGTATCAGCGCTGTCAACACTGGAGAGGAGAGGTGCTTAGCGGAGCACGCGCTCGGGCTCTCCGGCCCGTTGGCGCACACGCCAGTGCTCGTCCATCCCCACCGGCGCATCCAGCGGCGCCTCGGGCTGACGCCCACGGATCAGGTCCGCGGCCCGCTCAGCCACCATGATGGTCGGCCCGTTGAGGTTGCCGTTGGGGATGGTTGGAAAAACGGAGGAATCAACAACGCGCAGGCCACTGATGCCGTGCACCCGGGTTTCCGGGTCGACCACCGTCTGCGCGTCCGTGCCCATGGGGCAGGTGCAGGATGGGTGGTAGGCGCTTTCCACGGCCTGGCGCACGAAAGCATCGATGGCTTCGTCCGAAGTGACATCGGCCCCTGGCTGGATCTCTTCGTCGCGATAGTCATCCATGGCCGGCTGATTGATGATCTCCCGGGTCAGCCGCACGCAGTCCCGGAAGCCCTCCCGGTCGTCCTCATGCTGGAGGTAGTTGAACAGAATCTCCGGTGCGGCCTTCGGATCCGCGGAACGCACATGCACGTGGCCACGGCTCTTCGGTTTGTTGTGGCCCACATGCACCTGGAAACCGTGGCCGGCGAACGCCTCCTTGCCGTCGTAGCGCATGGCCGCCGGCAGGAAGTGGTACTGCAGGTCCGGCCATTCGACGCCTGCTTTCGAGCGGATGAAGGCGCAGGACTCGAAGTGGTTGGTGGCACCCAGGCCATCCCTGTTCAGGATCCAGCGCGCGCCGATCAACGCCTTACTCAGCGGGTTGAGTTTGCTGTTGAGGGAGGTCGGCTGCTTACAGCGGAACTGGAAGTAGAACTCAAGATGGTCCTGGAGGTTCGACCCCACGCCAGGCAACGCGTGATTCACCTCGATACCCGCCTTGTTGAGCACATCCGGGTTACCGATGCCGGAAAGCTGCAGAATATGCGGCGAACCGATGGAGCCCGCAGACAGGATGACCTCGCTGTTGGCCTTCACATCCTGCACCTTACCGCCACGCTCGTAGCGCACGCCCACAGCCTGTTTGCCTTTGAGCAGCACTTTGTGCACCAGTGCGCCTGTCAGCACGGTGAGATTCGGGCGCTTCATCACTGGCCGCAGGTAAGCGTTCGAGGTGGAGGAGCGCACGCCATTCTTCACGGTCATGTGCATGGGCCCGAAGCCTTCCTGCTGGTGCCCGTTGTAATCCCGGGTTACGGGGTAGCCAGCCTGTTCCCCGGCATCAATGAAGGCCTGGTACAGGGGATTCTTCATGTTGTTGCCGTTGGAAGTCCCCACGGGGCCGGCATCACCACGGTACATGTCCCCGCCAAAGACCCAGGTTTCGGCCTTTTTGAAGTAAGGCAGACAGTTCTGGTAGTTCCAGCCCTCGGCACCATGCGCCTCCCACTCGTCGAAGTCCTTCGCGTGACCACGCACGTAGACCATGCCGTTGATGGAGGAGGAGCCACCCAACACCTTGCCCCGCGGGCAGTGCATGCGGCGATTATCCAGGTAGGGCTCAGGTTCGGTGTGGAACTGCCAGGCGAACTTCTTTGTGTTCATGGGAATGGACAGCGCCGTGGGCATCTGGATGAAGATGCTGCGGTCGCTGCCGCCGGTCTCCAGCAGCAGGACCCGGTGGTGCGGGTCCTCTGTGAGCCGGTTCGCCAGCACACAGCCGGCTGAGCCGGCACCGACGATGATGGTGTCGTATTGGTGTTTACTCATAGGATCCACTCCAAGATGCCAACGGGCGAGGGCGGGGATCCCCGCCCTCGCCTGCTACAGAGTCAGCAGGCGCCGGTTCAGAACGGTGCTTCAATATCACCCATTCCGACGTAAACGGATTTGAGCTGGGTGTAGTGGTTAATGGTCGCCGCGCCGTTCTCGCGGCCGATGCCGGACTGCTTGTAGCCGCCCACCGGCATCTCCGAGGGTGATTCGTTGTAGGCGTTGATCCAGCAGATGCCGGCCTGGATCTGGTGGATCACCCGGTGCGCGCGTTTGATGTCGCGGGTGAAGACACCGGCGGCCAGGCCATACTGGGTATGGTTGGCACGGCGGATGACGTCGTCTTCGTCGCGGAACGTCAGGACGCTCATGACCGGGCCGAAAATCTCTTCCTTCACGATCGTCATGTCATCGGTGCAGCCCGTGAACACGGTCGGAGCCACGAAATAGCCGCCTTCAACACCCTGGGGTGAGAGCTCCTCACCACCGCAGGCCAGGGTCGCGCCCTCTTCCACGCCCTTGCGGATATAGTCCATGACCAGGTCCCGGTGCTTCGCGGAGATCAGAGCGCCAAAGTTGGTCTCCGGGTTCAGCGTGTCACCGGCAATGATGTTGTTGCGGGTACGCTCCAGCACCTTCTCGATGAAGGTCGGGTACAGGTCCTCGTGCACGAACACCCGGGTGCCGTTGGTGCAGATCTCGCCCTGGGTGTAGAAGTTCGCCAGCATGGCGGCGGAGACGGCATTGTCGATTTCCGCGTCATCGAAGATGATCAGCGGCGACTTGCCGCCCAGCTCCATGGTGACTTCCTTGAGCGTGGTGGCGGCGCCGGCCATGACCTTCTTGCCAGTGCCCACCTCGCCGGTAATGGAGACCTTGTCGATACCCGGCTCGTGGCTCAGCCAGCTGCCGACTTCGCCCGCGCCCTGGACGACGTTGAATACACCGGCCGGCATGCCCGCCTCCATGAGGATTTCCGCGAGCCTGAGGGCGCCCAGCGGGGTTTCCTCGGAGGGCTTGAAGATCATGCTGTTGCCGCAGGCCAGAGCCGGTGCGGACTTCCAGCAGGCGATCTGCAGCGGGTAGTTCCAGGCCCCGATGCCGGCGCACACACCCAGGGGCTCGCGCCGGGTGTAGTAGAAGTCGCCGCCCAGGTCCTGCTGATTGCCTTCCAGCGCCGGAGCCAGCCCCGCGTAGAACTCCAGGGAGTCCGCGCCGGTGTTCACGTCCACCTCACTGGCTTCCTGCCAGGGCTTGCCGGTGTCGAGCACTTCCACCTTTGCCAGTTCGTCATTGCGTTCGCGAAGCATCGCCACGGCCCGGTTGAGGATGCGTGCCCGCTCCATGCCGGTCATGGCGGACCAGGTAGCAAAGCCTTCGCGGGCGCTTTCCAGTGCGGCCTGGCGCACGCTTTCGTCCGCCACCTCCACTTCATAGATCACCTCGCCAGTGCCCGGGTTCACCACTTCAAAGGTTTCGCCCGTGCTGTTGGCCATGGGTTGGCCGGCCACAAAGTTCTGGTAGCGGGTCAGTGGCATGGTTCGACTCCGTGCTGTGTCAGTGTGTCGTTGATGAACGCCCGGCAGAGCGCCTCGCTCTCGCGGAAGCCCTCTTCCTGGTCGGGCCAGAGAGCGCTGCGCAGCCAGAACCCGTCGATCAGTGCGGCGGTCTGCTTCGCGGCGCTCCGGGCCGCCTCTGCCGGCAACAGCTGCCGGAATGAATAGCAGAGGTTGCTGTAGAGACGGCGGTTGTTGATGTGCTGCAGGCGCGCCAGCCCCGGTTCGTGCATCGCCCGCGCCCAGAAACTGAGCCAGGTGCGGGTGGTGGCCGTGGACCGCTGGAAGTCACTGAAGTTGGCTTCCACGATCGCCACCAGCCGCTGCTGCGGCGTGAGTGTTCCGGCCTGGGTGTGCTCCAGCAGCGCGAGCTTGAGCTCCTCAAGCAGCTGGCGCAGCGTGGCCTCGATCAGTGCCTGCTTGCCGCCGAAGTAATGGCTGATCAGGCCGGACGACATCCCGGCGGTGCGACTGATGGCGCCAATGGTGGCGCTCTGGAGCCCCAGCTCACCCACCACTTCAAGGGTGGCTTCAATGAGCTGGCGCCTGCGTTCTTCCTGTACTCCGACCTTGGGCATAAGTTGATTAACCGTTCAATTAAAATAAGGATAGCCTGCTGATCGCCATTGATCAACAGGCGCGTGATAGGTTGATGGTAACCCAACCACAGAAACCTTTCAGATCAGTAGCCTGCCGACAGGATGCATTTTCGGATTTCCGCTACACTGGCGACAGCACGCGACGCCACCGGGAGGTCCATGACCCCGCTCCGATTCATAGACCGGCTCAAGTTCTTCCTTGAACGCCAGCTCATCCGCGGCGCATTTTTCCAGCTGATGGTGGTCGGGCTGCTCATTGCCCTGATCTCGCTGATCGGTGGTCTGCTGGTGCTGCCACTGGAGGGAGCCTTCTCGGACCTGGGTGAAGCACTCTGGTGGGCGTTCCTGCGGCTGACGGACCCGGGGTATCTGGGCGATGACCAGGGCAGCTGGCGGCGGGTGGTTGCCACGCTGCTGACCATCAGCGGCTATGTGGTGTTCATGGGCACCCTGGTGGCCATCATGACCCGGTGGCTGATCAGCGCCATGACCAATCTGGAACGCGGGCTCACGCCGGTCTCGCTGAAGCACCACATTGCGGTGCTGGGCTGGACCAGCCGCACCCTGCCCCTGATCACCAAACTGCTCAGCACCACCGGCCGGATGCGGCTGTTCCTGCACCGCAATGACACCAAGCGCCTGCGACTGGTGGCGCTGGCCGAGGAAGTCTCCGCCAGCCGGGAGCACCAGCTGCGCAGCGAGAGCGGCGTCGGCCGCCGTGCCCGACAGGTCATCCTGCGCTCCGGTGACCCGCTCCAGTCCGAGGCCCTGCGTCGTGTGGCCTGCCTGGATGCAGCCGCGGTCATCATTCCCGGCAGTACCCAGGCCACGAACAGCCTTCTTAACGCGGATACCGAGACCATCAAGATCCTTCTCACCATCGCAGCCCAGGCCAAGGACCAGCGCCGGCCCCTACCCTATGTGGTGGCGGAACTGCAGGACCCGCGCCGCGAACGCATCCTGCACAGCGCCTTTGGCGGGGACCTGGAGCTGGTGGCCGGGGACGCCACGCTCAGCCGTTTCATGGTCCAGACGCTGCGTCATCCGGGTCTGGCCGAGGTCTTCCAGGAGATGATGATCCTGCCCGATGGCAATGAACTCTACATCCGGTTCCAGGATGAGTGGGCTGGCGAGCCCCTGGCCAGCCTCGACAGCCGGCGGCCCAGCGCGATTGTACTGGGCGTGCTTGAGCGAGCAGGAAGTGGGTGGGTGGTCCATATGAATGCGCCGTCCGAACAACGCCTGCGCAAGGGTGACGGGCTCATCCTGCTGGCACGACGGTTCGAGGATACCAATCCGGCACGCGGGCAGACCCTGGAGCCACTGCATCGCCGGCCGCGCAATGAGGTGGAGAGGCCACCCTCCCGTCACCGGCGTATCCTGATCCTGGGCTGGAACCACAGGGTGCCGGCACTGCTGCAGGAACTGGACAGTTACCCGGGCGAAACGGCGGACGTCACAGTGGCCTCGTTCTGGCCCGTGGAAGACCGCCAGAACATGATCAACGGCTATGTGCCCGAGCCTGGACGCGTCGGCTGCCAGCACGTGAAGACGGACTTCCTGATGGAGGGTGAGATTGCCCGACTGGCCCCCGAACGCTATGACACCGTCATGCTGCTGACCAGTGACCGCATGGGCAGCAACGAAGAAGCGGACGCCCGGGCCATGGTGGGCTACCTGCAGCTCCAGGATCACCTTCAGCAGACGGGGACGTGGCCGCAGATCCTGCTGGAACTCACTGACCCGCACAATGAGGCCCTGCTTCTGGCGCGGAACAGTGAGATCTTCCTCAGCCCCGTTATGCTCAGCCACCTGCTGGCCCAGGTCGCCCTGCGCCGGGAGCTTCGCCTGGTGTATGACGAACTCTTCACCCAGGGCGGTGCCGAGATCGGCTTCCGTGCGCTTCCCGCAGAGCTTCTGGCAGCCGACACGGACTTCCGGGCGGCGGCACAGTCGGTTGCCACCAGCGGCGAAACCGCCCTTGGCATCCACCGGGCGCAACCAACCCCGGAAGGGCGCCACCTGACCCTCAACCCGGATCCCGGAGAGCCCCTGAACCTGTCAGCGGGGGACCAACTGGTGGTGCTGGGGCGCGAGCCGGAAAGGCACTGACCCCTCAGCGCCCCCAGAGCCGTTTCATGATGCGGCGCGTGACTGCGGTAGGCATGGCCCCGGAGGTGGACCAGAGCCCTTTCATCGGGAAGGAAACCGGGTGGTGCACACCGCGCCCGCCCCGGATTACGGCCCACACCTGCGCGGCCACATCCTCCGCGCCCAGATTCACCCCCATACCGTCGAACATACCGGATCCGGCCCGGTTGGCGTTCACCATCCCCGTGGCGACGAAAGGCGGCATCAGGTCACAAACACGGATGTCGTACTCCTGCCATTCAATGTCCAGCGCCTCGGTCATGGCGCGCACCGCATGCTTGGTGGCGGAATAGGACGCGAAGTCCGGCGTGCCATGGATCGCAGAGGCCGAACTCATATTCACCACCTGGGCGCCGGGCGTATCACGGAGCCAGGGGAACGCGGTATGGAGGACGTTCAGCAGCCCGGTCAGATTCACGTCCACCTGGGCCCTGTGGTCCTCCAGCGGAATCGCCTCGAAGCGCCCGACCCGCAGAATGCCGGCGTTGTTGTGCAGTACATCCAGCTGGCCCTCGGTGCGCGCGGCGAACCCCGCGAGTGCCTGGCGTACCGACGCGGCATCCGTCACATCCATGACGTGGACACTGCAGTTGGCCTCACCCAGTCCCTCCTGAAGGGTCCGCAGTGCCGCCTCGTCCCGATCCGCGGCTCCCACGAACCAGCCTTTCCCGGCAAACAGCTGGGCCGTGGCACGGCCGATGCCAGCGGCTGCCCCGGTGATGAAGATCGTCTTCATGGTTCTCTCCCTGTGTCAGCGTCAGCCGAGTATAACCGGGGCCCCCGGGCCCGGCGGAATGCCCAGAGCGACCCAGACCGCCAGTAATAACGGCCATACCACGGCAAAGGCGATCGCGTAGGGCAGCATCAGCGCCATCAGAGTGCCGATGCCTGCCTCGGGCCGCCAACGCTGCACAAAGGCAAGGACAATGACCCAGTAGGGATTGAGGGGCGTGATGATGTTGGTCACCGAATCCCCGATGCGGTAGGCCGCCTGGGTCAGTTCCGGGCTCAGGCCCGCCTGCATCAACATGGGCACGAACACCGGTGCCAGGAAGGCATACTTGGCGGAAGCGGAACCGATGAACAGGTTGGCCAGCATGGCGATCAGGATGAAGCCGACCGCCAGCACCGGCGCGGGTACAGCCAGAGAGGCCAGCCACTGGCCACCGGTGATGGCCAGCAGCAGCCCGAGCTGGCTGTAGTTGAAAGCCTCGATGAACTGGGCCGCGACAAACGCCAGCACAATATAGGGCGCCAGTGCGGCAATGGTGGCCGACAGCATTTGCGCCACGTCGTGGTTGCTGTTCAGGGTGCCGGCCGCGAACCCGTAGGCCAGGCCGGGCAGCAGGAACAGGATCAGCAGCAGGGGGACCATGGCCTCGACCCAGCGGGCGAAGTTCTCACCCTCGCCGTGGAGTGGCGCCCCGGGAACCAGCACCGCGGCCAGCACCAGGGCCAGGGTAACCCCGAATATAAACCCGGCATGGCGCAGCCCGCGCCCGGGGTCTGCACCCACGTCGTCATCCGCCCGGCTCACATGCGCCCCGGCAAGCTCAACGCCGGCCTGCCTTGGTTCCACAACCCGGGCGGTGACCCACCACCCGAGCAGTGCCAGCACCAGGGTGGAGACAATCATCAGCCACCAGTTGGCCGTGACCGCAACCGCGTAATCGGGGTCCAGTATACGCGCCCCCGCCTCAGTCAGCCCCGCCAGCAATGGATCCAGGGCCGTGATCACAAGGTTCGCACTGAACCCGGCGGAGACCCCGGCAAAGGCCGCTGCCAGCCCGGCCAGGGGCGAGCGTCCCGCCGCGTGGAACAGGATCGCCGCCAGCGGCGGCAGCACCACGTAGCCCGCATCCAGGGTGACCGAAGACAGAATCCCCAGCAGGACGACCATAGGCGCCAGCAGCGCCCTGGGCGTCAGCCTCAGCAGCCGGGCAAGCAGCGCTGGCAGAAGGCCGGAGCGCTCCGCCACGCCAATCCCCAGCATGGCCACCAGCACCAGTCCCAGGGGCGGGAACTGCATGAAATTGTCCACCAGGTGCGAGAGCAGCCACCAGAGGCCATCACTCTCAAGCAATCCTCGGGCCTGCACCAGTTCGCCCTCGTCGGCCGCGCCCGCGGGCTTACGCACGGACCAGCCCGCCCAGGCGGCCACCTGGGAGAGCACCATGACCAGACCCAGGGCCATGGCGAACAGGGTGACCGGATGCGGCAGGGCATTGCCCGCCCGCTCGATCCGATCCAGCCAAAGGGTTGAAGAAATCGCGGGTTTCATGTCACGGCCCCATGCGGCAGAACATCCTCCGGATAGATGGCCAGTTCGTTCTGGTGGCGTGCGAAATCCGGATCGTGCTGCGCTGGTGTCCGCAGGATGCGATCAACATAATCGGCCGGGAATGCATTCTCCCGGGCCCCGATCAGCACATGCGCCCGGTACCAGCTGTAGGGTGTCAGCGAGGCGTCCACATCCGTGGCGGCATACATCCGCGCCTCCAGGGAGTCCCCTTCCGGGGTCCGGGGCCGGATCAACGCCTCCTCATAGCCATTCCCCAGCCCCTCAATCCGGTCCAGGATCGGTTTCTCGCGATCCGGGATGTCATAGACCACCCCCAGGACCCAGTCACCCGGATCGCCAGTATGCAAGGCATCGCATTTGGCCGAATGGTCTTCGCGGCTGCGCTTGTGGAAGACCAGACGGTGACGGTGCAACCAGCCAACCGTCAGGAAACGGGATTCCGGGACCCGGGCCTGGAGGCGGCGAATGGACATGTTCGAGCCATAGGCAAAACAGAGCATTGATGGAACCTCTCCCGAAGACGTGCAGTGCCCGAAACTGCCACGGTTACCCGCCCCGGGCAATACATGGAATTGGAAGATCCTATAGGAGCCGGCTGAACCATAGCGTCTTTTCCGGCTAGAATGAGACATAAACCGGACCGGAGACGCTCGCTCCATGAGCGCAGAACTGTTCACCCGATGTTTTGTCGCCACCTATTTCCTGTTGATCGGCCTGTTCTTCACCGGGCGGACACTGGGGCTGAGCGCGCGTACCCGCCACTCCCATATCCATTATGGTCACGTGGGCTCACGCCCCTGGTGGAACCGCCACATATTCAATGTCTTCAGGGCCGCTATCCTGCTGATCAGTGTTCTCCGCATCGGACTGCCGGTGGATCCCTGGCTGGGCATCATCGAGCCACTCTACAGCGCGCCGGTACTGTTGTCGGGCGTGGTTCTTCTGTGTGCGGCCTTCACGGGCATCAACTACCTGCAGGCCTACATGCACGAGGACTGGCGCTCCGGGATTGATACTGAAAACCCGCCGAAACTGCTCACCACCGGGCCCTGGTCCCGGAGCCGTAACCCCATGTTCCTGATCATCATGCTGGGGCAGCTCGGCTTCTTCCTGGCACTGCCCAGCCTGTTCTCGCTGGTGTGCCTGGTGGTTGGCGTCGCGGTCCTGAGACGTCAGGCCCTGGCCGAGGAGACGAGTCTGAACACGTTGCTTGGTGCGGATTACCGCCAGTACCGGGAGCGCGTCCCGCGCTGGTTCTGAAGCGCCCCGCGCTCAGTGCTGCGCCGGGCGGTAGCCCAGCCGGAAGCCACCCCAGTGGGTACCGTTCACATAGATGGGCACTGACAGATCGTGCATGATCTCCCCGGTATCCCGCCGGTAGGTCTGCAGCAGCATGTCGCGGGTATGGCTGCCACAGCGGGCCCCGGTGCGGTCATTGAAGAGGCGTTTGCTGCGGCTCTTCACCAGATCCACCTGGGGATCCCCGGTCGGCTCATGGGCAAAGACATTGTTGTGGGTGGGCACATAGCCATCCGGCGCGGCGGTGATCGCGAAGACAATGGGCTCCAGCGACTCAACCACGGGCTCCTGAATGGCGGGAAGATGCCTATCCGTAAAGGCATCGAAGGGGCTGTGGTACTTCTGCGGGTCGGTGCCCGGGATCGGGGTGCGCTCTTTGCTGAACAGCTGTTCCCGGGTCAGCTCGCCACGCTCAAGGGCCTGCTCAAAACAACGCGCAATCTCCGCCGCCCCGGTCCTTGCCGCTTCGTAGAAGCGGCGATGGTAGCTTTCGCTGCTGTACAGCGCGAACTCAGCGTTGGTCTGCTCTGCCAGCTCCATCAGCCTTGAAGCCTGCTGCGCCAGCTCGGCAACGGCCTCATCGCTGTCGCGCATCTCATCACGCAGGCTCTCGATGGAGCCGAACATCTGCCCCAGGCTCTCCTCGTTGTGCTGGTCGCCCTCGGCAATCCACCGCACCTGTTCCTCCACCTTCCTTGAGCCAGTATTGATCTCATCCAGCTGGTGGCCAACGGCCTCTACCGAATCAAGGCCATTCTCGACACTGGTGGCCAGCTCCTTGACCCGGGTAACAATGTGGCCGGTGTCCTGCTGTATGGATTCCAGTGTGCTGGACGCCTCTTTGGTCGCCTCCGAGGTACGGCCGGCAAGCTGGCGCACCTCATCCGCCACCACCGCAAAACCGCGACCCTGCTCACCGGCCCGGGCTGCCTCGATGGCGGCATTGAGTGCGAGCAGGTTAGTCTGCTCGGCGATGCCCTCGATCACCGAGGTCACATTCTGGATGGTTTCGGATTTGTCGTTCAGCGCCTGGATCAGCGATACCGTCTCCGAGGACTGCTCGTGCACCCGCCGGACCTGCTCGATGGCTTCCCTCAACGCGGTCTGCCCCTGATCACTGACCTCGCTGGCCTGGCTGGCGGCGGACGCCGCCTCCGAGGCCTGCTCCGCGGACTGGCGGATGGTTTCCATGATCCGCCCGGCGTAGTCCGTCATGTGGTTGGTGTTTTCCACCTGACGATCGAGACGACTGCGCAGGCGGTCCGCGGCATAGGAAACCTGGGCGGCCGAGACGGCATTGGCGTCAGCGCCTTCCACCAGCGTCTGCTCCAGTGCTTCACCGGTCCGTGCCTTGCGGAAAATGGAGGGCATGAGCGCCTGCAACAGAGGGTGTTCCGCCTGGGCGTCCGCGTGCGCCTCCCCCTGCACACGCTGCAGCAGTGCCATCAGGGGCAGGATTGCGGCGATTGCCCCCAGAGCCCCCGCCAGAAGAAAACGGTACAGCTCCGGGACAGGCAACCAACTGCATGCCACCGCAACCAGAAGACTCCCGCCCATACCGGCACAGGCCCGTAGTACTACCTGTTTCTGAAGCGCCCCCATACCAGCCACCCTTTGTCTGTCTTATTATTCAAGGTCTCAGGAGAGGTTAGATTATAGCCAGCACGGATGCCCTTATACTTTCGGATGAGCTGCCCCTGCGGGCTAGAGGGTCAGAAAGGGCATCAACGCCAGGTAGAGGATCACGCCAATTCCGATCAGGGCACCAATGAAGGCAAGGGGATTGTGCCGGTATCGCTGGGCGGGTGTCTCGGCTTCCCCACGGGCGAGCGCCTCTTCATGGTCGGACCGGGCCTGCTCGGCGCGCTCGGCCTGATAGTCGGCCAACAGCTGCTCCGCTTCCTCAAGCCGTGATGGGTCATCGAGCCAGATGGCTCCGAAGGACACCATCCAGCGGCTGGGCTCCGTCTCGTAATACGCAATGCCGTGCTCCTCAAGAAGCGTTTTGACTTCAAAGTATTCATCTTCGGGCACGTTGCGCAGGTTGAGGAGCAGATGCCCCATGTCAGGACCTCGTCGGTTCCGCTATCATGTGGGTCCATTGTAGCAGGCACCCGTGGTGGAGTTCCGCGCCCATGAGCAAACACAAACGCCGTCCCGTACCGGTCTTCGAACATCCGATCATCGAGACCCACTGCCACCTGGACTACCTCCAGGGAGAGCCGGTGGAAGACGTGGTCATGGCCGCCGAACAGGTGAACATCGAGCGACTGATCACGATCACGGTCTCGCCGGACAATCTGGAGACCGTCCAGCACCTGGTGGGTGCCCACCCGCGCGTCTACGGCACCCAGGGGATTCACCCGCACCAGGCGGACAACTGGCACGACGGGCTCGACCCCTTCATCCGGGAGGCTATGGCGGCAAGCCCCAAGCGGCTGCTGGCCATCGGTGAGATCGGGCTGGACTACCACTACGATTTCAGCGACCCGGAGACCCAGAAGTCGGTCTTCCGCAAGCAGCTGCAGATGGCCTCGGATCTGGACAAGCCGGTGGTGATCCACACGCGCGATGCGGATGAGGACACCATGGAGATCCTGAAGGAGTTCGAAGGGTCACTGAAGCAGCGGGGTGTTGTGCACAGCTACACCTCGGGTGAGACGCTGGCACGCTATGCGCTGGAGCAGGGCTGGTACATCGGGTTCAACGGGATCTGC
Source organism: Halospina sp. K52047b (assembly GCF_008709855.1). Taxonomy (NCBI): domain Bacteria; kingdom Pseudomonadati; phylum Pseudomonadota; class Gammaproteobacteria; genus Halospina; species Halospina sp. K52047b. Next base: position 70,080 of record NZ_VYJH01000003.1, on the reverse strand, counting down.
ACGTTCAAGAAGGCGGAGAATGTGCGTGAGATCATCGACCTGACGCCGGCGGACCGGATCCTGCTGGAGACGGATTCGCCATATCTGGCGCCGGTCCCGTACCGGGGCAAGGAGAACATGCCGTACTACCTGCCGTTCGTGGGGGAGTTCATCGCCCAGCACAAGGGGCTGGAAGTCGAAGAGTTCCTGGCGCAGGCTTACCGGAACAGTGAAGCGGTGTTCTTCAGTCAGCAGAACTGATAAATCGTTGCCTGGTAAGGGGAATGGGGGAGTGCTCTCCGGGAATCGCCACGAGTACATCCATGTAGGCTGCTCTTCCGCCATCCCTGGCTCCAGAGCTTCCCGGAGAGCACTCCCCCATTCCCCTTACCGATCAGGCGTTATTGGTGATTCGGCTGCACCAGAACCCAGGGAGCGACAACCAGAGCCCAGACTGTCGCATCCGAATCATGCCACCCCTGCGCCTCATCCGGCTTAACCTCTCCAACGGATCCATCCTGGATCCACTGCTGGAACCGCGCCTTGTCGTCCCGCACCAGTGAGAATCCAACCTCGATCAGATCCTGCCCCGGCGCCACGCGCACAACGTTGCCCCGGGCATAGAACCGCTGGAGTTCCACCCACCCGATCTGGGCCGTCTCCTGGTGGAGTTTGGCGCGGAGTTCGTCGTCGTTTTCAGGAATTCCGTCAGTTTCAAGGGACATCAGCGTCTCCAACACGTTCGAAAGCAGGGGATCGGGGAGGGCTTTCAGGGAAGCTCTGGAGCCAGGGATGGCGGAAGAGCAGCCTACATGGATGTACTCGTGGCGATTCCCTGAAAGCCCTCCCCGATCGCCAGCCTGCTACCAGTCAACAATCTGGTGACAATAGAAACAAAAACGGGTGGCCCGAAAGCCACCCGTTTTCCTCGGATCAGCCTCCCGAAGAGGCTAACCCATCAACCGCCAGAGTTCACTTGGCGATCATGTTGCGCAGCACGTAGTGCAGGATGCCGCCGCTGAGGTAATAGTTCATCTCGTTGGCGGTATCCACGCGGCAGATCACCTCGGTCTCCGTGGTGCTGCCGTCCGAGCGCTCGGCAACGAGCTTCAGCACCTGGCGCGGCTCCAGATTCTCATCCAGCCCCTTGATGCTGATCTTCTCCTCGCCGGTCAGGCCCAGAGTCTGGCGGTTCTCGCCATCCTTGAACTGCAGCGGCAGAACGCCCATGCCCACCAGGTTGGAACGGTGGATCCGCTCGTAGCTCTCGGCAACCACGGCTTCCACGCCCAGCAGGCGGGTGCCCTTGGCCGCCCAGTCACGGGAGGAACCAGTGCCGTATTCCTTGCCGGCAATCACAACCAGCGGCGTACCCTGCTTCTGGTACTCCATGGCCGCGTCGTACATGGCCATCTGCTCGCCGGTAGGCACGAACTTAGTGAAGCCGCCCTCAACGCCGTCCAGCATCTCGTTCTTGATGCGGACGTTGGCGAAGGTACCGCGCATCATCACTTCATGGTTACCCCGGCGCGAGCCGTAGCTGTTGAAGTTCTTGGGATGCACGCCCTTCTCCTGCAGGTACTTGCCTGCCGGGGAATCCGGCTTGATCGAGCCGGCCGGGCTGATGTGGTCCGTGGTGATGGAGTCACCGAACAGCGCCAGGATATTCGCACCCTCGATGTCCTTCGGCGGCTGCAGCGGCTTCTCAATGCCCTCGAAGAACGGCGGGTTCTTCACGTACGTGGACTCGTCGTCCCACTGGTACGTCTCGTCCTTGCTGAACGGAATGCCCTGCCAGACTTCGTCGCCCTTGAAGACATCCGCATATTCCTTGCGGAACATCTCGTCGTCGACCTTGGACACTTCGTGGGCGATCTCCGCATTGGAGGGCCAGATGTCCTTCAGGTAGACCGGGTTGCCACTCTGGTCGTTGCCCAGCGGCTCGTTCTCCAGGTCGACACGCGTAGTGCCGGCCAGGGCATAGGCCACAACCAGGGGCGGTGAAGCCAGCCAGTTGGCCTTCACATCCGGATGCACACGGCCCTCGAAGTTCCGGTTACCGGAGAGCACGGAGGAGACCTGCAGGCCGCCTTCGTTGATGGCTTCGCCGATTTCGTCCATCAGCGGGCCGGAGTTACCGATGCAGGTGGTGCAACCGTAGCCAACCAGGTTAAAGCCAAGCGCATCCAGCTCCTTGCTCAGACCGGCGGTATCCAGATAGTCGGTTACCACCTTGGAGCCGGGTGCCAGAGAGGACTTGACCCAGGGCTTGCGGTCCAGACCCTTCTCACGGGCCTTCTTGGCCACCAGGCCGGCGGCCATCAGCACGCTCGGGTTGGATGTGTTGGTGCAGGACGTGATCGCCGCGATCACCACGTCGCCGTGGCCGAGGTCGTAGTCCTGACCCTTGACCGGCACGCGCTTGTCCTTGTCCTGAACACCAGCGTCATCCAGCAGCTTCTCGAAGGTGCTCTTCATGGCCGGCATGTCGACCCGGTCCTGGGGCCGCTTCGGGCCGGCCAGGGAGGCCTTCACATCGCCCAGGTCGAGCTCCAGCGAATCGCTGAACTTGGGCTCGGGCTTGCTGGAATCGCGCCACATGCCCTGGGCCTTGCTGTAGTCTTCGACCAGCTTGATCTGCTCGTCGCTGCGGCCGGAGAGCTTGAGGTAGTTCAGGGTTTCGTTGTCGACCGGGAAGAAGCCACAGGTCGCACCGTACTCAGGCGCCATGTTGGAAATGGTGGCACGGTCGGCCAGCGGCAGGTTGTCGAGACCGGGACCGTAGAATTCGACGAACTTACCAACCACGCCCTTCTCGCGCAGCATCTGGGTCACAGTCAGTACCAGGTCAGTCGCGGTCACGCCTTCCTTCATGGAACCGGTCAGACGGAAACCGACCACTTCCGGGATCAGCATGGAGATCGGCTGACCCAGCATCACGGCTTCCGCCTCGATGCCGCCAACACCCCAGCCCAGGATGCCCAGGGCGTTGATCATGGTGGTGTGGGAGTCGGTGCCGACCAGGGTATCCGGGTAGACCTGGGTCTCGCCGTCCTGCTCCTTGGTCCAGGCAACCTTGCCCAGGTACTCCAGGTTGACCTGGTGACAGATGCCGGTGCCCGGCGGAACCACGCGGAAGTTATCGAATGCTTCCTGGCCCCAGCGCAGGAATTCGTAACGTTCGCGGTTCCGCGTCATCTCGATGTCGACGTTGGCGCGGAAAGCGTCGGAGGTGGCGTACTGGTCGACCATCACTGAGTGGTCGATAACCAGGTCCACCGGCGACAGCGGGTTGATCTTCTCGGGATCGTCACCGGCCTTCTTGACCGCATCACGCATGGCGGCAAGGTCCACGACACCGGGTACGCCGGTGAAGTCCTGCATCAGAACACGCGCCGGGCGGTACTGGATCTCACGGCTGGAAGAGCGGTTCTTCAGCCAGCCGGCAATGGCTTCGACATCATCCTTCGTCACGGTCTCATTGTCTTCGTGACGCAGCATGTTCTCGAGCAGAACCTTGAGTGAAACCGGCAGCTGCTGCAGGTCACCGAGATGCTTCTCGGCTTCCGGCAGGCTGTAATACCGGTACTGTTTGCCGCCAGACTCGAGGGTCTGGGCGGTCTTGAAACTATCGACAGGCGACATGGCATCCTCCCTATGTAGGGTTATTCGACGGGCCGATTATACCAGACAGCGGTTATTCAAGCGGCCCGGATCGGTGGCGGATTGTACTGGAAATGAACAGAGAACTGTAGGTGTAACCCGAGATCGGTTACGGGGGGTCAAATCAGTAACGGATGGTCAGCACGTTGTACACCAGCAGACCACAGACGCCGAGCAGGGCCAGCCAGGTGCCCGCAACGCCCGCTGCACGGGCCGCATGCCAGCGCCCCTGGGCTTCGTGCATGCCCCACGCGTGGCCGATCCGGCTGACCAGGAAAAGACCTCCCACGGTGTGCAACGCGGCATAGGCCACCCCGTTCATCTCCGCAATGAACATCAGCACCAGCATCAGCGGCATGGACTCGATGTAGTTGCCGTGGATGCGCGAGGCCACATTCAGCTGCTGATGCCCGCCATCACCAACACCCACCCCCAACTGCTGGCGCAACGCCACGACCCGCCACACCAGGATCAGTTTCAGGACCACAAAGACAACAGCATAGAAGGCAGTCGCGGGTGCGAGCATGGAGTCTCCTCGGTTCAGGCGTTTTCGGGCATGGCATCCACTGCTGGCTGGCCGGTCTCGGGGTCTACAGAGACGGTCAGCACCAGCGGCTGACAGCAGACGAAGCAGTCCTCCACATAGGTCTGGTCACCCAGGGAGCAGTCGACCAGGACATCGATCACCTCCCCGCAGCAGGGACAGGGCACGGGTACCGTCTCGGTCAGCGCCATAGGGTCTCAGCCTCCTGAACCGCTGGTGTAATACCAGGTCGACAGCCAGCCGGCGACATGCTCCTCCGGCATGGGCCTGCTGAGATGATAGCCCTGCATGATGTCGCACTGCATGTTCCGCAGCAGCTGCGAGGTGTCATCGCTTTCCACGCCTTCGGCGACCACTTCGAAACCAAGATCATGACACATGTTGATGGTGGTGCGCACGATGGTGGCGTCCTCCCGGTTGGCGTCCATTTCCCGCACAAAGGAACGGTCAATCTTGATCTCGTGAACCGGCAGCTTGCGGATGTAGGACAGCGACGAATACCCGGTGCCGAAATCGTCAATGGCAAGGCGGATGCCGGCGTCATAGAGACCGCGTAATGCCTGGAGGGCGTTGATGGGATTAACCATGGTGGCGGTCTCGGTCACTTCCAGAATCAGCCGCCCGGTGGGCAGTCCATGGCGCTCGAGCAACCCCAGAACCATGTCCGCGAACGCCGGTTCCTCCAGATTGCGTGCGGAGATGTTCACCGCCATGCGCACGGGATGGCCGGCGGCATCCATGGAAGCGCCAAAGAGCAGGGAGCGATCCAGAACCCACTGGGTCAGAGGCTGAATAAGGCCGGTCTGCTCCGCCATGGGGATGAATTCATCCGGGGGGATGAATCCGTGATCCGGATGGTTCCAGCGCAGCAGCACCTCAAAGCCACACACCTCCCCGGAGCTCAGCCGCACCTGGGGCTGGAAGTACAGCGCCAGACTGTCCTCCCTGATGGCCCGGCGGAGCTCGGTCATCAGGGTAAGGCGGCGCTCACTGTAGGGATTCATGGACTCGGTATAGGTCGCCACGTGGCTGACGCCGCTCTCGGCCTGATCAAAGGCGATGAAGGCGTGGCGGAGCAGGGTGGTGATGTCGGCACTGTCCTCCGGGTAAAAGGAACAGCCACCGACCATCCGCATATCCAGGCTCAACCCGCGGAACTCCATCGGTTGGCGCAGCGCTTCCACGAGCGCCTCCATCTGGCCATGCATGGCCTCTGTCTCCCGCGGATGGAAGGCGCAGGCGAAGGTAATGCCCTCCACATGCGCAACGGCACAGGGGCTACCGCTGATGTTCTCGATGATGACCGAATCCGGGAGTCCCAGGACCACCTCATTCATCCGCCATGACAGCTGGTACAGAAGCTGGTCCGCGTTTTCATGGCCCAGGGTCTTGTTGATGTCGTCAAAGCCCCGGAAATGAATCAGCACCAGCGCCAGACTGCAGTCCCGCCGATGGTCCACACGCTCAGTGCACCCGCCCAGCACCACCTCCAGAAGATTGCGGCCCGGCAGCCCTGTCAGGCCATGGTGCCGCGCCTGCTCCAGCAGGCTCTGCTCCATGGATTCTCGCTCCTCCATGGCCTTCAGGCGGGCGCGCTGTTCATAGCTGAAGCGCTGCCCCATCGCGAACGTCAGTACCAGCGCCTGGGAGACCGCCCCCAGTTCCACGCCATAGCGCGTCAGGAAGTTGGAGGGCACCAGCCCGGCCACCAGCAGTATCCAGGCCATCGATCCCACCAGCAGCATGATCCAGGCCCCCATGAAGTATCGGGCAGCCCGGTGCCCCCGGACCATCATCGCAAGGCCGATGAGGAACATGATGAGACTCACCATGCCCGCCAGCATCACGGACAGCCGGGTGGACAGGTCATAGCTGATGAAGAATGCCGCCACGGTATTCAGTGCAGTGACAATGGTCAGGCCATGGAAAACATTGCTCCGGACGCGCATCTCCGGCGTGATGTTGAGGAAGGTCCGTGCGAACAGGCTGAAAAAGAGCGCGATCATGGCGGAGGACACCAGGGTCACACGCTCATTGATCTCCGGATAGCTCGGATAGAGGAACTGGAAGGCCATGCCGTGGAGACTGGCCATAAGCACCAGAAGCGTGGCATTGGTGAGCACATAGTAAAGGTAGCTGCGTTCACGCAGTGCGCCATAAAGGAAGACATTGAAGGTGATGATGATCAGCAGCATGCCGTAGAACATGCTGCGACCCACCATGTCCGTCTCATTCACCTCAAAAAAGGTCTCCGGCTCCCACAACATCATCGGAACCTGATGGGAACCGGACGTCCTGACCCGAAGATAAATCCGGCTCTCTGACTCCGGCTCGAGCTCCATCGGCAGAATGAAGGTCCGGTGGCCCATGGGTCTGGACTCGAAAGGGTAATGGTCCCCGGTCAGGTGGCTTTCGACAATGGTCCCACCACGCACCCGATAGAACTCTATATGATCCAGCAGCGGGTATCGGATCTCCAGAAGCCGCTCTACCGGCTGTTGAAGCGGGTTTTCCAGCCGCATCCGATACCAGTTTGTGCCCGCGGTATAGCCGAAATTGGCCACATCCCCCTCCACCGGCGACCAGTCCGGGCTGACCTCCCCTGCGAGAATAGCGGGCATGGTCACAGAGCGGTCGGCCGGCTCAGGCCAGTACTCGAGGCTGTGGGTAGGATTCTGGCTGGTGGTGCCGGGCAGTACCGTAACCGCGCCCACAGCGGACAGACTCGCAAGCACAAGCGCCAGCGCGAGCATCGCTCCAACGGCGCCCCGGTATGCGGTCCAGATGTGCAATGCGACCCTGCCCATGGATACTCCTGAGCCTGTGTCTTACCGGCTGCAGTATAGACAGTGAGCTGCGGCTGTGCCTGCGACTTCCGGACAGTCCGTCAGCGCAGCTGCTCCAGAAGTGCCGCATGGGCCCGCATGCCACGATGGAAGCAGGTCACCTCGAATTTCTCATTGGGGCTGTGCATGCCGTCATCCTCCAGGCTGAAGCCCATCAGCAGCGTATCGATGCCGAGGATGTCCCGCGCCCAGGCCGCAATGGGGATAGAGCCGCCGCTGCCCAGCAGAACCGGCTCGCGGTCATAGACCGCATCCAATGCGCTCAGGGCGGCCTTGAGGTACCGGGATTCCGTGGGAATACGGATGGCCGGGGCCGCCGAGTGCACGGTGAGCTCAATGGAACAGCCCGCCGGCGTGTGGTCATCAATGAAGCGGCGCAGGCTCTCGATAATGCGGTCCGGGTCCTGGTCCGGCACCAGCCGGAAGCTCACCTTGGCGCTGGCCTCCCGGGGGATCACCGTCTTGGCGCCGTTGCCGGTGAAACCGCCAATGATGCCGTTGATGTCGCAGCTGGGCCTCGACCAGACCCGTTCCAGCAGGCTGCGGTCCGACTCACCACCGCCTGCAGTGGTCACGCCAGCGGAGGCAAGGAAGCCGGTATCGTCCATATCGAGGGCTTTCCAGGCGGCCAGCTCCTCGTCGGAGGGTTCCACCACGCCGTCGTAGAACCCGGGCACCTGAACCCGGCCCCTCTCATCCTGGAGTGCGCCGAGTACTTTTGTGAGACCATTGATCGGGTTTTCGATGGCACCGCCGTAGAAGCCGGAGTGCAGGTCATGGCCCGGGCCACGACAGGTCAGTTCGGTGTAGAGCAGGCCACGGAGGGTGTAGGTGATGGCAGGGGTGTCCACGTCCCACATGCCGGTATCGCTCACCACGCAGACGTCGGCCTTGAGCTCGTCCCGGTAGCGCTCCAGCACTGGTCGGAGGTTCCTACTGCCAACTTCCTCTTCCCCTTCAAGCAGCACCGTCACCTGTATCGGCAGACCGCCGTGCTCCGCATGCCAGGCCTTCAGGGCCTCGACCCACATCATCAACTGACCCTTGTCGTCGACCGCGCCCCGGGCAACCATCTTCCGGCCATGGGGACTGTCCTCGAGCGTCGGCTCAAAGGGCTCGTTGCGCCACTCCTCATACGGCTCAGGCGGCTGCACGTCATAGTGGCCGTAGTAGAGCACGTGGGTGGCATCATCCCCGGGGCCTTCATGATGGCCGATCACCACCGGGTGACCCTCGGTTTCGCGGATCTCAACGCGGAATCCCAGCGGCGCCAGCTCATCCAGAAGCCACTGCGCTGCCTCGCGCATGGCGCTCTCATAGGCTGGATCCGTACTGACACTGGGAATACGCAACAGGTCGGCCCAGCGCTCGATGGATCCCTCGAGGCCGTTATCGATGCGTTGCAGGACGGATTCCAGCATGAGGCGCTCCTTGTTCACCGGTTTCGGGGCTTTCGAGCATAGGGGAGCAGCCACGGGCGAACAAGTATTTGAAGGCACCGCGCGATCACCGTACCCTCGCGGATAACAGGGGGTAGGCCATGACCAATACTGATGGAACCGTTCCGTTCTGGGAGCGCAAGCAGCTGGAAGCAATGACGGCTGATGAGTGGGAATCTCTCTGCGACGGCTGCGGGCGCTGCTGTACCCATAAGCTTGAAGACGCGGATACCGGTGACGTCTATGCCACGCAGATCGCCTGTCGGCTGCTCGACTGCGAGAGCTGCCTGTGTTCGGACTACCCCAACCGCTTGAGCGAGGTGCCGGACTGCCTCCAGGTCACCCCCTCGATCGCGCGCAACAGCGACTGGCTGCCCAAAAGCTGCGCCTACCGGCGGATCGCCGAGGGTCGGGGGCTGGCCTGGTGGCACCCCCTGGTTTCCGGCTCACGCGCCACCGTCCATACGGCGGGAATCTCGGTGCAGGGTCATGTTCTTCCCGAGCCCATCGTCGACCCGGAGGACTATGAGGAGCACATCGTCGACTGGATCCAGGAGGAGCCCGCCCCCGTTCCTAAAAGGGCTCAGTGAGGATCCTTAAACGGCATATATAACGACCCCATAACCTCCTGGTAGACACCTTTTTCCTTGAGACCCCTGAGTTCCCGGGACAGGGCCTGGATGAAGGCCCGGTTTTTCGCCGTATCATGGCAGTTGATGCGGTCGTAGCTCTCGAGCAGGGGGCGGTCCGGGTCATAGCTCAGCCCATCCAGATGGGGCCGGATGTCCGGGAGGGCGGCGATGAGAGCGTCCAGACGGCCCATTTTCAGCATCTGGACCGCCTGCGCCTCGGAGGGTACCGACTCCAGCGCCATATGTCCCTTTATGGTCGGGCCCAGATACAGCTCATGCCCCTTGATACTCCCGACAACCCGGCCTTCCAGCGCCTCAAGGGACTCAATCGGAGGGTCTTCAGCAAGTGTGAAGATATGGAAGCTGAACCTGCCAAGGGGATAACTGTAGACGATGGCGTCGCTGCCAATGCGCCGACGCACCACATCCGTCAGTGAGAGCAGGCAATCAACCCGGGATTCCTCAAACATCCGAAGGGCACGCCGGTATGGGTAGAAAACCGGTTCCACCTTCACATCCAGCGGCTCCAGGGCGCGCGCCATCAGCCGCTGATAGATGCCGGAACCATCCGGCTCAATCAGGTTGGCCAGATTGGGCGCTGCCACGGTCACGCTCTGGCCAGCATGCACACCCGCTCCTGATGTCAGCACCAACGCCAGCACGAGGCATGCACGAAAGCATCCATTCCGCCTCATCGATCGCCTACCCATGAACCTGGTTCGATTGCGTCAGGTTAATGTTATTTGTGACCGATCACGAGCCCGAATTGCAATGATCGGTTAATTCGCCCAGGAGGCAGGCCCAACGCTGGAATCCATCACCCACAGAATCGGTGTTTCTTTTTTTAACTGGACGTTCAATCAAAATAAAATTACCCTCTCGCAACTCGGAGTTTCGGAAATCCCTTAGAAAAGGAGTCTATGCAATGAAGAAAAAGTTGATCGGTGCCGCAGTAACAGCCGCCATTTCAGCCACCGCCCCCTCACTGGCCGTTGCGACGACCAATATTTCAGCGGGGGTTTGGGCGACCTACCGGCACGTGACCAATTCCGATTTCAGCTCGCTCAAGTTCAATGAGAACCTGGATAACGAGACCGGGGGCGATATCGGTGAAGAAACCTTCATTCTGTATGGTGACCACACTCAGGATGACGGGCCATGGCGTTTATCGACTGAGGTGCGCTTTGGGCCAGGCAGCTTCACCGACCCAGTGAACAACTCAACGGGTGATCGATTCGCGATCCACAAGCTGTGGGTCGGACGGGACCTGAACGAGAACTGGGACGTTAAAATCGGTAAGTCTCAGGTGCCGTTTGGCTGGAAGACCGTGAACTTCTGGCCTGGTGACATGCTTCAGGGCGGTTACGGTGACCAGATGGATGTTGGCGCCAAATTCACAGGGCAAATGTCCGATCTGGATATCTCGATTGCCTATTTCCATCAGGATGACTGGGGTGAAACCAGCACTGACACTGTCGACGACAACGGGCACTGGGGCAGTTTCAAAGGGATTCCCGCGACCTACCGTAAGATTAAGACAGGTGTCGCCGACGTCAGCTACACCTTTGAGCAAGAAGGGAACAGCTCGACATTCGGCCTATCGGCACAGACGGGTATTCTCCAGGACATTGAAGACCTCGGAAACAAATGCGACACGACAACCTGCAGCACTAACGATGACGGCTCGCACAGCGCTTTTGCTGCATACTTTGAAGGATCATACGGATCCATCACCACCAAAGCGGAAGTGATCCGCGTTAAACGCGATATCCCCGATGCTGGCGTTCAAGCGGATATAGAAAACACCCGCTATGCGGTTCAGGGCGGTTACACGTCAGGTAACTGGTTCGCCTACCTGGATGCGACCGCAGCAACAACGGATACGGATACGAACAAGGCCGATACCGTTTACGGCATCTCTCCGGGCGTCCGGTATGATTACGGGCCTGGCTGGGTTTACGTCGAGTACCTGAACTCCAATGGTGATATCGATGGCAACGGCGATATCTACGAGTCGGACTTCGACGCCATGTACGTGACCATGGACTACTACTTCTGATCCATGCCCCACGCCACCGCCATTGATGATGGTGGCGGTGGCGTCCCCAGAAGCCCCCCACCCTATCCCCAGACCAAGCCGGCTCACCCTGGAACCGGAATGGTTTCACCCACAACCAGGCGTGTTACCAACTGGCTGCTGTGATAGGTTTGGCAACCATGATCCGAAGCGCTATCTACGACACACTGATCCTCAGGCTGACCAGCCGCTGGTACGCTGAAGTGCTGGAACGGTTGCCTGCGGGCGCCTCCGTACTGGATGTCGGCATCGGAACCGCCGGCGCCCTTATTGCCAATGCCGAGCATGTCACCCGCAAACAGCTGCACATCACCGGTATCGATATCGACGGGGATTACGTGGAACGGGCACAGCAGCGGCTGGCGCAGTCCAGCCTGAGTGATCGGGTCGTGGTCCACCAGGAATCCGTCTACGCTCACCAGGGCGGCCCCTATGATGCCATCTACTTCTCTGCCAGCTTCATGCTGCTGCCCGAACCTGAACAGGCACTGCGCCACTGCTGCACGCTCCTGAATTCCGGCGGCCGGATCCATTTCACCCAGACCATCCAGAACAGCCACTCCAGAATGATGGAGGCGTTCAAGCCCGTGCTTCGACGCCTTACCAGCATCGACTTCGGACGAGTCACCTACGAGGCCGACTTCCGGGCGCAGATCGAGGCAGCGGGACTGGAGCTGGAAACCTTCACAACCCTCGAAACCCACGGCGACCGGGCGTCCTGTCTCGCGGTTGCCCGACCCCGGAACCTCTGACAAAACGCCCGGTGTTTCATAACATGGAACCGGTAGCGGACCATGAGCGTCTGTTCAACTGCAGACGCAACCATTTCCATGCCCGAGGAAGCAGACATGTACAGACAACTCGCTTTGATGATCGTAACCGCGTTGACCCTCACCCTCAGCTCAGGGGCGATGGGGCAGGATGGCCCTCCGGATCACGCCGCCGGCAAGGGTAAGGAACGCGCGGAAAAGGCTCGCGAGCGGGCAGAAGAGCAGCGTGAAGGAGCGCAGGAGCGCGCTGAAGAAAAACGGGAACAAGCCCAGGAGCAGGAAGAAGACGCGAGGGAAGACGCTGAGGAAAAGCGCGAGGAAGCCCAGGAACGTGCTGAAGAAAAGCGGGCACAGGCGAAAGAGCGCGAAAGGGAAGCTCGCGACCGGGATGATCGGCAAAAAGAGAAAAAAGGCAAGCAGAGCAAGCGCCAGGGAGACGACATGCCCGCCGGACTCGCCAAAAAGGATGGCGCCCCTCAGGCCGGTAAAGGAAGCGAGAAGGGCCAGCAGAAGCGCCAGGAAAACAGCCAGGGCTGGTGGAAGTTCTGGGATTGAAGCCCCGATCAGCGGACCGGATCACACCCTCTTGTGGCCAGTGCCAGGTTGGTGCTGATCCGGATCTGCTCGTAGTAACCTTCAGCCGATTCAATACCCTCGGCGGCGTAAGCTCCGGCTGAGGGACTGAGCATAAGAGACAGCTCCTTCAGCGCCTGTGCGGACTGGCGATCACGCTCATACGCCTGGAACGCCTGCCGGATCTCACCACAGCTGACGCCTTCCTCGTCTGAAACCGCCGCTGTAAGCTGGCTGGACGTCTGACACCCGGAAACGGCAAACAGTGCAACAATAAGCACCGATACTGAACGCTTCACACCACCCCCTGCTGGTCCACTGCCCCTTATAAGGGTCACATTGTAAATCATATCGATGCCTCGGTGTTCGACGTTCCCAGAGCCGGGAAGCCGCTGGACGCTTGTCACTTCATCTCGAAACCGCGTTTCACCAGGAAATCCCGCATGTGCGGACGCAGTTTGGTATCAAACAGCGGCGTCAGATTCTGTGACCAGTTGCTGTCCTTATTGCCGCCAGTACGGGCTTGGTAGTAGCCCTGCATGGTCTGGTCGAAGGCCTCAACCTCATCCGGGTCCTCGCTGTAGACATCCTCCTTAAGGATCGCCTCCGCCGGCAGGCGAGGCTTCACCTCCGGATCCTGGGCCGGATAGCCAAGGCACATGCCGAAGACCGGGTAGACATGCTCCGGCAGCTGCAGCAGGTCACTGACGGCCTGCGGGTTATTGCGGATACCGCCGATGTAGCAGATCCCCAGACCCTCGGATTCGGCCGCCACCGCCATATTCTGGGCCATCAGCGCGGTATCCACGCTCGCCACCAGAAGCTGCTCGGTCATGCCCCGCACCACGTTGGCGCCGGTACGCTCCGCTGCATCCGTGGGCCGCTTCATGTCGGCGCAGAACACCAGGAAATCCGAGCAGCTCGCGATATAGCCCTGGCCGCCGGCCAATTCGGCAATCTGCTCACGGTTCTCCGGCCTGGTTACGTGGATCACGCTGTAGGCCTGAATGTGGCTGGAGGTCGCCGCACTCTGGCCGGCACGCACCAGCTCCAGCAACAGCTCATGGGGAATCTTTTCCTCAGTGAACTTGCGAATGGAGCGATGGGACTTCAGAAGCTCGATAACTGAATTCATGAATCCTCACTGCAGATGAACACGTTCGGGTACCCAGAGGATACCCGATTTCCAGGGATTACAGTTGCTGCTGCGTGGGCCGGATGATCAGCTCATTCACATCCACATCACCGGGCTGCTCAATGGCATAGGTTATGGCCCTGGCGATGGCATCGGAGCCGATGGCAACGGAATACAGCTCATTTGCCGCTTCCTGTGCGCCCGGGTCCGTAATATGGTCGGTGAGCTCGGTTTCAACCGCGCCGGGCGAAATATTGGTTGCGCGGATCTCACCGTTCGACTCCTGCCGGATGCCTTCCGAGAGCGCCTTGACCGCGTACTTGGTGGCGGAATAGACCGCAGCGCCGGGAAAGACCGTGTGGCCCGCAACCGAGGAAAGATTGATGATATGGCCGGACTGCTGCTCCCGCATGGTCGGCAGCACCGCCGCCAGGCCATACAGAACGCCCTTGATGTTGATATCAATCATGGCATCCCACTCATCAACCTTGAGTTTGTCCAGCGGCGCCAGCTGCATCAGCCCGGCATTGGCGATCAGCACATCAATACGGCCATAGGTTTCCCGGGTCTGATCCGCCAGCGCCTGCATGGCGTTGCGGTCAGTCACATCCGCCACCTGGTAGCTCGCTTCGCCACCCGCCGCGTTGATGGAATCGGTCAGTGTTTTCAGTCGGTCTTCACGCCGTGCTGCCAGCATCAGCCTGGCGCCTTTATCGGCCAGCATACGGGCAGTGGCCTCACCCAGGCCACTGCTGGCACCGGTTATGATGACGGTTTTGCCTGCAATCTCGGACATATTGGGAACTCCTCTGTTTTGATTCGTGGGCTTACTGTTGCAACGCTGCGATCAGTTTTTCCGCTACCGCTGCCGAGGATTGCGGATTCTGGCCGGTGATGAGCTTGCCGTCCTGAACGGCGAGCGGTTGCCAGTCATCCGTCGCCTCGTGCTCGGCACCCAGCTCCTTGAGACGGCTCTCCAGCAGGAAGGGCACTTTCTCAGCACCGCCCACGGCGTGTTCCTCGGAGTCCGTGAAGGCCGCTAGACGCCGCCCTTGGATAAAGGGCACACCGTCCGCCTGGCGCATACCGGCAAAAACCGCCGGTGCGTGGCACACGGTGCTGATCACCCGACCGGACTTTTCAAAGGCAAACAGCAGGTCGTGCAGCTTGCGGTTGTAAGGCATATCAAAGACGGTGCCGTGCCCGCCGGGCAGATAGACCGCGTCGTAACCGGTGGTATCCAGGGTGTCGAAGGCAGGGGTGTCGGAGAGCTGGTCAATCGCATCCTGCCAGGCCCGAACCTGCTCCTCGCCCACGGCACTGTTGGGATCCACCGGCACCGCGCCGCCGGCAACAGACGCCACCGTTACCTCGTGGCCTGCCGCGCGCAGCTGCTGGTAAGGCACGGCAAACTCTTCCAGCCAGAGGCCGGTCGGTTCACCATTAAGCATGCGTTCGTGGTTGGTCAGAACAAAAAGAACGTGACTCATCAGGACTTCTCCCAGGTTCGTTTGATTTGATGAACACCATGGCGCAACGCTAAAAATTCATCTAATTTATCTATGTTATTCCAGATATTTTAATATGACATATCCATGCGCTATGACCTGAACCTGCTGAGAACCTTCATCGCACTCCTGGAAGAGCGCAGCGTCACGCGCGCCGCCAAGCGCCTGGGCATTACCCAGCCGGCACTGAGCAACACCCTGGCCCGCTGCCGGGAACTGTTCCAGGATCCGCTTTTCATCCGCGAACGTTATGGCATGAGGCCAACCGAGAAAGCCCTCGCCATTGGCCCTGCCATCCGCGATGCGCTGGGGGAAATCGACCATCTGGTGCTGGAGCAGCAGACCTTCGACCCGGCGACGACAACCCAGCGGTTTGTGATCGCCGCCAATGACTACGTGGAATACGTGTTCGTACCAAGACTTGTCGAACGCCTGCAGTACCGGGCACCGGGTATTCAGATCCGCATTGTTCCCTACGGCGCGGACCTGGCGGAGACCGGCGTGGCCGCCGGAGATACCGCTCTTGTACTGGGGCGGATTGTGGACCCACCGGACAACCTGGTGGTGCAGCCATTGATGGAGGACGGTCTGGCCTGTGTCCTGCGGGCGGACCATCCCTTTCAGGGCGATCAGCTCACGCGCGACGCGTTCGAGAGCCTGAAGCACGTCAATATGCTACCTCCCGGCCGCCTGAAGAAGGGTCTGTTTGAGGCGCTCGGCCGGCAGGGTCTGGAACGGGATGTGGCCGTCTCCGTAACCCACTTTCTCTCCATCCCCGAGTTGATCGCCACCACGGACTACTGCACTACGCTCCCCAACCTGATCTGCCGGCGCTTTGTGCGAGACCCGCGCCTGCGGGTCGTGACACCTCCAGCAGACCTTGGCACCTTCCCGGTGCACCTGGGCTGGCATGTGCGCTACCGACAGGATCCGGCGCATCAGTGGTTACGGGAGCAGATCCATGACGTAGGCAGGGAACTCATGGCCGAAGGGGAAGAGGCCCGCTGAAGGTAACGGATAACGGACTGAAAAGGATCACCCCTTCACGCGGCCATGGCGCTTCTGCATCATGCGCAGCCAGAACCCGAGCCCTACGGCGACCACAGCACCGGCGACCAATCCGCTCAGGTCAGCCGCGAACTCGGCGACGGCAGTCAGACTGCTCGCGAACAGATACCCCAGGCCCACATACAGCGCCACCCATACCGTCTCCCCGGCCACACTCCATACACTGAAGCGCGCCCAGCGCATGCGCCCAGCGCCCGCCGCGAAGTTGACATAGGGCCCGAGCGGGCTGACGAACCATCGGCTCAGAAAAACGCCCATACCGCCCCAACGCTCAACAGAAGCGTGCGCCCGACCCAGCAGTGCGGCCCGGCCCCGGCGGGCCTCCGCCCAGCGCTCAAGCCATCCCGCGCATGAGCGCCCGAGCAGGTAGCCGGTCTGGTCACCACTCAGGGCTCCCCCATAGGCCGCCAGGCTCACCGAAGCGAGAGGCAGGTCGCCTGAGGCCGCGAAGGCACCACCGGTGAGCATCATCAGCGATGCCGGCACGGGCACCGCCAGACAGCTCAGGAAGGTTACGGCAAACAGGGCGGCGCTGCCGTAGGTGGCAACAAGGAGAAAGACCGTGTCCGTCATTCCCTGTCACCCTTTTGGGCACGTACGGCTTCGTCAATACGGCGCTGTATCTCCTCGAGGGTCAGGCTGGAGGCCTCAGCGATCTCCTCGAGCGTGTGGCGCTCACCATCAACGGGCTCCAGCTCCAGCGCTTCACGCACCACCCCGGGCGGCAGGTCATAGGAAAGGGCCACATAGCGCGGGGTCATCCAGCCTTCCACTGGCTGATCCTGATGGGCCGGCTCGGCCCAGTACAGGCTGAAGAGCACGAGGCGTGCGGCAAAGAATGCCGTCACCACCAGCGCCGTGATGAATGCAATAAAGAGAAACCGGTGTTTCCGCCAGAGATTACGCGCAGCGGTCAGCAATGGTCTGTATCCAAGGGAAGGGGTGTCGGCGTCAGCTTATCAGCACCTGGGATGGGCAGGAAGTGACGCCAGGCTCGGGCAGGTTTAGTCTATACAGAACGGTTCATTTCAATGCCCATGGATGTGGTCCCCATGCCAAGTGACTCACTCCGTCGTTTCGGCGGCTACCTGCGAACACGATGGGCCTCCCCGCGCCGGATCCGGTTCTGGCTGCTCGCGCTGGTCATCGCGTATACCCTGCTGGGCTTTCTCATCGCGCCCTGGCTCATCCAGTACCTGGCCGCGAGCACCGCCAAGGAAGACTTCGGGCGCGAACTCCGCATTGAGGCCGTCCACGTCAATCCGTACACGCTCACGCTCCGGATCGACGGGCTCGCCCTGGACGACACCGACAACCGTCAGCTTCTTGGCTGGCAGCAGCTCTTCGTCGACCTGGCCTGGTCCAGCGCGCTCAACGGAGCCTGGACGTTCCAGACCATACGCCTCGACAGACCAATGATTCACGAAGAACGCTTCGCCTCCGGCAAGACACGCCTTTCCCGACTTGCGCCCGAGCCGTCGGAGGACGCCCCTGCCGAAGACGAGGCCTCGTCACTGCCCGCATTGCAGGTGGATGAGCTGCGCGTGACAGAGGCTGCTCTGCGTTTTACGGATAACCTGCGGGATGGGACAACAGAAACGGATCAACCGAAACGGGTATCGCTGGCACTGGAGGATCTAATGCTTTCCGCCAGTGACCTCTCGCTGCAGGAAGGCGCACGTTTCCCGGTCGCTCTGGACGGACAGCTCGAGGGCGGCGGCACGCTGGCCTTCGACGGCTCACTTCAACTCCTGCCGACAGCCGTCCTGGCGGGCAACGCCCGGATCAATGAACTGGCACTCAACCAGGCCCAACCCTACCTGCGCCAGTTCGCGAACGTGCAACTCAGTGACGGCACACTCAACCTGGACGGGCGGATGCAGACCGGGGCAGAGCAGCCCTTTGCATTCGAGGGCTCCGCAGGCATTGAAACCCTGAACATCCGTGATGGCTCCAATCAGGACGCCCTCATCGGGTGGCAGAGCCTCCACACCAAAAAACTCAACCTGAATCTGGGTGAAAGGCGGCTCGAGACCGCTCCCATCAGCCTCAACGGCCTGTTCGGGCGATTGATCATCAACGAGGACCGCACCACCAACTTCAGCCAGCTTATGGCGACGGCCCCCGCCAAGGCGGAAGATGACGGGGCCGCGCGCATGGATGACACGGACGACGAAACGGCCCCATTCGACATCACCATTGAGGGCGTTGAGCTGACCGACGGCACCCTCCGGTTTGCGGACCGTTCACTGCCACTGCCCTTCTCAACAAGCATCCACACATTGAACGGTCAGGTATCGACCCTGAGCTCCAGCTCGGACCAGCCAGCACAGGTCGCCCTTGAGGGCCAGGTCGCGGACTACGGACTGACGCGCGTGGACGGCACCATCCACGCCTGGCACCCCATGCGCGATACCAGCCTGAAACTGAGGTTCCGCAACCTCCAGATACCGGAATACTCCCCCTACACCGTGCGCTTTGCCGGCCGCAGGATAGCGGGGGGCACCATGGACCTGGATCTGGACTATACCGTCAGCGAACAGCAGCTCGACGGGCGCAACAGCCTCGTGCTCCGTGACCTCAGGCTCGGCGAGAAAATGGCCGTCAGCGATGCCATGGATCTGCCGCTCGATCTGGCTATCGCCCTGCTCAAGGACAGCAACGGCGTCATCGATCTGGATCTCCCGGTGACCGGCGATGTGGGCAGCCCGGAATTCGACGTCGGCGGGGTCGTCCGCCAGGCACTGACCAGAACCATCAAATCGGTTGTCCAATCGCCATTCCGCTTCCTCGCCAACCTGGTAGGCGCTGGCTCGGAAGAGCTTGGCCGGGTTGAATTCCCGCCGGGCCGCTCCGACCTGCTCCCACCCCAGCGCGAGCGTGTCGCCAAGCTTCGTGAAGCCCTCACCCAGCGCCCAGAGCTGGCGCTGGAGCTCACGGGCCCCTTCAACCACACGTTCGACGGCCCCATCCTGAAGCGCGGGAAAGCCATCGACGCCCTTCGCCAACGCCTGGCCCAGGCGGACAGAGAGACTGGAGAGCTGAACCTGACGGCCGAGGCCAATCAGGACGTTGTGGAGACAATGTTCACCACGCATTACCCGGAGGCAGATCTGGCGGCCATCCAGTCGCGCTTCACGGAAGAGCAGGGTGATTCATCGGACAGCAGTGGCTTTGATTCCCTGGCCTATCGCAATCATCTGGCTGACAGGATTATCGCGGCACAGCCGGTCACGGACGCAGATCTCAGAGCACTGGCCAAAGCCCGCGCTTCAGCCGTTCAGGACGCTCTGGTTGATGCCAGCGGAAACGGTATCGATGCCGACCGGGTGCGTGTTCTCACCCCACACAAGATCGACCCGGGGGGCGACGAACGCATTGCTATGGAGGTAGGGGTAACGGCGGAGTGAGCGGCCAGACGGGGCCTGGCCAGCGCGCCATCAGTCGTCCCACTCATGGTACTGATTGCCCTGCCTCAACAGCCAATAGGTAATGCCAAGCGCCAGCGTCGTCGCCGCAATACCAATCAGATACATGGGGGTCAGAGTGTCGAAATCCAGCACAATGACTTTCCGGGCAATGGCCATAAGCGCCGTGGCAACCACCAACTGGACTGGAAACACATTGGTCCCCAGGTAGAGCCGGATGTTGATGAAGATTTCCACCGCAATCAGCACCGCCATGAAGGCGCCGAAAGTGTAGAAAATATCGTTGATATCCAGAAGCAGGAAGGGCGGCGTGATCAACCTGTCGTAAATGATGTAGATAACATCCCCCACGCCCCAGAGAATGACGGCAACCATCAGAACGGCCAGCACGCGGATCGCAAAACGAATGACCCGGTGAAGTCCGCGAAAGAAAGGATCGGGAAAGTCGATCGGCAGCTCCTGATGGAGCCCATTCCGCTCGTCCAGGGGCCGCTGGGAAGTTGTTACGTGTCCATCATCATGTTCGGCCATTCAGGATCCCCACTAAGCCACTGCTTCCCGGTTTATTCCGGCGGTGCTTGATTGGTTCTAACCGTCACCCGAGTATGCCAGAGATGGGTCCCGATCACCCGGTTTCAGACTGACATGCCTTTTTTGCATTTCCGGCCGCGAAACCTGGCGTCGGTCCCGCGACAGCGGCTATCGTGCGCTCTGCCGCTCGCGAGTGAACGAACCATGAAACGCACCAGGTAACGACCCACCATGCATAACGACCGCATCACCATCATCGCGACACTGCTGGTCATCGGAACCGGAAGTCTCTGGGGCTTCTACTGGCTGCCGGTCCGCCATCTGGCAGCCAACGGCCTGCCCGGTGCCTGGGGGACCCTGGCCATTGTCGCGATGGCCGCACTGGTACTGACTCCTGCCGCCATCCGGGCAAGGCACCGTCTCCTGCGCTCCAGCCCGGTTGCGCTGGCGTCCATTGCACTGGGCGGTGTCGCCTTCGTACTCTATTCGATAGGCCTCGTTTACGGGCGTGTCGCAGTAGTCGTTCTGCTGTTCTTTCTCACGCCGGTCTGGAGCACCCTGATCGCCCGTTATGGGATGGGCTGGCCAACGCCCTGGCTGCGGATGCTTGCCATCGTGGTGGGCGTCATCGGTCTGGGCGTTGTGCTGGGGGCTGATGGGGGGCTGCCGCTGCCGCACGGCCTTGGGGATTGGCTGGGGCTGAGTTCGGGGCTGCTATGGGCAATCGCCACAACCGGCATCCGCTCGCAGCCCGAGACCGGGTCCGTTGGGGCAGCTTTCGTCTTCGCTCTGGGCGCCTGCGTGGGGGCGGCTGTTCTGGCGCCGGTATTTGAGCCCCTGCCGAGTCTCGCAATCGAGGCGGCGATTCCCGCGTTCGGCTGGGCGCTTGCCACCGGTGGTCTCTGGTGGGGGCTTTCGATGGTCTGCCTGATGTGGGCAACGGCACGGCTCGAGCCGGCCCGCGTCGGTATCCTGCTGATGGCGGAGGTCCTGGTGGGTGTGGTCTCAGCCGCTGTAATTGCCGGCGAACACCTGGCGCCGATCGAGATTGCCGGCGGCCTGCTGGTGCTCAGCGCCGGCGTACTGGAAGTCTGGCCGGTACGCACAAAGCGCCCGGCAACGTCCGAAGCCACATGATCTGCGATAAGGAGCGCTCATGAAACAGGTTAAGCTGCACGGCGGCGAACGCATTCCCGCGCTGGGCCAGGGCACCTGGCGGATGGGCGAGCGCACCAGTGATCACAACCGCGAAGTCGCGGCCGTACGTGCCGGCATCGAAGCCGGCCTGACGCTGATCGACACGGCGGAGATGTACGGCAACGGCGGGGCCGAGCGCATCGTTGGCGAGGCCATGGGGCATCGGCGGGATGAGCTCTTCCTCGTCAGCAAGGTCTTCCCCCACAACGCCTCTCGCGCCGGCGTCCGCGCCGCCTGCGAGGCAAGCCTGGAACGCCTGGGCACCGACCGGCTCGACCTCTACCTCCTGCATTGGCGCGGTAGCGCCGACCTGGCCGAGACCGTCGCTGGCTTTGAGGAGCTGCAGCGTGAGGGATTGATCCACCACTGGGGCGTGAGCAACTTCGATGCCGCAGACCTGGCGGATCTCTGGGCGGTGCCCGGCGGTGACGCCTGCAGCGCCAACCAGCTTCTCTATCACCTCGGCGAGCGCACCATCGAGCACGATCCACTGCCGTGGATGCGCCAACACGGCCTCCCCGCCATGGCCTATTGCCCGCTCGGCCAGGGCCGGCTTCTGGAACAACCCGGCCTGCGCGCATTGGCCGAACGTAACGGCATTACCCCCGCGCAGGCCGCACTCGCCTGGCTGCAATCACAGGACGATGTCATCGCCATTCCGAAAACGAGTTCCCCGGAACGGCAGGCCGAGAACCACGCTTCAGCCGAGGTCACCCTGAACCGGGACCAGCTTGATGAGCTGGAACAGCTGTTTCCAAGACCCAAAGCTGGTGGGCCTTTGCCAATTGTGTGATTCACCGAGCCAAGGTACCGCAGAGCGCACCGGTGGCTTTGGCGTAGCGAAGCGGAGACAAAGGCATCCGAGTGACGCGCCTGGTCAGCTGTTCCCAAGCATGTACGCCCGAAGCTGGCGCTCCTCTCGCATGACATAGAGGACGAGAACCCGCTGCTCATCCTCACGATAAAAAATGCGACACGGTGGAATCACCACCTCCCTGTACACCGAATCGGGGAGCTCCGGAGGAACCCGTCCGGACTGAGGAAAACCTTCCAAACGCTCGGTTTTATCAAAAACTTCCTGAACCAGATGACTGGCGGCGGTAGGGTTGTCCAGAGCAATGTACTCAGCGAGTGCGTCCAATTCCTGAAGGGCAGGCTCAGTCCAGATTACTTGAGCCATTTACTCATTTTCTCCCTGGCCTCACTCTGGCTGTACGTTCTTCCCTCAAGTACAGCACGCTCTCCCCGTGAGAGTCCCTCAAGCAGCTCAAGTCGGCGCTGCATGAACTCGTAATCCTGCACATCAACAAGGTATGCAGATGGCTGACCATGCTCCGTGATCAGTATCGGCTCTTTAGACAAGTGCAGATCTGCCAGAATCTTTGTCGCTTGGCGCTTGAGGTTCGTAACAAGCTCAACTTTCATGGGTTCACTCTGAATTAGACCAATAGTGATACTATAGTATCACTATTCAGGTGGGGCAATCCCAGCTAACTCGAAGCTTTGCGGCAATTTTGGAGCCGCGAAGCGGTGGAAAAATTGCCCGGCAACAGCGGCTGGTTATGCATCATTCGTAGTGGCTCCAGAGCCTGAGGACTTTCACCACTTGCTCGCCCTCGAGCACCTGGTAGACAAGACGATGCTGAATATTGATGCGGCGTGAATAGGCCCCCGCAAGATCACCAATGAGCATCTCAAACGGAGGCGGCTTGCGGTATGGATCTTCAGCTATCAGCGCTAACAGTTCCTGGGCTTTTGGTTTGAGGCCGCTGGAGGCCAACTTCTTTGCATCTTTCTGGGCTTGCTTGGTGTAAACCAACTTCCATGTCACCAGTCCAGCTCCTCATTGCATTCATCCATGGGGGTATCCATCCCCTCACGAATAGACTCCCGCATACCTGGTACGGAGAGCAGGTAAAGTGTTTCCTGAATTGCAGACCAGTCTTCCTCGGAAACCAGGACAGCTTTGTTCCGCTTACCCATGATGACGATTGGTTGGTGGGACTCGGCGGTCTCGTCGATCAACCGATATAGGTTGCTGCGCGCCTCAGTTGCTGTGATTCCGGTCATGACGCACCTCTTGCGTGTTCAACTTTTCACCAAGTGTACGCCTCCGGGCACGTACGTCAAGACGAACGCCCCGCATAACGCAAAACTAACGTGCGCCGCTTGCGGCGTCACCGTTAAGCGTCTTGTTAGCAGCATCAGCTTCCAGGCGCTCAACCAGCCAGACCTTGATAATCGACTGCCTGGTAACACCTATTCGCGCGGCTTCGCGATCCAACGCCTCGACAACCCAGGATGGAAAATCAACGTTGATCCGTTTCTGTTCCTGATTCACCCGACGCGCTGTCGAAAGGTCCAGATCGTCGACGACATCCTCCTTATCCGCATCAAATTTTTCGTCGAACTCTTCAGCGTTCATACAGCTCCACCTCTCTCTTGCGGGCCCGCCTGACAGAAACCAGGCGGATTCGACCTTCTCTATAGGTAACGACAGCAGACCAATGCTTTGCTCCTATCCGGCCAATGATAAGAAAGCGCGGTTCGCCTTCTGTCTTAGCCTGAATTTCCAGAAGATCAGGGTCTTGCCAGAGCTCTTGGGCCGTGTCGAAGTCAATTCCATGCTTCGCAAGATTGGCCCTGCTCTTTTCGTCGTCGAACTCGAATCCTTCCATGAGTACAAATTATCCCCTTTTTACTCACCGGGCAAGATCTTGGAGGGGGGGGTACAGCTGCTAACGCCAGCGGCAGGGGCGCGACGTCAGGAGCGTCCCTTGACCGCACTTGTTACGTGAGTTTAACGCCCCATAGCTCCGCATTTTGGGCACCTATACTTACCGAAGTCTTGCATATCTACCGGCATCTCACCCAAGGGAATTAGCTTGTTCTCATCTACGTGACATTTTGCGCAAAACGGGCCGGGGTTTTCCCCCTCTTGGGGGTTAGCCAAAAAGTAATGACCATCACGGAAGACCACTTCCTGCCTTTGCTGGAGCTGCTTTTCGAGATCGCTGATCGTGTCCTTCAGATCTTGATTCTCGTTGCGCGCTTCAGAAAGCTGAATTTTGGCTTCAGACAACGCTTCCATAAGCTCAGCGAGCTTCAGTTTCACTTCTGCATCTTTTAACGACGAGTCAATATCTCTAAGTTCTTTAGTGATATCTAAGGCCGTTTTAATTGACTGTAGACCAACACCTATTGAACTAATATCTGGCACAATTTTGATCCTTATTCACGTAACGCCAGCAATAAACGGCGCCCTGACAAGGGCGTCCGGTGGAGGCCCTTCGGGCCGGAACGACTTTAATTGCCTTGTTAGAACATGCCGATAGATTCAAGACTGAGGCCCACCATACTGCGCTTGCTGGGATATTGCGCTGGCGAAGTAAGAGCAGACGATCAAGGTGAAGAAATGCAAAACCTCCCTGGGCTCCTTGGGTGGATCTTCGTTTCGCTCACCCTCTGCCATACATTTGTCAACAAATCGGCTGATTGGTAGCAAATCCGCTCCAGTAAGGCTCTTGTTGATATTGTGGCTAAACCGGTTACGAAGTTTATTCAGATACTTAATAACTGGCGGAATATTGTACGGTTCTGGGAACGATAATTCGCTGATTAGTGCAACTTTCTGACTGAACGTAAGCTTGGCTGCCCCCCATCCAAAAGGTGCCGCCGGGTACGTCGCAAGAAAATTGTCCAGGTAGTGCTCGATTATCAGGTGACAGCTCAGCAAGTAGCCGAGTTCGTCATAGTTCACCGACTCAATGCTCTGCCAAGTCACTTTTCCATTGTCGAATCCGCCAACTAGTGGCGGCAAAGGATATTTTTTCATATAGGTTCTAACGCCAGCCATCACCGGTGGCAAAAACGGCGCGAAGCAGAGTTTTTGGCATCCGGTGCATGGCCTTGTTAAATGCTGACATGTCGCGGCCCGATATGAACACTTTTTGCTGTAACGAAGCGATTGCCAGCATTGGTTTCAAGTTTGACGGTGGTGTAGCCGCCTTCTTCTTCCACTACCGAAACAGCCAATATCGTTGGGTTACCCTCAAATGGCATTTCTTCAACCACGTGTGAGTGGTAACCGGAGAACGTGATTGCCATGGCAGTGAAAACGTTCTGACTCCAGTCTTCAGGATACTGGACGTTATAGACCAGCTCATCCTTGGCGGGCGTCTCGATGACTGACTCAATCTCTGAGTCATGCCAATGGATCTCATTTAAATCTTCCATGCTGGCCCTGCCATTTAACGCAGAAATAAGCGGCGCCCCGACAGAGGCGTCCGGTGGACGGCCGCAAGGCCGGGAACGAACTTAATTGACTTGTTATACGGGGAATTCACTTGCAGCCCCATTCTGATATATTAACGCCAAGCTTTGCCTGCTCTAGAACCTCTTCATCACCTTCAAATACTGCAACAATATATGCTGTCGACCTGTAGGTATCCGTATCCTCTACTTCCACCGCAAACTTACGAAATGCGAAACCGCCTTCGTGAAGGCTGCCGTACTTCTCAGGATCGAAATCGCCGAGATTCACCTCTTTAGAGAAACCTGTATTGGGAACTTTGACACTATAGTGAACACTCACCTTTCCATCGAAGAATTCCTTTGTCTCCTGGCTGGAAGCAGCATCTCCTTTGGCGATCCGGATATCTGCACAATACCGGCCTTCTCTCAGAAGTGCCTCCATGCTTATCCGTCTTTCTCCCGGTTCCGCTGACTCCGGCATGGAGTATGAAGAGATTGATAGAGGCGCCTGATCACATCCAGCAGACAAAAACAGAACTGCGGCCAACGCTACTAAGTGCAATTGCGGCCTCATGGCTCTCCCCGAGAATCCGTATAACGCGGAACTTTGCGGCAATTTTGGAGCCGCGAAGCGGCGGAAAAATTGTCCGACAACAGTGAATTGTTAGGTGCACCCAGACTTGAAGGTGACCCGGGGGTACTCGTAATCCAGGATGCTGACGCAGTCATTGATCCCTGCCACCAGATACTCTTTTAGCTGACCGTTTTCCGCGATGAACGGCGCTGTTTCGCGAGCAGCTTCAGTAGCTAGCCAACCATTATCCAAGACCTCGAATACCCAGTGATCCTTGGAATCGTCGCCCCAGAACTCCAGTAATTGACCTTCATCGAGTACGCGAAAGCCCTCCACCGCTTCAAAATCAACATAGACTATCTCATTGGACCGGAACGCAAGAGTGAGGCGTAGCGTCCACAGGTCATAGTTGACCGTGAGAAGCTCCGGCACATTGCCTTCTTGTCTCGCTTCTATCCCCTTGAGGCGAGGGAATTTCATATTTCACCTAACGCCCGGCTCACCGGGAAATTTTGCTGGCAGCTTTTTTGCCGCGCAGCGCTAAAAAGGTGACAGTAAAATTTATCCGGTGGAGCCGTTTGTTAAGTTTCATACTCTGCAGGATACTTCCAAGCTGGGTATTTAAATATACGATTGAGCTGCATAGCATACGGCAAGGTTGGATTTAGAGTCATACCACTTTCATCTGCCACTACGAGGCCTCCAGGGAAAGGAAATATACCGTTTAGGATAATATGACCATCGCTTTTATATATGAGCTGGTATACAGGATTAAACTTATTGTCTACGACCTCTAGAGCTCTTTCATTTTTATTAACATCCCAGTCGTGAGGCAACCCTGAAATAGTATTTTTACTAATTTTTATAGGCGGCATCCCTGACTCTGAGAATATTTCAACATCACCGTAAAGCTTGTCTTTTTCGACATAGACTTTAATTGGGACATGCCCACCCAGATTAAATGGTTCATTTGGTTGTTTACGCAACTGATCAATCGAGTATCCGCAAGTGACACCCCCACCTAATGAGAAATTAAGAAATTTATGCTCTTGGTTGAATGTAGGAGCTTTTGCTGATTGCTTTGATTGCCATTCGTTGAAGATATAGATGAGCAAACCTAGTGCAATTAATACCCATCCCGGTATTGCCGTATACGAAAGATTAAGCCCAATCTCCTTCTCCAAAAGAGCTTCAACCCAAGGTTGCCAAAATGGCGTACCTATCATACATATTCCAGATGCTATGAATATGCGTACAATCCATTTCCTTTGATCTGGCTTGAATATTCGTATTACTTCAAGCAAGAAATCTAAAATCTGTTGTGTCTTCATAGCACCTTCGGAAACTTAACAGGTAATCGCTGGAATTCAGCGATATCAATATTCGTGAATTCTAGATAGCGCCGCTTGCTTCAATGAGAGGCCAGGGCGCAAACCCCCTATAGAATAGAACCTTAGCGCAGAATCCAAGGTGATGCAGTGGAATCGTTTGACTTCTCGCTTTTGCTCTTTCAATAATACTGTATATAGTTACAGTTATCGGCAAGGAGCGCCTCATGCCATCAACAGCAAGCACCAACCTACGGTTGCGTGATCAGGTCCGGAGGGTGATTCGACTCAACCGATACAGCGTTCGCACCGAGAAGTCATACTGGTACTGGATTCGCTACTACATCCGTTTCCACGGAGTTCGCCATCCGCAGGAGATGGATGCTAATCAGCGGCACTACCCGGGCAAAGCGGCCTCCGAGACTTCCCGTAGTGCTCACTCATGAAGAGGCCATGCGGCTTATCGCGGAGCTCTCCGAGCCCTACGACCTGATGGCCTCACTGATGTACGGCGCAGGCCTTCGCGTTGTTGAATCCACACGGCTGCGCCTAAAAGACGTCGACTTCTCCCGGGGTGTGATCACTGTACGAGACGGCAAGGGCGGTAAAGACCGCACAACGTTACTTCCTGGTCCTCTTCTCGAAAAACTCCAGGCTCATATCGAACAAATACGTTCCGAATGGAAGATGTCGAACCCGGATTATCAGGTGCCCGTCAGCCTTCCATTCGCACTTGTCCGCAAATACCCCAATGCGGGGCATTCCCTGGCTTGGCAGTGGTTATTCCCGTCGAGCGGCTGCTGCACGGATGAGTCGGGCAACATTGTCCGCCACCACGTTCATTCCAGCAGCGTCCAAAAGGCCGTGAAAGCTGCAGTCAAACAGTCGGGAATCGGCAAGGCGGCCGGCTGTCACACCCTCAGGCATACGTTCGCGACTGAGTTGCTAAGACGGGGTAGCGATATCCGTACGGTTCAGGAGCTGCTGGGTCATTCGGATATACGCACGACGCAGATTTACACGCATGTGCTCGGGCAAGGCTTTGCAGGCGTGGCCAGCCCGCTGGGCTGAATATGACACAGCGGCCACGCTACCGCCCCGGCGGACTTTAGTCACCGTCCAATCAGCGTAGAGCGGGGAGGGGTTTGGGCCAATTCGCCGCTGGCAACCGGGTTCGCATTTTTGGACAATAGGGCGCATCCGCCCCATCACCGGAACGTCGCAACGCCCATGCCCCGATTTGAATCCCCCTTTACCCAACGCGAACCCACCTTCGGCCTTGCTCTGGGCGGGGGCGCTGTGTTCGGCATTGCCCACCTCGGGGTACTGAAAGCCCTTGAGGAGCATGGTCTTCGCCCGACGCACATAACCGGCACCAGCATTGGCGCGATTATGGCCTCGCTCTACGCCTTCGGCCATACACCGGAGGGCATCAGGGAAGCGTGCTCGGGGTTGGACTGGTGGCATCTGTCGAGTTTTGGCTGGTCGAAGTACGGCATCATGAACAATGCCGCTATGGGCGATTTTGTTCGCCACCACATCGGGGATCGGGATTTTTCCGGGTCGCCTTACCCGATGGCGTTCATTGCGACCGACCTTGCCAGGAGGACCAAGGTCGTTCTGGACAAGGGAGACGTGGCCGAGGCGGCCATGATCAGTGCCTGTGTACCGGGGCTCTACAGCCCCATCGAACGGGAGGATCAGCTGCTGGTGGACGGTGGGCTTGTTGAGAACGTGCCGATCTCGCCGTTTAAGCAGTGGGGCGTGGACTTCGTGATGGGGGTCGACCTGAACGGCAGCACACGGCGGCGGGTGCCGGGCGGGTACTTTGATGCGCTGGTAACCGCCTTCGACATTGCCATCGATAGCCACACCCAGACGCAGTTGGCCGAGGCGGATTACGTGCTGGCACTGGATCTGGCGGATTACGACCGCACCGATCCGGAACAGAGCCAGGCCCTGTTTGATGAGGGGTACAATGCCTGCCAGAACGCGATCGACACGATCCGCAGACGGCGGGCCGCGCAGGCGCCGGGGCTCCTGAAACAGCTCCGGCGCGGGCTGGGCCGTTCAGCGCCCTGGCTTCAGGCCGGTTCCAGCGGGGCGTAGGCCAGCACCAGCCACTTGCTGCCTTCCGCGAAGTTCACCTGCACCCTGGCATGGGCCCCCGCGCCCTCGGCATTCATCACAACGCCTTCCCCAAACTTGGGGTGGACCACGCGCTGGCCAAGCTGAAAGCCGGTGTCGGCGCCACTGCTGGCGGCACCGCCCGCGTCGCTGAACATGGTGGGGCGGGTGACGGTGTTGCGCAGGCGGACCTCGCGCATGTGTTCGTCCGGGATCTCGCGGATGAACCGGGAGGGCGCGTTGAAGCGCTCCTGGCCATAGAGCTTGCGGGATTCCGCGTAGGTGAGAGTGAGTTTGCTCATGGCGCGGGTCATGCCTACGTAGGCAAGCCGGCGCTCCTCTTCCATGCGGCCGGGTTCCTCGGCGGACATGCTGTGCGGGAAGAGACCTTCCTCCATGCCGGTGAGAAAGACCATGGGGTATTCGAGGCCCTTGGCCGAGTGCAGGGTCATGAGCTGGACGCTGTCCTCGTCCTCTTCCGCCTGGGACTCGCCCGCGTCCATGGCGGCACGGGCGACAAATTCGCTCAGCGGGTTCTGGTCGTCCTCCACGCGGAATTCGCGGGTGGCGCCTACCAGTTCGTCCAGGTTCTCCACGCGGGCCTGGCCCTTCTCACCCTTTTCCCGGCCATGGTAGTCGCGCAGGCCGGTCTCGCGCACGGCACGCTCTGCCAGCGCGTGCAGCGGCAGGTTCTCGTGGTTGTCGGCCAGTGCCTCGATCAGGTCCACGAAGGTCTGCAGCCCGGTCCGGGCCTTGCCCTTGAGCAGCTGGTGGTGGAGCAGGTTCACGGTGGCCTGCCAGAGTGAAACTCCCTCGCGCCCGGCGGCCTCGCGCACGGTCTCCAATGCCTTGGCACCCACGCCCCGGGTGGGGATGTTCACCACGCGCTCGAAGGCGGCGTCGTCATGGCGGTAGTTCACCAGCCGCATGTAGGCCAGGGCATTGCGGATCTCCTGGCGGTCGTAGAAGCGCAGGCCGCCGTACACGCGGTAGGGAATACTCTGGCGCAGCAGCGATTCCTCGAGCACCCGGGATTGGGCGTTGGAGCGGTAGAGGATGGCGCACTCGGAGCGGGCGTTGCCCTGTTCGGCCCAGCTGCTGATGGTGTCCGCGATGTAGTTGGCTTCGTCCTGCTCGTTGAAGGCCGAATACACATCGATGGGATCGCCGGTCTCGCCGTCGGTCCACAGGTCCTTGCCGAGACGGCCCTGATTGTTGGCGATGACGGCGTTGGCGGCTTCCAGGATCGTCTGGGTGGAGCGATAGTTCTGCTCCAGTCGCACCAGCCGGCTGCCGCCGAAGTCCTGCTGGAACTGCTGGATGTTCTCGATGCGCGCGCCACGCCAGCCGTAGATGGACTGGTCGTCGTCACCCACAATCGTCAGCGGCACGCGGTCGCCGCTGAGCACCCGCAGCCAAGCGTACTGCACCGCGTTGGTATCCTGGAACTCGTCCACCAGCATGTGCCGGAAGCGGTTCTGGTAGTGGGCGCGCAGCTCCGGCTTCTCCAGCCACAGCTCATGGGAACGCAGCAGCAGCTCGCCGAAGTCCACCAGGCCGCTGCGCTGGCAGTTCTTCTGGTACTCACGGTAGACGTTGATCAGGGTGGTGGTGAACACATCGCCGTGGTCCTCGATGTGATCCGGGCGCAGCCCCTCATCCTTGCTGGAGTTGATGAACCATTGGGCCTGCTTGGGCGGCCAGCGGCTCTCATCCAGCTGCAGCTCACGCATGACACGCTTGACCAGGCGCAGCTGGTCGTCCGCATCCAGCACCTGGAAGTTCTCGGGCAGGCCGGCGTCCTGGCAATGGGCGCGCAGCAGGCGGTGGGCCAGGCCGTGGAAGGTGCCAACCCACATGCCCCGGGTCGGGATCTGGAGCATTTCCTCGATCCGCCCGCGCATCTCACGCGCGGCCTTGTTGGTGAAGGTCACGGCCATGATGCTCGAGGCCGGCACCTGTTCCACCTGGATCAGCCAGGCAATACGGTGCACCAACACCCGCGTCTTGCCGCTGCCGGCACCGGCCAGAACCAGCACGTGGCTGTCCGGCGCGGTGACGGCTTCGCGCTGGGCGTCGTTGAGGGGGTCGAGGATGGAGGAGACATCCATAGTGCCACTGGGCCCTTTGCCGGTGCGTGAAACCGGCTCAGTATAACAGGGGACCCTGTGTGGGTATCCAGTATCTCGCTGATCGATTTCTGGATACCCAATGATGCCTCACTCTAACGGCCCGCTGCCGTAGCTCGGGTCGCGCTGCCGAACCGGAGATAGAGCGCCGGCAACACCACCATGTTCAACACCGTGGAGGACAGCAGCCCGTACAGGATCACCATGGCCATGGGCGCCTGGATCTCGCTGCCCGGCTCGCCGGCGCCCAGCGCCAGCGGCACCAGGCCCAGGCCGGCAGACAGGGCCGTCATCAGGATCGGGATCAGCCGCTCCAGCGTGCCTCGGCGCACCGCACCCACCGCGCTCTCGCCTTCCTGTTCACGCAGCGTGTGGATGTGGCTGACAAGCATCACGCCGTTACGGGTCGCGATGCCCAGCAGCGCAATGAACCCGATCATGGTGGCGATGGACAGTATGCCGCCGGCCACAAACAGACCGGCGACGCCGCCGATCAGCGCCAGCGGCAGGTTGATCATCACCAGCACCGCATCGCGTACCGAATTGAAGGCCACGTACAGCAGCAGGAAAATGCCGGCCAGCACGGCCAGGCCCAGACAGAACAGGGCATTGGAGGCTTCCTGGGCAGCCTGGAACTGGCCGCCGTACTCGATGCGATAACCCTGCGGCATCGGCACTGCTTCCGAGACCCGCTGCTGCACGTCGCGGACCACCCCGACAAGGTCCGGGTCATCCACGTTGGCGATCACGATCATCTTGCGCGCCACGTCCTCGCGCATGATGGTGTTGGGTCCGCGCGTCTCGCGAATGTCGGCCAGGGCATGCAGTGGAATCCGCGCGCCATCCGGCGCGGTGATCGACAGCTCACGAATGGCGTCGAGATCGCGCTTGGCAGAGGGCGGCAGCCGCACCACCAGGTCAAAGGCGGTCTGGCCTTCCATCACCCGCGACACCGTCTGGCCCGTGAACGCCGTGCGCAGCGTCTCGGCCACCTGCTCCACGCGCAGCCCGTGGCGGGCAATGGCATCGCGCTTGAAATCCACGCTCAGGAACGGAATCTGCGCCCGGGGCTGGCGTGCCAGATCCACGACGCCGGGCACGCTCTCCATCGCCCCCTTCACCTCCTTGGACAGCCGCCGCAACTCGTCCAGCTCGGGGCCGAAGAGTTTCACCGCGATGTTCGCCCGCGTGCCCGAAAGCATATGGTCGATGCGGTGGGACAGCGGTTGGCCGATGACGATGTTGGTACCGGGCACGGCGGAAAGCTCCTGCCGCAATTGCCTGAGCAGGTCGGCCTTGGGCCGGTCGCCCAGGTCCAGTGAGACGTCGATCTCGCTGGCATAGACCGCCTGGGCGTGGGGATCCTGCTCGGCGCGCCCGGTCCGCCGCGCCGTGGAGGTGACCTCGGGGTGCGCAATCAGGATCTCCTCGACCATGCGCCCCAGCCGGTCGGATTCCTCCAGGGCGGTACCCGGCTTGGTGACCACGCTCACCGTCAGCGAGCCCTCGTTGAACTCCGGCAGGAAGGACTGCCCCGCCAGGCTCAGCGCCGCCCCGGCGCCCGCCAGCCCCAGCACGGCCACCCCGGCCACCAGCTTCCAGCGGTGGAGGGTCGCATCCAGGACCGGCGCGAAGGCCTCCTTGGTCCATTCAACCAGGCGCGGCTCCTCCGCCTTCTGGACGGTGCGCGAGTTCGGCAGGATCAGGCTCGCCAGCGCCGGCGTCACCGTGATCGCCACCAGCAGGCTGGCACCCAGCGCCACGATGTAGGCAAAGCCCAGCGGCCCCATGAGCCGGCCCTCGATGCCGGGCAGGAAGAAGAGCGGCGTGAACACCAGCATGATGATGAAGGTGGCGAACACGATGGAGCCCTGGATCTCCACGGTGGCCGGTCCCACGATCTTCTCCGGCGGCAGGCGCTCGTGTTCCGGCCGTGCCGCATTGCCCCGCAGCCGGCGAACAATGTTCTCCACCACGATGATGGCATCGTCCACCACGGCGCCAATGGCGATGGCGAGCCCGCCCAGGGTCATGGTGTTGAGGGTTCCGCCGAGCGCGCGCAGCGCCAGTACGGCCGCAATCAATGACAGCGGGATGGCCAGAAGGCTGAGGGCGCTGGCCCGCAGGCTGACCAGGAAGAGCATGACGATGGCCACCACCAGGATGCCCCCGTCGCGCAACGCTTCCATCAGGTTGTTCACGGCGGTATGGATGAAGTCCGCCTGGCGGAAGAGATCCGTCTTGAGGGCAACACCCTCGGGCAATTCCCCGCGAAGATTCTCGATTTCCCGGTCGAGGCGCCGGGTCAGCGCCAGGGTATTCTCGCCGGGCTGTTTCTTCACACCCAGCACGACCGCAGCCTCGCCGTTGCGCGAGCCCGTCCCTCGTACCGGCGCCGGCCCGACGCTCACCTCGGCCACATCGCGAACCCTGATCGGGTGCCCGTCCCGCGTGCGGATCACGGTATTGCCGATGTCCTCGGCGCCGCTGACCCGCCCACTGCCGTGGATCAGAAGCTCACGCCCGTTGTCCACGTAGAACCCGGCCGAGACGTTGTGGTTCGTGTCCCGAACGGCCTGGGCCACTTCGTTCATGGCGATGTCGTGGGCCGCCATGCGCTCCGGCTGGATCCGCACCTCGTACTGCTTGATGTCACCACCAATCGTGATGACCTCGGCCACCCCGGGCACCGCCAGAAGCCGCCGGCGGACCTGCCAATCGGCGGCCGTCCGCAGCGTCATGGGATCAGCCTCCCCGGTCACGGCCAGGAACATTACCTCGCCCATGACCGAGGTGACCGGGGCCAGGGTCGGCTCGCCCGCGTCCGGCGGCAGTTCACCGCGCACGGCCTGCAGCTTCTCCGAGACCACCTGGCGCGCCCGGTAGATGTCGGTCCCCCAGTCAAACTCCACGGTCACCACGGAAATACCGACACCGGTCGAGGAGCGCAGGCGCCGCACCCCGGTCGAGCCGTTCAGGGCGGTCTCCACCGGATAGGTGACCAGCCGCTCCACCTCCTCGGGCGCCATGTTGTGCGCTTCGGTGACCACCGTGACCGAGGGCGCGGTCAGTTCCGGGAAAACGTCCACGGGGCTGCGCATGGCCTCGTAAACGCCCCACCCGAACAGCAGGGCAGCGCCCACGATCACGAACAGGCGGAAGCGGAGCGACCACTGGATGGTTTGAGCAATCATTGCGTGTCCTTATTGATACCGGGGTCAGTGGGCATGCCCGTGACCCGCATCGCCGCCACCACTGGCCGCGAGCCGCACGAGGTAACTGCCGTCGGCGACCACCCGGTCGCTGGCTTCAAGGCCCTGGCGAACCGCTACGTAGTCGCCGGCGCGGATGCCAAGGGTGACCACCCGGCGCTCGAAGGTTTCCCCGCCATTGGCGAGATACACTACGGCCTCGCCGGATTCGCGCTGCACTGCCGACAGCGGCACGGCCAGCGATTGCGTGCTGTCGCCGTTCCAGACCCGCACCCGAGCGGCCGTTCCCACCCGGTGATTCGCGCGGTTCGGGAGCTCGAAGATCACCGGGATCGTGCGGGTTGAGGGATCGACCACCTCGCCGACCGAGATAAGACGGGCGCCGTTTTCCGGATCCACGGTAATGCGCTCGTCGCTGCCGGTGGTGGTGTACCAGGCGCCGGTGGGCTGCTGGAGGGCCTCGGCTTCCGAGACGCGCGCCTCGAGCCGCAGCCGCTCGCGGTCAACCACACGCAGCATGGGGTCGCCCTGGTCCAGGTAACTGCCGGGGCCGGTCATCATCTCTGCCACGGTTCCGGCAGTGCCGGCGAGCACCGGAACGGAAGCGACGCCATCACCGGTCTTCTCACCGGACTGATAGGCCTGCAATCGCTTCTGTGCAGCCTCAAGCGTCGCCGCTGCGACGCGGGCCTCGATCCGTGCCTCAATAACCCGTCGCTCCGGAACCGCCTGTTTTTCGTAAAGCCCTTCGAGGCGTTCCCGCTCGCGCCGGGCAAGGCGGGCACGGCCCTCGGCTTCTTCCACCGCCAGTCGCAGGCTGGCCACATCCGTGCCCATACCAAGCTGGGGAACCAGCCGGGCAACCACGGTATCGGCCTCAACACGCTGGCCGGGCTCCAGCCAGCCCCCCTCGGGCGGCTGCACCTGACCCGGGATCGGAGCATGCACCGTACGGTCACGACCGGGCAACGCCCTGAGATGCCCAGTAGCAGGGACGGACTCCCGCAGCCGACGTTCGCTCACCGCCGCGGTACGGAACGGCAAACGCCACTGCTGCTCCTTGGTGAACCCAATCTCACCCTGCGGCGAGTCGCCCAGTTGTTCGGGAACCGATCGCCGGTCCGGGTAGACACGGACATCCGGAATCACGTGCACGCTGCGGCGCTCGCCTTCGGCCCAGGCAATCTTGAGGTCAAAGGTACCGGCATCCCGGGGCTCGATGGTGGGCGTGTAGAGTCCGTCCCGGGTTGGGCGGGATACACGGAAGCCGGCGACAATTTCGCCGTCCTGTTCAAGGGTGACGGTGAGCTGGCCCTCGGTGACGGGGTTGTACCCATCGAGCCAGCTCAGGTGGGCCGCGAAGCGCGACCCCTCGCCCACGACGAGGGCTGGATACTCGAGAAAGAGCTCGGTCTCCTCGTTATAGCGGGTCACGACCACAGACGGCCTGGTGTCGGCCGCCGGCGCATGGGCCTCTTCCCCATGCCCACCATCTCCATGGTCGTGGCCGTGGTCACCGGAGTGGTCGCCACACCCCGCCAACGCCATGACAAGCGCACCCAGGGCCAGGGCCCTGACTGCGCCACGCCCGTCAGTGGTCATGACCGTGCTCCCCGCCATGGTCATGATCCTCGCCCTTGTCATCGGAGCCGTCATGGGAACCATGGTGCCCTTCGCCATGGCCCTCACCGTCCTTGTGGTGATCGTCCATGTTGTTGTGATGGTCCTCCATGGCCTTGTCCTTGCCCGAGCTTTCATCGCCGTAGAACGCTTCCGTTTCGGGCTCGTCAGCGCCGTGGGTATGACCGTGGCCGTCCTCATGGCCCGCACCGGCAACGGCCAGACCCGCATAGAGGCACGCAAAGAACAGGCTGTAGCGGATGATGCTTTTCATGGTGATTCTCCTTATTGGACTCATTGGTTGCAGGGTTGTGGTTTCGCAGGGTGGCGGGCGCTCAGCGCTCCCGGCCCCCGCTCGATTGATGGAGCTCGATGGAGGCGACACGGGCGTCGTGCGCCATCTCAAGCGCCCTCAGGCGCGCATCAAGCTGACCGCTGTAGGCGTCCAGCAGTTCCAGGATGCCGATTTCGCCGGCCCCGTAGGTGGACTCGGCAAAGTCCGTGAGTTCCCGGGACCGCGACAGCGCCTCTTCCCGGAAGGTTTCGATGCTCTCGATCAGGGAGCGGGTCTGGCGCCAGAGGCCGCGTACCCGCGCACGGACTTCCTTCAGGCGCCGAAAGCGACGAGCCTCTGCCTCATTACGCCGCGCTGACGCCTCGGCTGCTTGCGCCTGCCCCTGGTTGAAGACGGGAATCGGGAGGCTGACGCTGAGCAGCAGGCCTCCGCCATCAGCACCGGGCTGTTCAACGCGGTTGAACCCGACGCCAAGGGTCGGGTCCGGAACCCAGGCACGGCCCGCGGCGCGCTGCGCGAACCCGGCCGAGTCCGCGCGCGCCTGAAGACGCTTCAGATCGGCACGCTGATTGAGGCGATCCAGGTAGGTCGCAAGCGGGGACGGCAAATCGGGCTGAAGTTGACCCACCAGGGATTGGTCCATCTGTTTTTCATCGGTATCAAGCAGGGCGTGAAGCGATTCACGTCTGTGTTGCAGCGCGGCGTTCGCCTGATCCAGTCGGGCCCTCAACCCTGCCCGTTCACGTTCGATACGGCTCTGGTCATAGCCAGAGATATCCCCCGCCTGACGGCGCTCTTTCACCATGGCGGCAACCTCATCCATACGCTCAAGCGCCCCGCGCAGGGCCTCAACGCGACGCTGCTCCAGCAGGGTCGCGTAGAAGCGAAGACGTACACGGCTGCGATGCGTCAGACGGCGCCAGTCATTGCCGTGGCGGACACCCTCGGCGCGGGCCCGCGCGGCACGGGTTTCGAGCCCTTTCTGGCCCGAAAAATCAAACTGTTGGGAGAGCGAATAGAACCGCTGCGTGGTCGTGTCTCCACCTGCCTCAAAACGCTCCTGGCTGACATCAAGCGTAGGGTTGGGCCAACGGCCCGCCTTCTCCTGCTGTGCCCGGGCACGATCCACACGGGCCGCCAGTTCGCGATTAAGGGGCGCGTAGTCAGTCGCTTGCTTCAGCACTTGCTCCAGCGTGAGGCGTGGCTCCGCCGCACCGGCAGTCGCGACGACGAAACCAGCCAGGACCATGGACAAGCGCCTGAAAAACCGACCCATAATCGGTTTTTCAGGCAGTCCGACTTTACAATTCCACTTGTGCATAGGGTTATACCAGAAAGGCGCTCAGGAAGGATTCGAGGGAATGATGGAGCATCGGCGAGGCGAAGACAGCAACCGAAAGCAGGGCAAGCACGGCCAGGAACAGCATGCCCCTGAGTCGAAGCGCGCCGGGATTGGTGATCAGCGCATCGACCCGCTGATCGATCATGCTCCCCGTGAATGCCAGATCGCCCATGCGGTGAGGGTTTGCACGGGCCACCGCGAGTATGGCCTCAGCCACTGTCAGTCGGTCCCCCACCGCGGCAGCCGCGCGTTCATCCGCTGCCTGTTCCGTCGCCAGCAGGAATTCGCGCAGCAGCACACGGCGAACCACCGGCAGGTGCAGCAGCGCCCCAAAGCGGGCCAGCAACAGCCGCAACGGATCCCGGCGCGCGCAGTGTGCCTGCTCATGTGCTTCAACCACTGCACGCTGCTGACCATTCAACAGACTGATCAGGCCATTTGAAAGCACCACACGAGGGCGGATAAGCCCCAGCACACCTGCAAAGGGACGGTCGGTGGCCAGCACCAGGGCCGGCTCGCTACCCCTGCTGCGACCCGCCATCCGGACCAGTGACTGATAGGCGCGGTACTCACGGAAAAGTACCAGGGTATTGCGCCCCACCAGCAACGCGAAGCCCCCTCCCACGAGGCTCAGCCAGAGCGACGCCCAGGGAAGCTCCAACGCTGTGCCCGGGTGCAGCACGCAGTGGTGATGGCCGGCCCCGGCGCCTGCCGGGCAGTGCCCGCTGTAAAAGCCAACCAGCGAGGCGATGGATGGTCCGGCTACCACGGCGGCCAGGAGGGCCCCACCCAACAGGGGCAACCAGCAGGCAATCAGCAGCGCAAGCGCGCGTCGTGCCGGCGGAAGGCGACGCAGGACCGGCATCAGTACGATTCCGACCAGGGGGCTCAGCAGCACAATCACCAGCATGCCCAGCAACGCCACCTTGAGAAAAACCAGCACTAACGACGCCATTATCTAGCCCCCATCCCCGTGCGGGGAACGGGCTTGCCGCTTGCGTTCGATCAGAGCCTGGAGGCGATCCAGCCCCTGCTCATCCTTCTCGTCGGCAAAGTCCACAAAAGCGCTCAGCAGGGATTCTTCAGGCATGTTGTCAGCCAGTGGGTGGGTTACCTGTTCAATCAATCGCGCGAGGAATGCTTCCCGATCAAGCGCCGGGCGATAGACATAGGCATGCCCCTCCTTGGTGCGGGACAGCAGAGCTTTCCGATAAAGGCGCTCAAGGGTGGACTGGACTGTGTTGTGAGTAATGCCCCTCTGAACCCCGAGGCGGGCGTGCACACCCTTGGCGTGATTCGCGCCGTGTTCCCACAGCTCCTCCAGAACTGAGTGCTCGAGTTCACCGAGCTGTATGGATTGCTGGTTCATTCTGCACCCCAAAAACCGATTAGCGGTCGGTTTTACAGCTCCCGCCGCCGCCCGTCAAGCGCCTGTTACTGTCCAAGCGCCATGCCCTTACGCATACTGGTACTCAAGAAGCGAACGATAGGAGGTTGAGCCGATGAGCTGGATCATTACCAAGTACGCACTGACAGCGGCGATCATCGTGCTGATCTCGGAGATTGCCAAGCGAACGGAAAAGATCGGGGCGCTGATCGGCGCGCTTCCCATGGTGGCCGTGCTGGCCATGGTCTGGATGTATCTGGAACATCAGCCCGCGGAGCGGATCGCCTCCTACGCGGCCTATACGTTCTGGTACGTGCTGCCAACACTCCCGATGTTCCTTGCATTCCCCCAGCTGCTGCCGCGTATCGGCTTCTGGGGCGCACTCCTGAGCAGCGCGGTGATTACCCTGGCGTGCTATGTACTGCTGGCATTGGCCGTCAGACGGTTTGGTATCGAACTGCTATAGGCCGGCATGGGCAGCGGGCTCAATCATCGCAGCAGACAACCCGGGGTTGGCACTGATGACGGTCTTTCAGCGTGCAATACTATTTAGCATTCGAATTACAAATTGAATACATCTTTAAGTACCAAACAACTTGGCGCCTCCCCATAATGCTGCAACTCCGCACAGGTACCACAGGGACGCCATGCTACAAAGACTCTCCATTTCACTGAAACTGTCGCTTCTGGTCGGGATCGCGATCCTGGCCTTTTTGATCACGCAGGGTTTTAACTTTTACGTCCAGAACAACAACGCCAGCCGCCTGCATGAGGTCAATGATCAGCTGCATCCAATGATGGAGAAGGCCACCGTCAACCTTGGGCAGCTGGAGCTGATGGAAGCGCAGATCAACGCGGCCGTGACAACCGGCAACGAGGAGAGACTTGCGGAGACAGAGACCTATTACAACACCATCCAGACCAACCTGGATGAACTGCAGGACCTTGCGCCGCAGATGAGCGACCGCTTCGGTCAGCTCTCCAAAGACCTGGAACGCTACTACAGCGAAGCGACCCGTATCGCCTCGGCCTTCATTGAGGGCGATGCCGATATGCGGGCACTGGGCAAGGATGCTTCCGCCAATGCCAAACGCCTGAAAGAGCTGATGGCCGATATGACCACGGTGCGTGATGAAGCGCGCAGCGCCTTCAGTGACTCCATCGACGAGACCCTGGTGACCACCGAACGCAGCACGACGCTGGGCCTGAGCATCGCGGTTATTGCCATTGGCACCCTTGCCGTCGTCAGCCTGTTCATCGCGCGCTCAATCACCGGCAGCCTTAACCGCGTCATCCACTCGCTGCGCAACATGGCTTCCGGGGAGGGCGACCTTACCTCGCGCATCCAGTACGACGGCCGGGATGAACTCAGGGAACTGGTCACCCACTTCAACGCCTTCATTGAGAAGCTGCACGCCGCTTTCGGAACCATCAGCAAGGACGTGGAGGGCCTGGAAGAGGTCTCCCAGCAGCTGTCGCAAACCAGTCGAGCGAACCTGCAGCGCATCAACGATCAGTCTTCGGCCATCGCCTCGGCACGCCACTCCGTGGATGAGCTGGTCAAGAGCGTGGAAGAAGTGGCCAGTTTTGCCAGCGACGCCTCCGAGCAGACCCAGGGTGCGGCGGAATACGCCAACCGCGGCAAGGACCATGTCTCCGGCAATGTGCAGACGATCCAGGATCTGGCGCAGGAGATCAACCAGTCTGCCGAGCTCGTCAACCAGTTTGAAACCCACTCCACCAAAGTGGCCGGACTGCTGGACACCATCAAGACCGTTACCGAACAGACCAACCTGCTGGCCCTCAATGCGGCCATTGAGGCCGCCCGGGCCGGTGAACACGGCCGTGGTTTCGCGGTGGTTGCCGATGAAGTTCGGAACCTCGCCGTCCGCACCCAGAACTCCGCCCAGGAGATTGAGACAGTGATCTCCGACCTGTCGAGCCTGGCGGAATCCTCCGTCAGCGCCATGCAGAACAGTGTCGAAAAGGCCCGCACCGGTGTGGATGCCACAAAGGAATCCGGAGAAGTGCTGCAGAGCATCCTCGAGAACGTTGAAAGCATCAGCAGCATCAACGAACAGATTGCGGCCGCCACTCATGAGCAGACGGCCACGTTCAATGATGTGGTCAAGAATATCACCGACATCCACGGCAACGCCGAACAGATTACTGAAACCACTCAGGAGCTGGACCAGGCGAGCCAGGACAGCCGGGAAATCACCCAGCGCCTGCACCAGATCGCTTCACAGTTCCGCGTCTGACCCCAACAAACTCAAACCCCTTCAATGGAGATAACCATGAAGCAACTGCGCACCACTAAAACCCGCCTCGCCGTGTGCCTGCTGGTCAGCGCCGGCGTCACCGGCGCCCATGCCCAGGAAGAGCGGCTCGACCGCCTCGAGAGCCAGCTTGAACGGCTCCAGCAGGACATGCGCGATTCGCGTGACACCGACTTCCGCATCAACGGCTTCATGAGCACCGGCTATGCCCGTGCCAGCAACAATGCCGGGTACGCTGGTGTTACCGAAGAATCCGAGATCCGCCCCCTGACACTGTTCGCCGTCCAGGGCACCTTTGACCTGAGCGATCAGACCAGAGCCACTTTTCAGCTCCTTTCCCGGGGCGAGCAAGAGGCTCGGGATAACTGGGAAACCCAACTTGAATGGGGTTACCTGAGTCACCAGATGGATAACGGCCTGCGTGTTCGGGCCGGTAAGATGCGCATGCCCCTGTTCATGTATTCCGACTCCCTAGACCTGGGCTATGCGCAGCCCTTTGCGCGCGCTCCCAGCGCTGTCTACGACCAGGTCTCTCTCAGCTCCTATACCGGAGTGGATGCAACGTACACGTTTGACGTGC
The DNA here is from genome assembly GCF_008709855.1 of Halospina sp. K52047b. Lineage (NCBI taxonomy): Bacteria > Pseudomonadati > Pseudomonadota > Gammaproteobacteria > Halospina > Halospina sp. K52047b. The sequence continues at coordinate 27,563 of NZ_VYJH01000003.1, read as the reverse complement.
TTGGCCAATCCATTCGGACTCAGGTTTTCGGGGGGCACAGTCAGGAAGACCGGCTCGCCGGCCAGAATAACGACATCTTCGAATTGGAGCTGCGTAACATCGCAGGCGCCGTGATGTCGTGGACCGACTACACGTGGACGCTCCGTGGTGTTGCCGCCCGCGCGGACACAAACTTTGTGCCTTTTGGTGCTCAGGACGATGACGGCGAATTCTTTGGCCTAGGGGTTGAGTATGAGAAGGGCAATATCATGGCTGTTTCCGAAGTCACACGGCGTAACGTCGATGGAGCCTTCCCGGACCGGGACGGTGCCTACGCCACTCTTGGCTACCGGTTCGACAGTGTCATGCCCTACGTGACCTATGCGTGGGTTGAAACCCAGGATGACGAAAACCGTCCAGTAGCGCCCACGAGCTCTCAGGCTTCTCTGGCGACTCAGAATGAAAAACGTGAAGATTACAGCATCGGGGTACGCTGGGATGCCATGCCGGGTATCGCCCTCAAGGCGGACTGGACCCACTCACGGGCCTTTGGGGATACCTCCGGTGCTTTGAGCGGTAACGCTGCGAGCTTTGCCAGTGGCCAGGGCAACCGCTTCGACCACACCAACGTTTATACCCTGAAGCTCGACGCGGCGTTTTAAGGAGACCCGACATGAAAACATTACGCATGATCGCGCTTGCCGGCCTCTTTGCCGCCCCCCTGAGCATGGCGGACGTGGTGGTGATCGCTCACCCGAATGGCCCCGACAACCTGTCTGAGAATGACGTGCGGGACCTTTACCTCAACCGCAGCAACGCGGCCACGCCGTTTGAGATTGCGAAGGGAAGCGACGTCCGGCGCGAGTTCCACGACTGGATCACTGGTCGCAGTAACTCGCAGCTGCAGTCCTTCTGGGCTGAACAGACCTTCACCGGTGAAGGACAGCCACCCGCGGAAGTCAGTGATTCAGCACGTATGGTCGACGAGGTTGCCGCCACGCCGAACAGTGTCGGCTATGCCGACCCGGCGGACGTGGATGACTCCGTTGAGGTCATTCTGAAACGCTGACCTGCTAAACGGCCACACTACACTTTGGGGTGTGGCCGCCTCCCCTTCCTGTTCTGTTCATGCCATTTATCCGGCCTTCCCCCTGCTGGTGCCTCATTCGCCCGGATCGTAAACCACGACGTTATCGTGCCCCTCCGCGATGAGATGCCCCGCATGCAGCGTGCTCATACTGCCTTCGTCACAGTACAGGAGGTAACGATTACCTGCGTCCAGCTCCGCAAAGCGGTGATTCAGTTCGTAGAAGGGAATGGAGCGGATCTCATTGTTGGTGAGCGTCAGCGGCGCATCCGCCGCCTCACCGGGATGGCGGATGTCGATGACCACATCGCCGGGTGAGGGCGTGTTCACCCGCGGCACATCGTCGATCCCCACCTCGCTTTCCAGCATCTGGTCCACCGGCGTCATGGTGCGGTTCGCCACGGCGGCATCCAGCACCGCATCATCGAAGAAGGACTCGTCGCGCTCAATGCGCCCTTTCTTCGCACGCGTGGTTGGCCGGTCCGAGATCACGCCACAGTATTCCGGCATGTTCGCCGCCATCCAGTAGGCGCCGATCCGGTCCGCGACGTCGATGATCTCGTCTTTGTTCATGAACACCAGCGGCCGCATCACCAGCATGTCCGTGCTCTGGTCAATCAGGCCCAGGTTAAGCGGCGTCTGGCTGGAAACCTGGGAAATACTCTCGCCCGTGACCAGCCCGGAAATGTGCATCTCATTCGCAATGCGCTCCGCCGCCCGCATCATCAGCCGCTTGAGCACGACACCACGGTACGAGTGGTTGATGCGCGTCATCAGCTCGCCGATCACCCCTTCGAACGGCACCGAGATCATGTAGACCCGGTGGGAAGACTGGTAGTCCGCCCAGAGGTGGCGGACCATCTGCCGCACACCCGCCTCGTGGGCCGTACCGCCGAGATTGAAGAACAGGAAGTGGGTCTGGAGCCCGCGCCGGATGGCCATGTAGGAGGACACGGCCGAGTCGAACCCGCCGGAGATCAGGGACAGCACCGGCTCCTGGGTCCCGATCGGGAAGCCTCCCTGGCCCGGGTAGCGCCGACGCACCACCACCATGCTCTCGCGTTTCACCTCCAGATTCACCGGAATCTCCGGGTGTTTGAGATTCACGCCCACGGCGTCCGTGTTCTTCAGCAGATGCCCGCCCAGGAACTGTTCCAGTTGCTGGGAGCTGAAACTGTGCTCCCCCCGGCGCTTCACGCGCACGGCAAAGGTCTTGCCCGCGAGCCGCTCGCGGTAGACATGGGTCACTTTCTCGGCCGCATCCTCGAAGTTCTGCCAGGGCAGGTCGTCGACCAGCAGGATGAACTGGGCACCGGGCATACGCTGGAGGTAATGGATAACGCGCTCGGCCAGGCCCGCCGCCTCGCCGTGTTCCACCGTGCGCCGCTGCTCCGCTTCAGGGTCCTCGCCCGGCACATACACGTCGATACGATCCCAGCCCGGGCGCACATCAATCCGCTCGTCGAGCTGGCGCATCATCCGGCGGACATTACGCCGCATCTGGCGCAGCTGCTTGCGCCGCACGGGATCGGATTTGACCGCCATTTCCGGCGAAATCTTGATGAGGTAATGGACCATGGGTAACACTAGTCGGCTTGGATCGCGCTTTGTTCAGCAGAAGCGCGATTTTAACCGACACCGAAGGCCAAATACTATGTCCAGAAACGGCGTTCACGCGCGCGTCTCTCCCGAAGGCAGTCTCGAGATCCTCTCGAACAAGGAGGTGAACCAGCTCAAGGACGACGGCGAAGGCGGCCTCTACCATCTCTTCCGCCAGTGCGCCCTCGCCGTGCTCAACAGCGGCACCATCAGCGATGACAGCAAGGCCATCATGGAAACCTACCAGGACTTCGGCCTGGCCCTGCTGCAACAGCCGCGCGGCATCAAGATCGAACTCCACAACGCCCCGCCCAGCGCCTTCGTGGACGGCACCATGATCCGTGGCATCCGCGAGCACCTGTTCTCCGTGCTGCGTGACATCGTCTATGCCAACTCGATACTGGCCACCGCCGGCTGGTACAACCCCGAGCACTCCGAGGACATCACCAACCTCGTCTTCCAGGTCCTGCGCAACGCCGAGATCCTCAGGCCGGAAAACGAACCCAACATGGTCGTCTGCTGGGGCGGCCACTCCATCAGCCGCGACGAATACGACTACACCAAGAACTGCGGCCACGAACTCGGCCTGCGCGGCCTCGATATCTGCACCGGCTGCGGGCCCGGCGCCATGAAAGGCCCCATGAAGGGCGCCACCATCGCGCACGCCAAGCAGCGCATCGACGGTGGCCGCTACGTCGGCATCACCGAGCCCGGCATCATCGCCGCCGAGGCCCCGAACCCGATCGTGAACGAACTCGTGATCATGCCGGACATCGAAAAGCGCCTGGAAGCCTTCCTGCGCGCCGGCCACGGCATCGTCGTCTTCCCCGGGGGCGCGGGTACCGCCGAGGAAATCCTCTACCTCCTCGGCGTCCTGCTCGACCCCCGAAACGCGGACCTTCCCTTCCCGCTGATCTTCAGCGGCTCAAAGGAGAATGCCGACTACTTCGAGATGATCGACCAGTTCATCCGCAACACCCTCGGCGACCAGGCCGCGAGCCGCTACCGCATCATCATCGACGATCCGGAAGAAACCGCACGCGCCATGAAAGAGGGCATGCAGACCGTGCGCGATTACCGCCGCGAAAACCGCGACGCCTACTACTTCAACTGGGTGCTCACGGTTGACCCCATCTTCCAGACCCCGTTCGAACCTACCCACGACAGCATGCGCGCGCTCAACCTCAGCCGCGACCAGGAACCCCACCGCCTCGCCGCCAACCTGCGCTGCGCCTTCAGCGGCATCGTGGCCGGCAATGTCAAAGCCGATGGCATCCAACAGGTGGAAGAACACGGCCCCTTCGAGATCGAAGGCGACCCCGAGTTCCTCAAACCCCTGGAAACCCTGCTGGACGCTTTCGTGGCCCAGAACCGCATGAAACTGCCAGGCCAGGCCTACAAGCCGTGCTACCAGATCATCGACAAGCCAGGGTAAACGCTGTCAGAGAAAGCAATACAGCTGGAAGGGTGGGGGTTTGGGGCCTCTCCGAGGGAAACTCGATTGCCATGGGTCAGGCCGAAAGGCCTGACGGGTTGCCAGGGAAGGCAACCCAGGACCGGCACGCGGAGCAGGACTGCGTAGCGTGACGGGCAATCGGTAGCCTACACGGACGTACTTGTTGGCGGTTCCCGGAGAGAGGCCCCAACCCCCCATCCCGGCAACCACCTCTCAGTCTTCTTTCGCACCCGTCCGGGGCATCTCAGCATAGTAAGCCGCCAGATCCCGCAACTCCTGCTCCGAAAGCCCCGAAACCTGCCCATGCATCACCGTAGCCTGCCCCCCTCGCCGATCCCCATCCTGATAAGCCCTCATCGCCTTGAACAGATACCCCTCATTCTGCCCCGCCAACGACGGATACCGATCCACCGCCGCAATACCATCACTGCCATGACAGGACGCACAGCCACTCGCCAGCGCCTCGCCGGCATCCGGATCACCGGCCGGCGCCTGACCCACAAAGAAAAATACCAGCGCCAACGCCACCGCAGCCAGAACCGCCAGGATACTCCGCATGCACACCTCCCATTCGCGAAGCCCGCATTATAACCGCTCCCCCGGCGCACGCATCCGCCTCGATTGGTGCCCCGGCGCAATTCCGGTAGGATAAGGGCCCGTATTGAACGGCCAAAGCGGTATACAGGAGGCACGCCCATGGGCGCCGACACAGCGCAGAACCAGGCCGAGGACCCCGTCCTCTTCGAGAAACAGGCATGCCAGGAGGGCGCACTCGGGCTCATCACCCTCAACAATGCCCGTAAATTCAACGCCCTCACGCTGCCGATGATCGAAGCCATCCAGCAACAGCTCGACGCCTGGGCCGAGGACGACGACGTCCGCGTGATCGTCCTCTGCGGCAACGGCGAGAAGGCCTTCTGCGCCGGCGGCGATGTTCGCTCGGTGCACGAAGCCATCCAGGACGCCAAGGGCCGGCCGGGAAATGACGGCGAACGCTTCTTCGCTGCTGAATACCGCATGGACTACACCATCGCCACTCACCCCAAGCCCGTGGTGTGCTGGGGCCAGGGCGTGGTGATGGGCGGCGGTCTGGGCATGATGAACGCCTCCCGCTACCGCCTGGTCACCCCCGATCTGAAAATGGGCATGCCCGAGGTCAGCATCGGTTTCTTCCCGGACGTGGGCGCCAGCCGCTTCCTCAACCGCCTGCCCGGCAGCATCGGCATGTTCATGGGGCTGACAGGCGCCACCCTGAATGTGGCTGACGCGCTGCGCGTGAGCCTGGCCGACTATGCCGTGCCCAATGACGGCTTCGACCAGCTCATGGACCGGCTCCGTGAGCAGAGCTGGACCCGCTCACCGGAGACCAATGACCGCCACCTGCTGGAAACCCTCCAGGGTTTTGCCGCGGGCTATCAGCTGGACCTCTCCGAATCCAACCTCGAGCGCCACGAACAGTTCATCAGCCGGATATGCCGCGGTCGGGACGTGGTGGCAGTGGTCAACGCCATTCTCAACACCGAGGCGGAATCCGAGTGGTTCCAGGCCGCCCAGAACAACCTGCGCAACGGCTGCCCGGTATCAGCGCACATTGTGTTCGAGCAGCTGCACCGGGGCCTGCAGCAGAGCCTGCGCGACATCTTCATGATGGAGCTGATGGTGGCGGTGCACTGCGCCCGCCATCGTGATTTCCTGGAGGGAGTGCGTGCGAGGCTGATCGACAAGGATCACGAACCGCGTTGGACGCACAAAGACGTAGCCAGTGTTCCAACGGGCTGGGTCCGTTCCCACTTCACCGCCCCCTGGCCGGAAGACGAGCACCCGCTGCAGGACCTGTAGCGGGGTCAGTCGCCTCCGGCGTTCTTCAGCATCATCACCAAGTCCCGGTTGCCGTTCGCCCGCGCCACATCCAACGCGGTGCGGCCATCCGCCGCCTGGTAGTTCACATCCGCCCCGGCATCCACGATGACCCCGGCAAGCAACAGGTCATTGCGGGCCACCGCGCGCATCAGCAATGACTCACCTTCCTCATTAACCGTATTCACGTCCGCATCCGCCCGCAGCAGCCGGTTGGTTGCTCCCAGCTGGCTGTTCAGAGCCGCATAGGTCAACGGCGTCTCGCCCGCGTCGCTGCGTGCATTCACATCCGCCCCGGCGCGGATCAGAAGATCAATGATGCGTTGCTGGCCGGCGGCAGCGGCCGCCATCAGGGGTGTTACACCACCTTCCAGTCCCCGGTCCGGGTCCGCCCCCTGGCGCAGCAGGTACCACACCGTCTCCTCGTGCCCCGCGTCCGCTGCCTGATAGAGCGGGGTGCCGTCCGGGCCCATGGCATTGAGTGCGCCACCCTCAGCCAGCAGTGCCTGCACCCGGTCCCGATCGCCCTCGGAGGCGGCCGCCATCAGGGCTGTGCTGGCATCCGTGCGGGTTTCGGCACGGTCAGGCCCGGGCGAACTGCCGCAGCCGGCAAGCACCAGGGAACTGAGCAGGAGCAGGGCCGGCAGTGGATTCAGGGGGCAGGGGCGCATGGGTTACTCCGAGGAATGGATTTCGCCACATTGTTCGCGGATCACCACCCCGATGAAACCGAAGCGGTCACACTCCGCTTTCCGACCATGCCTCAACAAGGGACCGGGCCAGCGACCGGAGCCGCTTTAACCCCGGACGCCGCCCCGCCACCAGCCCTTCCTGGCGCAGCGCCTCCCAGTCCGCTCTCCCGGTGACCGCCCGCTGCCAGAGCTGTCGCTCCCCTTCGCTCCAGCCAGCAACCTCGGAAGGAACCAGCGCAGCGAGTATGGCCAGTGGCAGCCGGGTTACCTCCAGTTCCCTTGCTCCCTTCACGAAGGCCTCGATCTCGCGCCAGTCGTCGTCACTGAGCACCCCGGGCTCCCGTTCCGGGGGCGCCGGCATCATCGCCTCCACGGCTGCCTGCACCTCAGGCTCAAGACCGTTCAGTGCCGGCAGAAGCCAGGGCCAGTGCGCCGCAAAACGCTCGGCCTGGGAGCGGCACAGTACCGTGCCTTCATGGTTGAGCGGCCTGCCCAGCATAGCGGCATGGGTCCCGCTGGCCGCATCGCGTTTCGTGCCCAGCCGCAGAAAGCGGAACCCGGCGGCCCGCCAGAACGCCATCAGGGCCGGCGTGGCGCCAAAACTGGTGGCCAGAACGTCAACGCCGCCCGCGACGGCAATCCTCTCCATGTCCGCCAGCAATCGCTGCCCGATCCCCTGACGGCGCCTATCCGGGTGCACAGCAATCCGGGTCACGCGCAGGTAGCACCGGCGTGCCGCCTCCGGGTCACCACCCTGAAATGCCAGGGACTGCGCCACCAGGTGCCCGCGAGGCCGGCGCTCGCCCAGCCAGACCGAGCGCGCCAGTTCCGCCGCAAGCCCGCCCTCGTGCAGCCCCCAGACCACGCCCACGGGGGCATCGCCCTGCAGGGCCGCAACAATAACCGTCTCGGGATCATCCAGGAGCTGGCGCAGGTCGTCCGGGGAGGTCTGGTAATGGGCGCTGACCAGCAAACCCACCACGGCCTTCAGAAGCCCGTCATCGGCCAGCAGTTCATCCTGCGTCACCACCCGGTAGGCCACCGGCTCATCCGAAGAGGCGATCTCCGGCAGATCCGCATCCAGGCACAGCAACCGGTTCATCAGCGTTTCCAGCGGATCGTCCGGCGCCCAGCGGATGGGCTCATCCAGCATCACCCTGTCCCAGCCAGGATGGTTACGGTCCAGCACGGCACGGAACCGAAGGTCGAAGCCCCGCCCGGTCCCTTCGTACCCGTGCACGGTGGTCGCCAGAACCGCGCCCGGCCAGCGCGCCGTCATCGCCGCCAGCATCGGTAACGGCAGGGTAGCCGCCTCATCCACCATCAGAACGTCAGCCTCCGGCACCTGGCGAAGCAGTTCATCCGGCGCCCGGAACATCACCCCATCCCGGCATTCTTCAGGGACGAAGTGCCAGAAACTGTCCAGCGCGGAGGGGCGAGCAGCGGTTACGCAGACCCGCGTACCGTATTCGTTGACCAGCCGTGTCGCGGCCATGCCCAGGGCCGCGGACTTACCCCGGCCCCGGTCCGCACGCAGGACCACGGGTGCGGGCTCCGCCGCTCCGCCCATGGCCATAACAGCCTCAATGGCGCGCTGCTGATCATCTGTCGGCCCCTGGGGAGCCTGCCGAGCCGCTGCGGGAGGGACCGGTGGCTCAAGGAAGGCGGAATCCGGGGTAACCAGCGCATTTGGGGGTTGCTCCGCCGCCTGCCCCAGAAGCCGCGCCATCCGGGCCAGAAATCGATAGGGTGGGGCATGGTGGCGCAGGCGGTCGTAGTCCGGATCCGGCCCTTCCGACCAATCCACGAGAGGCGGCACCAGCCAGACCAGCAGGCCGCCGCCCACCAGGGCCCCGCTGACCGCGCCCAGCCCCGCCGGATGGGTGCCCGAATGGCTGTCCCAGACAATCAGCGACAGGTTCCGGCCCAGCCATTGGCGGGCCTGCGCGCCGCTGCACTGGTACATCCCCGGAGCCGGGTCGGCATCACCCACCCACAGGCCGGCGTCTTCCCGATACGCGGCCACCTCATTCGCAATCGCCCGCCCCCAGTCCGCGGGGCCCGCCAGCACCAGCACACTTCGATGCCGCCGCGCCCGGATCACGGGCAGGGTCGCCTCCAGCCACTGGCCGAGTGCCGGTTCCATGCTCAGTTGAGATCCACCGCGTAGGCCTTGAGCGTGGCGAAGTCCACGTACTCCAGCATGGACTCATGGGTGGCCTGCAGCACCAGCCTGGGGGCGCAGCCGGCCTCGTGGGCCTCTCTCCAGCGCGCGGCGCACAGGCACCAGCGGTCGCCGGGCTTAAGGCCCTCGAAGCCAAAAGCGGGCATGGGCGTGGCCAGGTCGTTCCCCTGGGCACTGGAGAATTCCAGGAAGGCCTCGGTGACTTCGCTGCAGACCGCATGTACGCCCATGTCCTCGGGCCCCACATGGCAGCAGCCATCCCGGTAGAAACCGGTCATGGGATCGTAGCCGCACGCCTTCAGGGGCTCGCCCAGGACGTTGCGCTGAATGCTTTCCGGTTCGCTCATACCATTACCCTCATTACCTCTGCTGCCGTTACAATGGACGCCGCTGCCCGAAGGTCCCCCGCATGATGTCACTGACGGACGAACAGAACAGGGTCGTCACCCTCGATAACCAGCACTGCGTGATCACCGCCGTAGCCGGCAGCGGCAAGACCACCACGCTCGCCTGGCGCATCCGTTACCTGCTGGAGCAGGGCCATGACCCGGCGCGCATCCTGATCCTGATGTTCAACCGCAGCGCCCGGGCGGATTTCCAGGCCAAGCTCCAGACCATCACCGCCGACACCCGGCTCCAGCTTCCCGAGATCCGAACCTATCATGCCATGGGCCTGCGCCTGTACCGGCGTTTCGTACAGGAAGGCTATCTACCGCCCTGGCAGGGTGAGGTACTGAGCGAACAGGAGGTCAATTTCCAGGCCTGGCAGTTGACCCTGCGCTTCGCCCCCGAGGACCTGCAGGACGAGATCCGGCGCAACAAGAAGGAGTTCGTGGAAACGGCCACGGGCTTCATTGACCGGGTGAAGACCACTCTAGACAGTGCAGAAACCGTCTTCGAGGCCCTGGGGTTCGAACCGAAACACCGCTACCTGCTGGACCTCTACCACGCCTTCGAGAAATGGCGTAAGGACCACCGGCGCATCACCTTCGCGGACATGCTCTATGAGCCGGTGGTGGCGCTGCACGAACACCCCGAGCTGCGGGAGCTGGTATCCAACAAGATGGACATGGTGCTGGTGGATGAGTACCAGGACACCAACGAGATCCAGCACCTGCTGTTAAAGGTGGTGGCCGGGGACCGCGCCCGTGTGACAGTGGTGGGCGACCCGGACCAGACCATCTACGAGTTCCGTGGCGCCCGGCCCGAGTTCATCCTTTCGCGCTTCCGCGAGGAGTTCCCGGACCCGGTGGAACTGAGCCTCTCCTACAGCTTCCGTTACGGCCACCGCGTGGCCCTGCTGGCCAACCACCTGATCGCCCACAACAGCGACCGCAAGGAGGTGCTCTGCCATTCGCATCCAGGCACGCCGGATACGAGCATTGAGCTTGAACGGGTACGCGAGGATGCGGACGCCGTGGTGCGCCTGGCCGAGCAGCGTCAGCAGGCCGGCCAGCCGCTGGGGGACATGGCGGTGCTGGTACGGGTCTGGAGCCAGAGCGTGCCGATTGAGCTGCGGCTGCTGGCCCGGGGCGTTCCCTACCGTATTGATGCCCATAAGGGCGCCCTCTTCACCCGCGAGGTGGCAGCGCTGATGGAGCTGCTGGCGCTGGCGGCCGGCGAACACCGCGAGCCCGGGGATGCGGCCCGGGCGGAACGGCGGCAGTGCTTCCAGCAGGTGCTGCGCTTCCCGCACTGCGGCCTGAAGGAACAGGAACTCAACGCCATCGCCGACCAGCTGGCCGCGTTCACCCGGGACTGGGGTCAGGTGCTGCAGCAGCTGGACACCAGCGACTGGAAACCGCTGCCCGCGCGCAAGGTCCGCAAGCTGGGTGAGGCACTGGCGGCACTGGAAGGCAGTCGCCGGCCAGCCCATCAGATCCTGGAGGACTACGCCACGGCCACCGAGCTGTTCGAGGGCATCCGCAGCCTGGCACTGACGCACGAGCAGGCGGACGAGCGCATAGGCACCGTCGCCGGATTCCAGCGCTACCTGGCCACCCTGGGCCTGGACGCCCAGACAGCCCTGCGCCACCTGCGGGACCTCAAGGCCCGGGCCGGCTCCAACCAGCAGCAGGGAGTGCACCTGGCCACCATCCACCGCACCAAAGGGCTGGAATGGCAGGTGGTAGTGATCCCCGGCCTTCAGGAGAAGACCTTCCCGTACACGGCGCGTGGCAGTGCGGACCTGGATGCCCTGCTCGAGAGCGAACGCCGCCTGCTCTACGTGGGCATCACCCGCACCAGGGAACACCTGCACCTGCTGACCACGGACGGCTCGGACCCGGAACGCCTGCCCAGCCGCTTCGTGGCGGAATGCACTTTCGGGCTGAGCCGGGAGCTGGGCGAGGGCATTACGGACGGAGGCAGTGAGTCGATAACCGTGACGGAGCCGGCCACCCGTATCGCTCAACGCTACGCGGATCTGCACGGCGTGACTCTGGACGCGCCCTCACCGGAAACAGACGCGGGCGAGGCACAGGCACAGCCCATCTGGCAGGCTCGGGAGGTGGAACACGTGCTTTACGGCGCCGGCGGCGTGGTGCGTGAGACGGATACGGCCTTCGAGGTACGGTTCCATTCCGGCCGCACCCTCCAGTTCAGCAAACAGAGCGCGCACCTGTACTTCCGCGCCCTCTCACACTGAGCCGGTCAGCCGAAGAGCCAGGTGGTCGGGTCCGGGTGGGCCCGCCCCTCGTTCAGCGCCACCATGCCCTTCACGCACCGGATCAGGAACCAGACCACGGCCCAGATCAGGATCAACCATCCGATGCCAATGGGCATGGTGATGGTTGAGACCACCATGTACAGAAGCCCGATCCAGAAGGTGCGGATCTGGAACCGGTAATGGGTCCGCAGGCGTTCGTCTTCCACGGTTCCGTTCACATAGGCAATGATCACACCAATGATTCCGGTAACCCCGGCTACCAGGCTGGCCAGGTACAGGGCGTAGACAATCATCGGCCAAGTCTTGTCGAAGGGCGCATCAGTCTCGGTCATGGACAGCTATCCTCAATTCATCATCAATGGCCGCCAGTGTAGCCGGGGAGCCGGCACTGCAGCCAGAGTGGCCCGTCAATCCGCACGTAACGGTGAAAATCCACACACCTTCCGGTATTATTACGGGCCGCAACACACCATCACCCGGTTGCCCATGAGCTGGTATCACTACCTCCTACCCTATGACTTCTCACCGCTGACGCTGATCGCGTTCGTGGTGGTGCTGACGATGTATCTGCAGGGTCTCTATGCGCTGCCGGCGGAGGAACGCCCCGGCGCGCTCCGGGTCTTCACCTTCCTGCTGGGGCTGCTGCTGTGCTACACGGTGATGCACACGCGGTTCGACTACTACTCCCAATACATGTTCTTCATCCACCGCGGCCAGCACCTGGTCCTCCACCACCTGGGGCCGCTGCTGTTGGTGCTTTCCAACCCGCTGCCCATCATGCGCTTCTGGGCACGCCAGATTCCCGGCTGGCTTGGTCCCGTCCTGTGGCCGGTGAAGATGGCCTACCGGGTGCTGCAGCAGCCACTGATCGCCGCGACTCTGTTCGTGGGGCTGATCTACCTCTGGCTCACCCCTGAGCTGCATTTTGATGCCATGCTCAGCCGCCCGCTTTACTGGTTGATGAACTGGTCCATGCTGCTGGACGGGCTGCTGTTCTGGTGGCTGATCCTGGACCCGCGCTCGCCGCACACGGAGCGGGTCCTGGGCTATGGCAAGCGCATCATCCTGCTGGTGCTGATCATTCCACCCCAGAGCGCGCTCGGGGCCTGGATCCTGTTCTCGGACAGCATGGTGTATGACGTCTACGAGGTCTGCGGCCGGGCCTGGCCCCTGGCGCCGGAGACCGACCAGATGCTGGGCGGGATCCTGACCTGGATTCCGCCGGCGATGATGAGCGGTATCGCCATCCTGATCGTGGTCGGGCGTATGATGCGCGATGACCGCAACAGCGCAAAGACACAGCAGGCTGATGAAACCGGGGAGGTACACGCATGACGGGAATCATCCGAGCCCTGAGCGTGATGGCACTGATGCTGGCCCTCGCCGGCTGCGGTGGCAGCGGCGTGGAGTGGCATGCCAAGAACATACGGGGGTTGATGCCGGACCTTGAGTTCACGCTCACGGCACCCGACGGCGAGCCATTCACGGCCGAGGACAGGGCCGGCCAGGTACGGCTGCTGTTCTTCGGCTTCACCAACTGCCCGGACATCTGCCCAGCGACCATGGCCCGGCTTCAGAACGCCGTGAAACAGATGCCGCAGGACATGCGGGATGAGGTGACGCTGCTGTTCGTGAGCGTGGATCCGGAACGCGATACGCCGGAACGCGTCGGGGAGTACGTGGACTTCTTCGGGGACAACATCGTGGGCCTGACCTCGGACGAGGAGACGCTGCGGACACTGGCGAAGCGTTACCGCACCACTTTCGGCTACGGCAAGCCCGATGAGAACGGCGACTACGACGTCTCACACAGCAACGCCGTCTATGTCTTCGACGGCCAGGGCCGGGCACGCCTGCTGATCCGCTCGGATCAGTCCATCAGCCAGATCAGTGAGGACCTGGAAACCCTGGTGCGTCAGGGGCGGGACTGAAGGCCGAAACCAGCGGCGGCATTGAGGCCACGCCCGAGCAGGGCGACGCTGCGGTAGGACAGCCGGCTGATGCCGTGGTGCATGAGCCGTACCGGCTCACTCACCGGCCGCGTCACCGGAATCGCTTCCAGCACATTGAACGTCTCGTCCGCAATGGACAGGTGGATGCGTTCCAGGCCCAGCGCCGCCTCTTCCAGACTCACGCCTGCCAGGTCCGCAACGCCAAACCACCAGCGCCTGTTGCTGCCTGTGGTTTCAGTGGTCATGTCAGCCACTCCTTCAGTTGCCGGGCCACTTTCGGCTCATGGGCGAGCCGGATGTGGTGGGTCCCGGGGAAATTCGCAATGTCCCTGAGTACCCAGCCGGAACGTTCATCGCCCCGCGCACTGGGTTCCTGGACCAGGGCGTCACCGAACAGTGTATTCACGGGGTGCGCCCGGTTGCGCGTAAGCAGTCCCGAAATCACGTAATGATCCGCACCGGGCAGCAGTGGCGGCTCTTCCGCGTCAGGCCGTGTCACCTCGCCGCGGGACAGGTTGCGTATGCCCTCACTGCGGAGGTCGATGAACTCTCCGGCCACCCGCAGGTAATCCTTCGGCATCGCTGCCAGATGGTCCGCGACCCGGTGCGCTCCCCGGGCCAGCCAGGAGCCGTCATGGGGTGAACCGATGTAGACGCAGCTGCCGACACTGCGACACCACTGGTGCCCACTCTGACGCCCGTGATGGCAGGCAGCCCGGATCAGAAGCCCGCCCATGCTGTGGCCGATCAGGATCAGGTTCGTCACCGGCACAGGCCAGTTCTCGAGAAGGGTTTCGAGCGCCTCCGCCATCAGCTCGCCGTTGCGGTAAACGGGCAGGCCGGTGTTATAGCGCAGGGCCAGCGAGGTGCCCCCCAGAGCCCGGGCCAGTTCCGGTCCGTAGCCATTGTCCGGGTCATCCCGGTAGGACCAGACGGATTCCAGTTCGGTCAGGCCATGGATCAGGAAAACGAGGGTACCGGAAGCATCCGGCACATCGGGGGCGCCAGTATTGATGGCGCGCCCCTGATGGCGCACCTGCATGGGCATGGCGAGCGGGCTCTCCCGGGCCTGGAGCCAGTCCCCGAGAAACCCGCTGGCAATGGCGGAGGCGTGGTCCTGCCAGCGTGGCATGGGCGTCCTGATGGAGGATTCAGTGGTCATGGTACCCCAGTATACACAAGTATACCGGGGTACCACTGACTTCAGGGCCGGTCAGGGCCGCCAGCGTGGCCACCGGCGGCTCACTCGTTCAGCTTGAGGGTGCTCAGGGTATAGGGGCGGACCTCATTGAGCAGATCGGCATCCTCCTTGAGCGAACGGCCATGGGAAGGAATCATTTCCTGCAGCCGACGTGTCCACTCGCCATCCTCGGCCATCTGCCCCGGGAAGCAGCGCTCCAGCACATCGATCATCGCCTTGGCGGCAGTGGATGCCCCCGGCGATGCCCCCAGCAGAGCGGCCAGACTGCCGTCGCTGGCGGCCACCACTTCCGTGCCGAACTGCAGTACACCCCGTCCATTGGCGTCTTTCTTGATCACCTGAACGCGCTTGCCGGCGTGCTGCAGGGTCCAGTCATCGAATTTCGCACGGGGATAGAAGTTGCGCAGCGATTCGATCCGCTCTTCAGCGGACTGGAACACCTCACCAATCAGGTAGCGGGTCAGATCCATGTTGCTCATACCCGCGCCCATCATGGAGGAGAAGTTGCTGCCGCGCAGAGAGGAGAACAGGTCGAAGAAGGAGCCCTCCTTCTGGAACTTGGTGGTGAAACCGGCAAAGGGCCCGAACAGCAGGGCCGGCTCACCGTTGATGATGCGGGTATCCAGGTGCGGTACGGACATGGGCGGCGCGCCTACCGGCGCCTTGCCGTAGACCTTGGCGTCATGGCGCTCGACCACGTCCGACTTGCGGCATACCAGCCACTGGCCGCTGACCGGGAAGCCGCCGTAGCCCTTGCTTTCCTCGATGCCGGATTTCTGAAGCAGCGGCAGGGCACCGCCGCCGGCACCGATGAACACGAAGTCCGCCTCCAGGTGCCGGTTGGCGCCGGTATGGCGATCCCGGCAGGAGACCTTCCAGCTGCCATCATCCGCCTGGTCCATGGTCGTGACCGAGTTGTTCAGAAGCAGCTCAAAGTTGGGCTTGCTTTCAAGATAGCGCACCAGCGCCCGGGTCAGTGACCCGAAATCCACGTCCGCGCCATGTCCAACCCGGGTAGCCGCAACCGGCTCCATGGGGTCACGGCCATCGGTGATCAGCGGCATCCACTCCTCGAGCACACGCGGGTCCTCGGAGAATTCCATCTCCTTGAACAGGTGGTGCGCGCTCATCAGCCCATGGCGCTTGCGCAGGAAGTTCACGTGGTCCTCACCCCAGACAAAGCTGCAGTGGGGCGTGGTGTGGATGAACTCCTCGGGCTTCAGTTCGCCCTTGCTCACCAGGTAGGACCAGAGCTGGAGCGAAACCTCAAATGCCGAATTGATATCCAGGGCACGGTCGATGCTGATATTGCCCTGATCGTCCTCGGGCGTGTAATTCAGCTCGCAGTAACCAGCATGGCCGGTTCCCGCATTGTTCCAGCCGTCAGTACTTTCGTGGGCAACATGGTCGAGGCGCTCGACCAGGGTGATGTTAAGGGAAGGATCAAGCTCCCGGAGGATCACCCCGAGAGTGGCACTCATTACGCCCCCGCCTACGAGGACGACATCCGTGGTGGTCGTCATGAACACACTACCTCAGCCTTTTGGGCGACACGGGGCACAATGGTAACAGATGTTTACCTGGAAAACCGGCTTGCAGCATTCGACCTTGGTGGTAGATGACCAGTGACACACGGACACATTCTGGTAACGAAGTTACCGTAGGAGCCGGGAGGGACTGGCACCAGAATAGTCGAAACAGGATTCTGGCGATCAGCACGAGGTCGATATGCCGGTCAGTGAGGAAACACTTGAATGCATCCAAGGGTATACTGTCGTTCGTATCACCGAGACGAACGGTCACGGCCAGCCCGAACTCGAAACCTATGCCCTGCGCCATGAGGCGGGAGGACAGCTGGACGAGTTCGCCGATTACCTGGATGCGGTAAAAACACTCAACCGGATCCTTTTCCCGCTGCCGGGGCTCCCTGAAGTAAGACTCAACAACGCAGGTTAACCGACAGCGGCATGTTGCCAACACCGAGCACTCTGATCGGAGCACAGACCCCCTCTGCCTATGGCCCCGTGAGCACCCATTGGCGATCGCCTCTGGGCTGGATCGCCCTTGCCCTCGTCCTGATCGCCAGCGCCGAAGCATCACGCTGGTTCACCATCGGCGACCAGTCGATGTCCGCCCTCTGGCCACCAGCCGGGATCTTCATCGGCGCCACGGCGGCGCTGGGCTATCGCGCCCTGCTGGTCCTGACGCCCGTTTTCTTTATCTGGCTCCTGTGGCTCGACGGCTCACCTCCTGTGCTGGCTGCTCTGGCAGCAACCGGTCAGTGCCTGGGGGCGGCAACCGGCGCTTTCCTGATGCGGCGGTTCTGGCGTCTGGGCCAGAAGAAGGGTCCCTTTTCCGAACTCATCGCCCTCTACACCCGGGCGGCCCTTGCCGGGGGGCTCGTCACGTCCCTGTTCGGAGCCGTCGGCTATCGTCTGGGCAGCCCGGTAGCCGGAGCGGCCGCGCTCCACGACACCGTATTCGTGTACCTGGCGTTCGAGGCCCTGGGCATCATCCTGTTCGCACCGCTGACCTATTCACTGCTGAGCAATCCCCGCTACTTTTTCCAGCAGATCCGGCTCGACTGGATGCAGCGCATGCCCTGGATCTGGTTGCTCCTTACCTCAGGGCTGGTCCTGATGGTACTGCTGGTGCATGGTCTCAATGAAAGCTCCTACTCCACCGCCATTGGCTTCGCCTTTTTCCCATTGCTGTGCTGGTTCATTCTCCAGACCAGACCGCCCAGTGGGCTGGTTGCCATCCCGGTCTTCGTGGGCGTATTCCTGGGGCTTTCCCTCAATGGCATGGGCGGCCTTCCCCACATCATCACACTCCCGGACCTGATCCGTTCACTGCTGCTGGTGGGCGGTCTGGCGGTCATGTGCCAGGTGCTGTCCGCCATCACGGCGGAGCGGACCCGGCTGATACAGGGTTTCCAGGAACAGGCGCGAACGGATTTCCTGACCGGACTGCGCAACGACCGGGCTTTCACCGAGGACCTCAGGGCCGCACTGGATGACCGCAGTCAGAGCGACAGGGCGCCCGACTGGCTGGTCTATCTCCGGGTCCTTGAAGCGGATCGCATCGAGGAACTGCTGGGGTTCGAGGCCAGTCATGCACTGGAGCGCCAGCTGGCAGCCCGGCTCATGGGGACAACCGGGCCCAGGGCCATGCCCGCCCGCATCGCGGACGCCACCTTTGTTCTGCTGATACCGGCAGAGTCCACAGCCGTGCTGTACCGGAAGCTGGAGTCACTCTACACCGACTTCGACGGCAGTGTACTGGAGCCCGGCGGGCACCAGACCCAGATCCGCGTTACCGTTGGCGCAGCGCCGCTGGACGGCAACCTTGAGGACCCCATCCACTATCTCAGCGCCGCCACGCAGGCCGCACACCAGGCCGAGCAGCATGCGCCACGCATCCACATTATTGAGAACACCCGCACCCTGATCTCAGAACGCCACGCCACAACCCAGCAGATCGAACGGCTCAAATCCGCACTGACCGAGGAGCGCCTGGAGCTCTTCGCACAGCGGATCCAGCCGTTCCTACCCCAGGATACCGGTCTGCATTACGAGATACTGGTACGCCTGCGCGAGCGCGACGGGGAACTGGTCAGCCCGGGTGGCTTCCTGCCGGTGGCGGAGACCTTCGGCTTCATGGGCGAGATTGACCAATGGGTGATCCGCACCACCCTGAGAACTCTGGCCGCCAATCCAACATGGCTCGAAAGCACGGCCAAATGCGCCATCAATCTGGCAGGGACCTCCCTTTCCAACCCGGAGCTGGTGGCCTTCATTGACCAGGAACTCCGGGTTGCCGGTGTTCCCCCCGCCAAGATCAGCTTTGAGATCACCGAGACGGAACAGATCGGTAACCGCTCCGCCGCTGTCGCACAGGTCCGCGCCATGCGCGAACTGGGCTGCAGCGTCTCCCTGGATGACTTCGGAACGGGGCTGGCAACCTTTGACTACCTGCGCAGCTTCGAGCTGGATTTCGTCAAGATTGACGGGATCTTTGTGCGGGATCTTCTGGCCAACCACCAGGACCAGAGCATGGTACGCGCCATCTGCGAGGTGGCCCGCAGCATGGGCCTGCGCACCATTGCGGAGTTCGTGGAAGGTGAGGACCTCATCGAGGCCCTCCGTCAGCTTGGCGTGGATTACGGGCAGGGCTTCGGGATCGCCCGGCCCGCGCCCATCCATGAGCTGTTCGAGCAGCCAGCGGCCTGATCAGGCCCGGCCCATCTTCGCCAGCGAATCCGGCTGGAATAGCTCCACCCAGTAACCGTCCGGATCCCTGACGAACGCGATGCCCTTCATGTTGCCGTCGTTGGGCCGCTTCTGGAAGGGTACCCCCAGGGTCTCCATGCGCTGGCAGGCGGACTCCACGTCCGGCACGGCCACACCGATGTGCCCATAGCCCTTGGGCTCTTCATTGCCGTTGTGGAACTGCTTGTCCGGATCCTTCTCGTCACCCCAGTTGTGGGTCAGCTCAATCAGCGCTTCACGCCCGAAGTTGTAGGTCGTGCGCGCCGCAGGGTCTGATGGCACCTCGGACTCTCCCCCTTCGGGCAGATAGCCCAGAAAGTACAGGGTGAACTGCATATCCTCAAAGTCCAGCTTCCGGATCAGACGCATGCCCAGCGCACGGGTATAGAAATCCAGACTTTTCTCCGGATCCTTGATGCGGACCATGGTGTGGTTCAGGCGATACTGCTGCGTCTCCGCATCCGGTTCATGGCAGAGGCCGGGGGCGTCGTCGAAATGCTGTGGCATGGTGCTCTCCTGTTGATGGCTTTACACAGGAGATGGGTACGAAGGGGCGGTGTTCCAAGGCCACCGGGGCCACAATCAAAAACGGCACCCCGAGGGGTGCCGTTCCGTGCTGCAGTTGCTTCCGATCGGGTGATCAGAAGTTGTGCTGCAGGGCGACCAGTGCGACCGTTGCGCTGGAGTCCTGAGCATTGTCGTATTTCACGTGCTCAAGCTCGAGGCGAACATCTGTACGATCCGACAGAGCCTGCTTCACGTAACCGTACACGTCGAGATCCAAGTCGGCCTTATCCCCATCATCAGAAGCTTGTGCAAAGCCAAGATGGCCTGTCAGGCCTTCACCGAAATCCATGAAGGATGCCACGGCGATACTGTCACGCTTGTCATCCGAAGCGTTATCCAGATCAACCTGAGTGTAGTTTGCAGTGAGTTCCAGAGCGTCTGTCACGCTCCAACGTGCGCCTACGTTGATCAGCTGAGGTTCTTGATTAGCTGATCTTGCATCCGAGCGAGCATCAGCGGCAGTGTAAAGATCCGTGTTATTCGCGTTATTGACTACTGCTTCTTGGTATGCGCCCGAATCATAGTCGTTAAACTCTTTGACATAAACTGCGTTAACGCTGATTCGCTGATCGAAGCTGTACTGGAATGCGGCCTGAATGGAAGAAATGCCTTCTTCGTTAGCAACATCTTGGCTGTTGTTGAGTTGGACAGTTTCGCCATCAGTATTAGTGCCGATATATTCACCACCTACAGAGTCACTGCCTTCGCCAACACCAAGAGTAATCTGTGCGGCGAACGGGTCCGAGTGGCCCCACGCGCTACCATACTCATAGCTGATTGCACTACTTTGCCGGAAACCATAGGAAAGCGAATTGCTCAGAGCGCTTGTGGTGTAATAGTAAGACCCATAGCCATGGACGTCGGTCCGATGCGTGTTCCAGCCACCGAATTCATAGAGTGCCTGCCACTGCGAACCAATTTTGACCTTACCCCAGTCGCCACCGAGTGCGGCCCATCCCAGCCGGGTCCCGACGGCATTACCAATACCACCTCCATCTTCGTCCAGTACGTCAATCGCGAATTCCATGTTGTAGGATGCGGTCAGACCAGCTACCGGCAGCTCTTCACTGCCCCGGATGCCGATGCGAGACTGCAGGCCGTTGGAAAGCTCAAAGTCCTTGGCATCACTACGGCTTGCAGAGGTAAAACCATCGGTCGAGTTGGTTCCATCAACAGAGTTCAACCCACCAAAGAGTTCGTTTGCTGCAACACCATCTGAGTCATTAAAGCTTTCAACGCCAATATCCACAATACCGTAAAGCTCCGGTGCTGCCATCGCACCCATGGGTGCAGCTGCCAGACCACCACTAACCGCAAGGGCCAGAATCTTCTTTTTCATGGTCATCATCCTCTCTGTTTCTTCTGGTTCACTTCCCAGTGACGCATTTCTTGTTGTGCGCCTCCGAGTTTTCCCGCCTCTGCACCCACTTGGGTGAGGATGCTAAGAGGGTAGATCAGGATTTGCCGTTAAGCAAAATTAATTTGTCATCAACCCGAAACACTGATCCCTCACTATGATCTCCGTCATTGGTTCCCCTGCATGACGGGCCTAACCAGGATTTTTAGTGAGCAGGCTAAGTAGCTTTCCGTATTTTCCTATTGGAAACAAGAGAGCATGATTGTCATGTCTCTTGACGGGAGGCAATACGCCGTCCATCCGCATGGGGTTCACTTTGCCGCAGCAGGAGGACGGATCCAATGACCAACATCAACCGGAAACCTTAGAGGAGGCGAATCATGCGCACCAAATTCGTTCAATCAGATGTTCGCCGCCGCGGTACTGCGCCGGTTGAGGCATCCCGTCGGGCCGATGTGAACCGTCCCAACAAAGACAACATGACGCTTGAAGCACTGACCCGCCCCGCTCAAACGCGCAGTCTCAAGGCGGTACTCCGTCGCAAGTAACTGGTACGCCAGGCAATCGTAAGGGAAGGCACTCAGAAAGGGCCTTCCCTTTTGTGTGTGTGAATCCCCCACCATCTCCGCTAGCATAATGCCCTCTTCCGCACTGCCAGTGGAGCCACGACGTTACCCATGATCAACACCTCGGTGGACAACCCACGCCCGGGCCGGGAACTGTTCCATCTCACATGGCCCATGCTTTTCGGCGTGCTGGCTCTGATGAGCTACCAGCTGGTGGACAGTGCCTTCATCGGCCAGCTGGGCGTCAAGCCGCTGGCAACCCTCGGCTTCACGGTGCCACTGCAGATGTTCATCATCGGCGTTCAGGTCGGTATCGGCATTGCGACCACCGCCGTGATATCCCGTGTACTGGGCGCGGATGACCCGGTCCGGGCCAGGCGGCTCGGCGGCCTGGTGGTGGTCGCCGGCGCGGCGCTGATTGCGCTGCTGGCGCTGGCGATCTGGCTGGGTCGTTACTGGATCCTGGCGCTGCTCGGCGGCAGCGAGGACCTCCAGCCCCTGCTGGACGCCTACTGGCCGCCATTCCTGTTCGCCGCATGGCTGGGCGCCGTGCTCTATTTCGGCTACAGCCTGTGCCGCTCCCACGGGGATACGAAACTGCCCGGGGCCATGATGGTGATCACCAGCCTGATCAACGTAGCCCTGGACCCGCTGTTCATCTTCACCTTCGACTGGGGCATCGCGGGCGCCGCCTGGGCGACAGTGGTCGCGTTCGGCACCGGCACTCTCGTGGTCTTCTCCCGACTCTTCGCACGCCAGTGGATCACCTTCCTCCTGGCGGAATTGCCGATCCGGCCCGCACTGGCCCAGCTGGGCTCCATTGCCGGCCCGGCCATGCTCAGCCAGCTGATGCCGCCCATTGCGGCCATGCTGGCCACTGGCTTTGTGGCCACCTTCGGGGAGTCCGCCGTGGGTGCCTGGGGCCTGGGCTCACGCCTGGAGTTCTTCTCCCTGGTGGCGGTGCTGGCCCTGACCATGGCCATGCCCCCGATGATCGGTCGCTACGTGGGCGCGGGGCGGCCGGATCGGGTGGAACTGCTGGTCTGGCTGGCGGTGCGTTTCGTGATCCTGCTCCAGCTCGGAATCGCCGCAGCCTGGCTGCTGCTGTCCGGGCTCCTGTCCTCGCTGCTGGCCAGTGACCCCGAGGTGCAGGGGCACCTGGCGGATTTCCTGCTGCGGCTGCCGGTGAGCTGGAGCGGGCTCGGTGTGTGCATGCTGATGGTCTCAGCCTGCAACGCCATGGGGCTGCCCATGCGGGCCCTGGTCATCTCAGTGCTGCGGCTGTTCGCCTGGTTCCTGCCCCTGCTGTGGATCGGCGGCCAGATCGGCGGGCTCAACGGGCTCTTCACCGGCGCCATGCTCGGCAACATCGCCGCCGGCATAACATCCTGGCTGCTTTATAAGCGCGGTATTGCTCACCTCAAGCAGCAAGCCGCTCGATCAGGGCCCGAACCATCGGCTTCATGAACCAGGATTCCTCGGGCATGACGTCCACGCCAACGCTGTACTGGACAAGCCTGTCCGCCACGATGGGCCCGACCGCCACCACCAGGAGCCGGTTCAGTGCCTCGACCACTGCGGACTGCATGCCAATGCCCTTCGCCACGTCCATAAGGCGCTTGACCTGGGCCTGGCTGGTGAACGCGATGGCATCCAGCTCCCCCCGCACCAGCCCCTGCGCCAGGACCTCGACCTGTTCGCGGTTGCTCTCGTCGGCATAGACGTAGGGCGCCACGGTGTCCACTTCCGCGCCCTCTTGCCGCAGGAAACCGGTCAGCTTTTCATTGGGCTCCTCGCCGTAGAGCTGAACACCCACGGTGCGACCATCGAGATCCTGCTCGCGCAGTGTGGCGATCACGCCGTCGGTGGTGGCCTCGTCCGCCGTGAGATCATTCTTCAGGCCCAGCTCACGCAGGGCGTTCACGGGTTTGGGCCCACGCGTGATCTTCCGGACGCCAGCCAGGGCTGTTACGAAGGCCTCATGGCAGCCCTCGCGCTCGGCCGCGGCGGAAAGACGGCGAAGACCCTCGCCCGTAAGCAGGATCAGGTCATCCATGGCACCGGCATTAAAGCGCCCGAGCCAGGCCCGAACGGCCTCCTGATCCGGGGTATCCAGGATCGAGACCAGCGGGCAACGCCAGGTTTCCGCACCCCGGCGCTCGACTATCTGCGCCAGCACATCCAGCTGGCGGGTTTCAGGCAGGGCAATCCGCAGCCCCGCCAGGGGCTCACCCTCAACCGTCTCATCCGCCATGATCAGTAGCTCCTGGGCACGGTCTGGGGTTCCACGAACTCGAACAGGCCCTCCAGCCCACCTTCACGACCGACACCGGAGAGTTTCATACCACCGAAGGGCGCTTCCGGTGTGGGGCCGGTGCCGGTGTTCCAGCCCACATGGCCGAAGCGCATGGCCGGGATCATCCGCTGCGCCCGGGCCTCGTCCCTGGTGAACAGGTAGGAGGCCAGGCCGTAATCCGTGTCATTGGCGGCGGCCAGCACATCTTCTTCGGTCTCAAAGGTGGCCATGGGCACGAAGGGCCCGAAGGTCTCCTCGTCGCAGCACTGCATGTCCGGGGTAACACCGGTGACCAGCGTGGGCGGATAGAAAAGGCTGCCGGACTCGGGCAACGAGTCCGGATGCTGACCGGCTTTCAGCGTGCCGCCTTTGTCCAGAGCATCCTTCACATGGCGGCGCACCTTGTCGAAGCCGGCCTGGTTGATGAGCGGGCCGATGTCGGTGCCTTCCTGCATGCCATCGCCCACTTTCAGGGCCGCCACTTTTTCAGCCAGCCGCTCCGCGAAGGTATCCGCTATGCCGGACTGCACGAAGATACGGTTGGCGCAGACACAGGTCTGGCCGCCGCCGCGGAACTTGTTACCGATAAGCTGGGTGATGGCGTCATCAACGTCGGCGTCATCAAAAACGATAAAGGGGGCATTACCACCCAGCTCCAGCGCCAGCTTCTTCACCCGGCCGGCACACTCACGCATCAGGTGCTGGCCCACGCCGGTGGAACCGGTGAAGCTGATCATGGTTACGTCCGGGTTCTGGCACAGCGTATCGCCGATGGGCTTGGGCGGGCCCATGACCAGGTTGATCATGCCCTTGGGCAGCACTTTCCGGTCGTGTATGGCCCGGAAGGCGGCGATCATGGTCAACGGCGTGTCCTCGGCGGGCTTGATCACACTCGGGGCACCACCGGCCAGCGCCGCCGAAAGCTTCTTGGCGATCATCCCGATGGGGAAGTTCCAGGGAGTGATGAGCCCCGCCACCCCTATCGGGCGGTAGTGGACCGTCCAGGTGCAGTCCTTGGGGGTCTCCGGAATGGTGTGCGGCGCCAGCTGATCAATGTAGTTGGCGCAGTAATTGAAGAAACCGGCGGCATAGTCCACCTCACCCACGGCCTCCTTCAGCGGCTTGCCGTGCTCAAGGCAGAGAATGCGGCCGATTTCCTCCCGTTCTTCCTTCAATGCATCGCGCACGCCCTCGAGCCAGCGGCGGCGCTCGTCCAGGGATGCGGGCTCCTGCAGGTTCAGGGCCCGGGAGGCTGCGGCAATAGCCTCCTCGGTTTCAGCAGCGCCGAGAGCCGGCACTTCGGCCAGTGTCTCGCCTGTGGCGGGGTTGGTGACGCTCAGCGTGCCGCCGCTGCCCTTTCCGATCCACTGGCCGCCAATGTAGCCTTCCGCGCGCTCGAGCAGTGGTGATTCAATCATGCAGTGCCCCCTTGATACCCGTCTTGATGATGTTTTTCGACTATAACAGGGGTGCTCGGGAGTGGCATCCGTGGTTCACCATATCCAGCGCGTTTGCGATATTCCCGCACCACCAGTGAACCAAACGTCATTAATTCGACTATAGTAGGGCAGTATCCGGGGAACGGGTGGCATTACGTACTGTTACCTAGTAGCCTCGGCCGCGCAGCATTAATTCCATGTCACGAGCACGGAAGGAGCAAGGCAATGTATAGGAAAATCATGGTGCCTGTGGACCTGGCCCATGTGGACGCACTCAAGGGTGCGCTCACGGTGGCGGGCGATCTCGGGCAACACTACGAGACGGAAATCTGTTACGTGAGCGTTACCCATTCCTCACCCGGGTCAGTGGCCCACAATCCTGAGGAATATGAACAGAAGCTTGAAGCCTTCGCCAACGAACAGGCCCAGCAGCACGGTCGGCCCGTTTCGGCGCGGGTAATCGTATCGTCCGATCCGGCTGTCGAGTTGGATGACAAGCTGCTTAAAGCAGTAAAGGATATGGGAGCTGATCTGGTGGTCATGGCGACCCACCTGCCCCGCAAGCTCGACGCTATCATGCCGGCCAATGGCGGCAAGGTGGCCAAGGAGACGGATGCGTCCATTTTCCTGGTCCGGCCCTGACTACATCATACGGGATCTCAATAACGTCAAATCATAAACGGAGTGCGCTATCATGACGCAGGATCCAAACCAATCCGGTGACAGCAGCGAGGGCGTCGACGGCGTTCCCGCGCCGGAGGGCCCGGCGAACCTGATCGATACGGATTACAAGATCGGTCAGGACAACTTCTCCGGCAAAGTGACCCTCAACCTTGACCTTCACGGCAAGGTATTCGGCATCTCGTCCGCCATCATCGTGTTCTTCGTGTTCATCACACTGGCACTACAGAACCAGGTGGCGCCGATCTACAACGCGATCTTCAACTATCTGACCCAGAATCTGACCTGGGTTTTTCTTCTGTCCGGCAACATCTTCCTTGTCCTCAGCGTTGTTCTGATCTTCACGCCACTGGCCAAGGTACGACTGGGCGGCGCCAAAGCGCGGCCGGACTTTTCCTATATGGGCTGGTTCGCCATGCTGTTTGCTGCAGGCATGGGCATCGGCCTGATGTTCTACGGCGTCTCCGAGCCGGTCACCCACTACGGCACCGCTATGGGCGGCACCACCGTAGAAGACGGTGTACGGACCGACTGGGCACCCTTGGGTGCGGCGGAAGGCGACCAGCAGGCCGCTCAGCGCCTGAGCATGTCCGCCACCATCTTCCACTGGGGCCTGCACCCCTGGGCGATCTACTCGGTGGTCGCACTGGCGCTGGCGCTGTTCTCCTTCAACAAGGGCCTGCCACTGACCATCCGCTCGATCTTCTACCCACTGCTGGGTGAACGGGTCTGGGGTTGGCCTGGTCATATCATCGATATCCTGGCGGTCTTTGCGACCCTGTTCGGCCTTGCAACATCCCTGGGCCTCGGTGCCACGCAGGCCTCTGCCGGCCTGGAGCATCTGTTCGGTCTTCCAGACGCGGATGCCACCCGAATCATACTGATCATGGGCATCACCGCAGTGGCTCTCTGCTCCATCCTGCTGGGCGTGGACAAGGGTGTGCGCCGTCTTTCCGAGGTCAACCTGATCCTTGCGGGCATTCTGCTGCTGTTCGTGATCCTGGTTGGACCGACACTGGCCATCGCGACCGGCTTCTTCCAGAATCTCGGTTCCTATCTCGTGAACCTGCCAGCGCTATCCAATCCGTTTGGGCGTGAAGACGCCAACTTCAGCCAGGGCTGGACCGCCTTCTACTGGAGCTGGTGGATTGCCTGGTCACCCTTCGTGGGCATGTTTATCGCCCGGGTCAGCCGTGGCCGGACTGTTCGTGAATTCCTGATCGCGGTACTGCTGATCCCCTCCACGGTCTCCGTCCTCTGGATGACCGCGCTGGGCGGCACGGCGCTGGACCAGTACCTCAACCACGGCGTTGAGGCGATTGCCAATGCCGGCCTGGACCTGCAGATGTTCGTGATGCTGGAACAGCTCCCGCTGGCTGAAATCACGTCCTTTGTGGCGATCACGCTGGTGATTGTGTTCTTCGTGACCTCGTCGGACTCCGGTTCGCTGGTTCTGGACACCATCACGGCAGGCGGCAAGGTGGACGCACCCAAGCCCCAGCGGATCTTCTGGGCCGTGATCGAGGGCGCTATTGCCATCGCGCTGCTTCTCGGCGGCGGACTCGAGGCACTGCAGGCCATGGCGGTTTCCATGGGTCTGCCGTTCGCGCTCGTGCTGCTGGTCGGCTGCTTCGCGATCGTGAAGGGCCTGATGAGCGAGCCCCGCGCTCAGTAATCCGGTTTTCCGGATTCGCAACAGAAAAGAGCGGC